>NZ_CEEDOX010000009.1:0-221303 GCF_979256535.1 Methylobacterium sp. AC690 | reverse complement strand
CCAGAGGCCGGTGCCCCGCCTCCGGGCGGCCCGCGCCGGGGCCCCGAGGCGCCGCCGCCCCCGCCGCCCGCCAAGGCCGCCCATTTCCGGCTGGAGCGGGGCGAAACCGCCCTTGATGTGAAATGCGCCGACGACGAGCCGATGAAGGCTTGCGCCGACCTGGCCCTGCAGATGCTCGACCGCCTCGCCGCGCTCCCGGACCAGCCGAAGCCCGACGCCCCCCGGCCGGACGCGCCGCCCCGGCCCGACGCGCGCTGAGTTCCAGCGCCCGATCCGGACTCGGCGGCTCGCAGAGCCCCGGCGCACCAACAGGGCGCGTCGGCTCGCAGAGCCCAAGCGCATCAACAAGACGCGTCGGCTCGCAGAGCCGCCGCAGCCCCTCCATCGATCCTCAGAGAGACTCTCATGCCCGAGATGCACAGCACCCACGGAACGATCTGGGCCGTGTTCGGCCATCGCCTCGCCCTCGAGGGGCCGGACGGCCGAATCCTGATCGATCTCGGCCCGGACGGCGCCACGGCGCTGGCCGGGCAGTCGGTGATCCTGAACGTCGGCGACGCGGTCGCGGTCACCGGCGAGACCAAGCCCACCGAGATCCGGGCCACCGCGATCACGGGGCCTGACGGGATCCGCCGTGCCATCGTCCGACCCGGTCCCGCGGGCAAGGACGCGGCGCCGGCCGATCCGGCCACGGCCCTCGCGGCCCTCCGTCAGGCGGGTTATCAGGTGGACGGGGCGCCAGCGCGCAAGCCGAAGCACTTCGAGGTTCGCGCGCGCAAGGACGGCATCTCTTATACGGCGCACGTCACCTTCGCGGGCGTCATCCGCAAGGCGGTGACCGTAGCGGACAGTGCCGCCCGGGTCGGCTGACCCCCGATAATGGGCACGATGTCGCAACCTGACCAGGGGCACGCAACGCGAGACGGCCCTGCGCAATACATCTTCCGCGCCGGTCTGGGGACGTGCTAGGCGCTCCTTCGTGATTGCCTTTCGAGGAGACTTCCGCATGTCCAATCTGTCCCGTCTCGCCGTCGTCCTGGGGGCCGCCGCCCTCGCGCTTCCCCTGGCGATCCCGGCCTCGGCCAAGGGTCCGGGCGCGTCGAAGGTGATCTCGATGGTCGACACCGACAACGATGGCACCATCGACCTCAAGGAGGCTCAGGCCGTGGCCGGCGCCCTCTTCGACAAGCTGGAATCCGACAAGGACGGCACTGTCGACGCCAAGGAGCTCCAGGGCCGCGTGAGCAAGAAGGCGCTCAAGGCCGCCGACCCGGATTCGGACGGCACCCTCGACAAGACCGAGTTCCTCGCCCTCGTCGAGGCGCGCTTCAAGGCCGCCGATCCGGACAACGACGGCACCCTCGACGCCAAGGAGCTGAAGACCCCTGCCGGCAAGGCGCTGGTCTCCCTTCTCAAGTAAGGCCGGCCGGTGCCTCGGGCACCGGACCCCGACCCACGTCCCGAGACGGCCCGGCGCTCCCAGCGCCGGGCCTTTCTCGTTTCAGGGCCTGGGAAAGCTCACGCTCGAATTTGCGGCAAGGATTGACCGGAGGCGGGAGTTCAGAACATTCCAGGCTGGCATGCCATTCGCACCCTGCGTTTGCCGATGGCTGCGCCGTCGAAACGAAGGCCGGTTCATGGAATTTTTCGCCCAGCAGTTCATCAACGGCCTGACGCTCGGGTCGATCTATGGGTTGATTGCCCTGGGCTACACCATGGTCTTCGGCATCATCGGGATGGTGAACTTCGCCCATGGCGACGTGTTCATGCTCTCTTCCTTCATTGCCCTGATCTTCTTCCTCATCCTCACGTCCTGGCTCGGGCTGACCTCGGTCGCCCTGGTGTTCCTGATCGTGCTGGTGCTCGCCATGATCCTCACGGCCCTGTGGGGGTGGGCGATCGAGCGGGTCGCCTACCGGCCGCTGCGCGGCTCGTTCCGCCTTGCGCCGCTGATCTCGGCCATCGGCGTGTCGATCTTCCTGTCGAACTTCGTCCAGGTGGTGCAGGGCGCGCGCAACAAGCCGGTGCCGCCCCTCGTCCGCGACGTCATCGTGCTCTACCAGAACGAGCAGTACACCGTGACCCTGTCCTACAAGCAGGCGATCATCATGACGACGACGGCGCTGCTGCTCGCCGGCTTCTGGTACCTGGTGCAGCGCACCTCGTTCGGGCGCGCCCAGAGGGCCTGCGAGCAGGACCGGCGCATGGCGGCTTTGCTCGGCATCAACGTCGACCGGACGATCTCGCTGACCTTCGTCCTCGGCGCGGCGCTCGCGGCGGTGGCCGGCACCCTCTACCTCCTCTATTACGGCGTGGTCTCGTTCTCGGACGGGTTCGTGCCCGGCGTGAAGGCCTTCACGGCGGCGGTCCTCGGCGGCATCGGCTCGCTGCCCGGCGCGGTCCTCGGCGGCCTGATCATCGGCCTGATCGAGACCTTCTGGTCGGCCTACTTCTCGATCGAGTACAAGGACGTGGCCGCGTTCCTGATCCTCATCGTGGTGCTCATCTTCAAACCATCCGGCATCCTCGGACGCCCCGAAGTCGAGAAGGTCTGACCATGGCGACAGGATCGACCATCGGCGCGGTGGCCCCCACCGTCGGCCGCCGCTCCGGCGCGGCATTCGCGGAGATGCTCAAGGATTCGGCGCTCTTTGCCCTAGTGACGCTGGGCCTGAGCATTCCGGTGGTGGCCTACCGGACCGATCTCGGGCAGGGCACCGGCCTCGAACTCACCGGCCGCTGGGGCGTCGTCGCGGGCCTCTGCCTCGCGGTGTTCGTGCTGCGCCTCGGCCAGCGGCTGATCCTCGGGGAGGTCTCGCGCCGGCGCGAGGCGCACCGGATCGCCACGGCGGGGGCGCCCCCCGTGGTGGCCCGCGCGGGCCGCGTCCTGGGTCCGCTGACCCTGATCGTCGCCCTCACCCTGCCGCTGCTCGCCGCCCTCGGCTCGGGCGGCCTGTCCGAGGGGCGCTACTGGATCGATCTCGGCATCCTCATCCTCACCTACGTCATGCTCGGCTGGGGCCTGAACATCGTCGTCGGTCTCGCCGGGCTCCTCGACCTCGGCTACGTCGCCTTCTACGCGGTCGGGGCCTATTCCTACGCGCTGCTCTCCACCGGCTTCGGGCTGTCGTTCTGGATCTGCCTGCCGCTGGCGGGCCTGTTCGCCGCCGCCTTCGGCGTGCTCCTCGGCTTCCCCGTGCTGCGCCTGCGCGGCGACTATCTCGCCATCGTCACCCTGGCCTTCGGCGAGATCATCCGCCTCGTGCTGATCAACTGGGTCGATTTCTCCGGCGGCGCCGCCGGCCTCTCCTCGATCCCGCGGGCGAGTTTCTTCGGCATCCCGTTCACGGCCGGGGAGGGCGGGTTCGCCCAGACCTTCGGGCTGACCTTCAACCCGATCCACCGCATCATCTTCCTTTATTACCTGATCCTGGTGCTGGCGCTGGTCACCAACCTCGTGACCCTGCGCATGCGCCGCCTGCCGCTGGGGCGCGCCTGGGAGGCCCTGCGCGAAGACGAGATCGCCTGTCGCTCGCTCGGTATCGACACCACGATGACCAAGCTCACCGCCTTCGCGCTCGGCGCGATGTTCGCGGGCTTTGCCGGCTCGTTCTTCGCGGTGCGCCAGGGCTTCGTCTCGCCGGAGAGCTTCAACTTCCTCGAGAGCGCGATCATCCTCGCCATCGTGGTGCTCGGCGGCATGGGCAGCCAGGTCGGCGTCGCCATCGCGGCGATCGTCATGGTCGGCGCCCCGGAACTGCTGCGCAACCTGTCCTTCCTCAAGGCGGTGTTCGGCGAAGGCTTCGACCCGAACGAGTACCGCCTGCTGCTGTTCGGTCTCGCCATGGTCTGCATGATGGTCTGGCGCCCGCGCGGGCTGATCTCCGAGCGCTCGCCCTCGGTCCGCCTCAAGGGGCGCGGCGCATGACGCTCGCCACCGGAACCACCCGCCTGGCCACGCTGCAGGACGAGCCCCCGGCCGCCTCACCGGGCGGCCCTGCCGACCCGATCCTGGTGGTCGACCACCTGACCATGCGCTTCGGCGGCCTCACCGCCGTCGGCGACCTCTCTTTCAAGGTCGGGCGCGGCGACATCACGGCGCTCATCGGTCCCAATGGCGCCGGCAAGACCACGGTCTTCAACTGCATCACCGGCTTCTACAAGCCGACCGAGGGCATGATCCGCTTGGCGCAGGCCGGCGGCGAGACCTACCTGCTCGAGCGCCTGCCCGGCCACGACGTCAACCGCCTCGCCCGGGTCGCGCGCACCTTTCAGAACATCCGCCTGTTCCCGCAGATGACCGTGCTGGAGAACCTGCTGGTCGCCATGCACAAGCCCCTGATGCGGGCCTCGGGCTTCTCCCTGGCGGGCATCCTCGGCCTGCCGGTCTACCGCAGGGCACAGGAGGAGGCGATCGCCAAGGCCGCCGGCTGGATCGCGCGCATCGGCCTCACGCACCGGGCCGACGAGCCGGCAGGCGACCTGCCCTACGGCGACCAGCGCCGCCTGGAGATCGCCCGCGCCATGTGCACGGACCCGGTGCTGCTCTGCCTCGACGAGCCGGCCGCCGGCCTCAACCCGCGGGAATCGGCCGACCTCAATACCCTGCTGCGGATGATCCGGGACGAGTACGGCACCTCGGTGCTGCTCATCGAGCACGACATGTCGGTGGTGATGAAGATCTCCGACCGGATCGTGGTGCTCGACTACGGCATCAAGATCGCCGACGGCACGCCGGAGGAGATCCGCAACGACACCCGGGTGATCGCGGCCTATCTCGGCGTCGACGACGAGGAGGTGGCGGCCGTGGAAGCGGAAGTCGGTCTCGTCGGAACCTCTGCGGGAACCACAGCATGAGCGTCGCGGGCATCAACGTGCTGGTGGACGAGACCCGCGCCCGGATGGCGCAGGCGGACATGCAGACCGGCAAGGGACCGCTCCTCAGCGTGCGCGGGGTCTCGGCCTATTACGGAAGCATCCAGGCCCTGAAGGGCGTCAATGTCGACGTGCACGAGGGTGAGATCGTCGCCCTCATCGGCGCCAACGGGGCCGGCAAGTCGACCCTGATGATGACGATCTTCGGCCAGCCCCAGGCGCGCGAGGGCACCATCACCTTCGCGGGTCAGGACATCACCAAGCTGCCGACCCACGAGATCGCCCGGCTCAACCTGGCGCAGTCACCCGAGGGGCGGCGGATCTTCTCCCGCATGACGGTGCGCGAGAACCTGCAGATGGGCGCGGCCGTCAACGGGGGGAAGCATTTCGCCGAGGACCTCGAGCGGATGTGCACCCTGTTCCCGCGCCTGCGCGAGCGCATCGACCAGCGCGGCGGCACCATGTCGGGGGGCGAGCAGCAGATGCTGGCCATCGCCCGCGCGCTGATGAGCCGGCCGCGCCTGCTCATGCTCGACGAGCCCTCGCTCGGGCTGGCCCCCCTGGTGGTCAAGCAGATCTTCTCCGCCGTGCGCGAGCTCAACGCCCGCGAGGGCCTGACCGTGTTCATCGTCGAGCAGAACGCCTATCATGCCCTCAAGCTCGCGCATCGCGGCTACGTCATGGTCACGGGGGCGGTCACGATGAGCGGCACCGGCCAGGCGCTCCTCGACGACCCGCAGGTGAAGGCCGCCTACCTCGAGGGGGGATCGCACTGAGCATGGCCGACGGTTTCAGCCTCGATCTGCGCACCCTCGGGATCTTCCTCCTCATCACCGTGGCGATGGGTGGCGGTGCGGCCTGGATGACCGGCAGCGGGCTCGCCCGCGGCTGGCGCCCGTTCTGGCACTGCGCGCTGGCGCTCCTCCTCATCGCGGCGGTGACGCGCTTCCTCCACTACGCGCTGTTCGAGGAGGCGCTGCTGTCGCTGCCCGCCTACTGCCTCGACGCCGCCGTCGCCCTCGCCATCGGGGCCGTGGCCTACCGCTACACCCGCACCGGACAGATGACCCGGCAATATGCCTGGCTCTACGAGCGCACCGGACCGCTGAGCTGGCGGGACCGGACGAGCGCGCCGACGCCGTGACGGCGCGGCGTTTGGACCACCCCCGCAGGGGGCCACTTCGCGTGTCATGCGCCACCATCGCCGGACGTTCCGCCCGGCGCGGCGCTTCGAGAGGGGAAACGGGCATGAAGTCATTGTTGTCGGCCGGCGTCGCGCTTGGCCTGATGCTGGCGGCGACGGCCGCCCAGGCCGAGATCAAGATCGGCGTGGTGGTCCCGGTCACCGGCCCGAACGCCGCCTTCGGCGCGCAGATCAAGACCGGCGCGCAGCAGGCCATCGCCGACATCAACAAGGCGGGCGGCGTCAACGGCGAGAAGCTCGTCATGACCGTGGGGGACGACGCCTCCGACCCGAAGCAGGGCGTGTCGGTGGCCAACAAGTTCGCCTCGGAGGGCGTGAAGGCCGTCATCGGCGCCTTCAACTCCGGCGTCTCGATCCCGGTCTCGGACGTGCTCCAGGAAGCCGGGATCGTCGAGGTCAGCCCGGCTTCCACGGCGATCAAGTACACCGAGCGCGGCAACTGGAACACCTTCCGCACCTGCGGCCGCGACGACCAGCAGGGCGCGGTGGCGGGCGCCTACCTCGCCGACAAGTTCAAGGGCAAGAAGATCGCCTTCGTCCATGACAAGACCCCCTACGGCAAGGGCCTGGCCGACGAGACGCTGAAGGCCCTGAAGGCCAAGGGCGCCACCAACGTGCTCTTCGAGGGCATCAACCCGGGCGAGAAGGACTTCTCGGCCCTGGTTTCGAAGCTGAAGCAGGCCAATGTCGACGTGGTCTATTTCGGCGGCCTCTACACCGAGGCTGGCCTGCTGATCCGCCAGATGCGCGACCAGAGCCTGCAGGCGCCGCTGATGGGCGGCGATGGCATCGCCGATCGCGAGTTCGCCCAAGTGGCGGGCCCGGGCTCGGACGGCACCCTGATGACGTTCTCGCCGGATGCCCGCAAGAACCCGAAGTCGAAGGCAACCGTCGACGCCTTCAAGGCGATGAACTTCGACCCCGAGGGCTACACCCTCTACTCCTACGCCGCCATGCAGATCCTCGCCGACGCGATGAAGGCGACGAAGTCCACCGACGGCCAGAAGGTCGCCGCCTACATGCATGAGGGCAAGCCCTTCAACACGGTGATCGGCGACATCTCCTACGACAAGAAGGGTGACATCACCCGCCCCGACTACGTGATGTACATGTGGAAGAAGGGCGCCGACGGCTCGATCAACTACGCCGGCAACGAGCAGCCGTAAGCACCGCGCGCGTCGTCGCCGATCGGGGCCGGGGGAGCGATTCCCCGGCCGTTTTCGTGCGTGGCCGCGAAGGCTCCGGCTCCGGGCGCGACGAACCTGCACACCCGGTCAACCGGGAACAGCGCCCGGTCCGTTCCGTTGGTCGAGGCGTATCGCGGGGCGGTTCTCAGCGCCCGCGATAAAGCCCACATCGGCGGGAGCAGACATGTCCAACAAGCACCTGAAGACCGACGTCCCGAGCGACGCCGACCTCAAGGGTAACCCGGGGATCGGCCAATCGAAGGGCATGACCGGGCACGACCCGAACGATGTCGCGGCGGACTCCACCGTCGAGGGCGATGTCGACAACGAAACGACGCCGGAAGGCGGGGTCGATCCGGACCATCGTCCGCGCAAGAACGCCTGAGCGATCCGGGACGGAGGCTCCCAGGCCTCCGCAACCAGGCGATATCCCGACGCCGGCGCGATGACTGTGGAGTGACAGGTCTCCCAGTCACCGCATGCCAGACCTGTGCTCCTCGAAGCCTCGCGGGGTTACCGGGCCGATCCGGTTCCGGTACCCCGAGCTGTGCCGTAAGACGGGCACGCCCTGTGAGGAGCCTGGATGACCCAAGACGTGCAGCACGATCGCTCTGCCGCGCCGCTCGCAACCGTCTCCGACGAGATCCACCCCTGCCGATTGCAAGGTCCGGAGCACCCGGGCGACGACGCTTAGGAGCCGACACCCGATCCGCTGCCAGCCTCGACATTCGAGAGCGACAGTTTCGAGGGCTTCGGCTCCTTCAGCTGATCCCTGAGCAGAGAGCGCCCCGCTCCCGGCGACGGCCCGGCAGCAGGGCGTTGCGGCACCGCGGACCGGCGGCGCCCCCATGGCCCGGCACGGCTCAGCCACAGACGAGCCCCGTTCCCGCCATGTTCGCCCGCTCTGTGTCGCGGGAGTGCCGACACGGGAACGCTGATGTCCTTCCTCACGAACCTGCCCATCGCCGACCTGATCGCCAGCTACGGCTACATCGCGATCTTCGTCGTCATCGCTCTGGAAAGTGCGGGCGTCCCGCTACCGGGCGAGACGATCCTGATTTCGTCGGCCGTCTATGCCGGCAGCACCGGCCAGTTGAACATCGGCCTGATCATCGTGGCGGCCGCGGCCGCCGCGATCCTGGGCGACAATCTCGGTTACTGGGTCGGCCGCCGCTGGGGCATGCCGCTCCTGCTGCGCTACGGCCACCTGATCGCCCTGGATCACGGCCGCCTCAAGCTCGGGCAGTACCTCTTTCGCGAGCATGGCGGAAAGATCGTGTTCTTCGGTCGCTTCACCGCGATGCTGCGCGCCTATGCGGCCGTCCTCGCGGGCGTGAACAAGCTCGATGCGCGCCGCTTCCTGATCTTCAACGGCCTCGGCGGCATCGCCTGGGCGACGATCATGGGCCTGGGCTCGTATTACTGCGGTCGCTCGATCGAGCACATCGCCGGCCCCGTCGGCCTGGCGCTCCTCGCGGTGGTGGTCTTCGGGGGACTCGCCCTGTGGCTGTTCGTGCGCAAGCACGAGAGCCGGCTCCTCGCCGAGGCCGAGAGCGCCATTCCCGGGCCGCTGGCCTGACCGCTCGCCTCGTACGGGCCTCCCTGCCGGAACCCGCCGCCCACGAGGTCGGCGGGTTTGTTCGTTCCGGTCATGGGTCAGCCGACCGGGAGGAAATGCCTCCCGAAGCGAACTTCGGGCGATCGCGGGGCACACGATCTCGAAACGGGAGGGGGGATTAGCCGGGGCTCAAAAACCAAAGCCGCCTGGGACTGGGCGCTCGACCGATGGACGGCCCTACCGCTCATGCCGGCTCATTCCGAGCCCAGCGAGATCTACACAAACGATGAAGGTTTGCAGACCACAGAGAGATCTTGAAAGAAGAGTGGCTCCCCGAGCAGGACTCGAACCTGCGACAAAGCGATTAACAGTCGCTTGCTCTACCAACTGAGCTATCGGGGACCGCGATCGGGGGTCTACACAGCGCTTCGCCGAGACGCAAGAGTGTCCGAGCCGGTGATTTGACGATTCCGTCACATTTTTTGGCCCGGCGCCCCTGCGGAGGCATCGTGCCCGTCGAGCGCGTCCGAGACGCGGAGCACGCGCATCCATCCTTTTTTCCGAGATCGCCCAAAGGCCGTTGCCCTTTCGCATGGGGCTCTGCTAGAGACCGCTCTCCCCGAGCCGGCCGCCCGGACGGGGGTCGCCGAACGAGCCCCTCGGGGCGGTGCGACAGAGGCCTCGTGGCGGAGTGGTTACGCAGAGGACTGCAAATCCTTGTACGGGGGTTCGATTCCCTCCGAGGCCTCCAACTTTCTGATTGCCGGCTTGGCCGGCGCCCCATTTCGTGAACGAGATCCTGCCGGTACCGGCGCCCCACGTCGTTGGCGCGCCAAGTCGTTGGCATGCTGAGGTCGTTGGCGCGCTGGATAAGACCAGAGCCGTCGCCTGGACTGATGCCCGGGAGACCTGCGCTTGCCTGTCAGCGGGGTGCCTCCGCGAACCTTGCGTTTTCGCCATCGATCCACGACAACCCGCAAGCTTCGGCGTGGCCGCCCGGCCGCCCGGAAGGACAGAGCGGCGCCCGGCGCCGGCCCAGGGTCGAGGGAAGACGGCATCCATGCTCGATTACGCGCAGGCACGACGCCTCATGGTCGATTGTCAGTTGCGGACCTTCGACGTGAACGACGTCCCGGTCCTCGACGCTTTCGGTGAGGTCGCCCGTGAGCGCTTCGTGCCGGCGGGCCGTGAGGACTTCGCGTATATCGACCAGTCCCTGCGGCTCGGCCGGCCGGGCCGCGCCATGCCGGCGCCGATGCTCTTGGCCCGCATGATCCAGGCCCTGGCGATCCAGCCGGGCGACTCCGCCCTCGATCTGGGCACGGGCTACGGCTACGGCGCCGCGATCCTGGCCCGCCTGGGCGCCGAAGTTGTCGCCCTCGAGTCCGATACCGACCTTGCGGCGGGGGCCCGCGAGCGCCTGACCGGCCTCGACCGCCTCACGGTTGTCGAGGGACCGCTCGAGTCCGGCGCCCCGCAGGGCGCACCGTACGATGCGATCCTGGTGAACGGCCGGGTGGAGACGCGCCCGCAGTCCCTCCTGAACCAGCTGGCGGATGGCGGTCGCCTCGTCTGCGTGATCGGCCGGGACCGGGCCGCGAAGGCGACCCTGTTCGTCCGAGCCGGCGACGCCTTCGGTGCGCGCCCCCTCTTCGATGCCGCTCTCCCGCCCCTGGGCGCCTTCGCGGACGCGGTCGACTTCGCGTTCTGACGGCCTCCGCGCCGGGAAATGGACCGCTTTCGCATCGTCGGCACCCTGGAACGGAGCCCGGTTTCGGTCACCGAACGCCTCGGACTTAGCCCGAAAGGAGTGTCGCTTTTTTGCGGCACCCCTCCTTGATTCACGCAATGCACAGCAAGCGGCCGGTGCTCTGCCGGCCAAGGTCGGGTAGTCTCCGCATCGAGGCGGGCAACCCGGTATCGCGCTCAGGCGCGGCGGCCTTCTGCGAGGCCGTCCGGTTCATCGAGAAACCGCAAGGGCTGATGAGCGTGAGAGATTCGAAACCTGCGATGCGCACGAGGCTTCGGCCTGCCGGCCTCGCCGTATTGGCGGTTGCCCTGGCAAGCCCGGCCGGCGCCGAGACGCTGGAGAGCGCGCTCTCGCGGGCGTATGCCGCCAATCCGACTTTGAATTCCGGCCGCGCCAGCGTGCGCGCCACCGACGAGAACGTAGCGCAGGCGAAATCGGGTTACCGGCCCACCGTCAGCCTCGATGCCGATATCGGCCTGACGCAGACGGACGGCCAAGTCTCGCGGGTTCGCCTCAACCAGGTCACGAGGCCCGGCGGGGCGGGCCTCACCGTCAACCAGACCTTGTTCAACGGCTTTCGCACCGACAACCAGACCCGTCAGGCGGAATCCGACGTGCTCCGTGTCCGGGAGGCGCTGCGCGCCACCGAGATGAACACGCTGTTCAACGCTGCCCAGTCCTACATGTCGGTCCTGAGCGACACGGCAAACCTGGAGCTGCGCCGCAACAACGTCGAGGTGCTCGAGGAGCAGCTTCGCCAGACCCGCGACCGCTTCAACGTCGGTGAGGTGACCCGCACTGACGTCGCCCAGGCCGAGGCCCGCCTCGCCGGCGCCCGCTCCGACGTCAGCGGCGCCGAGGCGACCCTGCGCGCCAGCATCGGCACCTACCGCCGCTACATCGGCGTCGAACCGCGCCAGCTCGCGCCGGGCCGGCCCCTCGACCGCTACGTTCCGGGCAGCCTCGATGCCGCGGTCAATATCGGCCTCAAGGAGCACCCGCAGATTCTGTCGTCCCTGCACCTCGTCGATGTGGCCGAGGCCCAGGTGAAGGTTCTGGAAGGCGCATTGTATCCGACCGCCGGCCTGCAGGGCTCGGTCCAGCAGCGCTTCGACAGCCAGTTCCCGGGCGACAACGCCGTCAGCGCCTCGATCGTCGGGCGCCTGACGATCCCCCTCTACGAGGGCGGCCAGACCTATTCGCAGATCCGCCAGGCCAAGGAGACGGTCGGCCAGCGCCGGCTCGATGCCGAGGACACACGGGATCAGGTCCGCTCAGCCATCGTGACGGCCTGGGGCCAGCTCGAGGCCTCCAAGGCACAGGTCATCGCCTCCCAGGCGCAGGTGCAAGCCAACGAGGTGGCGCTGAACGGTGTGCGCGAGGAAGCCCGCGTGGGCCAGCGCACCACCCTCGACGTCCTGAACGCGCAGCAGGAGTTGCTGAACGCCCGCACCAACCTGATCGTCGCCCAGCGCAACCGGGTGATCTTCTCCTACGGCGTCGTCCAGGCGATCGGGCGCCTGACGGTGCGCTTCACGGCACTGCCGGTGGCGGTCTACAGCCCGAAGGAACACTTCGATCAGGTCAAGGACCTCTGGTACGGCGTCCGCACGCCCGACGGCCGCTGAGGTTCGGCGGCCGCGCGGTCGCCGAAGTGCGAGCGGCGCGGTCCCGGACGGCTCAGCCCCGCCCGGGAGTCTCACGGCGGCGCGAGCTTATCCCGCGCCGTGCAGCGGCCAGCGCTTGTGTCGGGGCGGGAGCGTGAAATACTCGCTGCACGTCGCAACCGTTTCCCCCAGATCCCGAGCATCGTCCGGATGAGTGCAGCGAGCCCCAAGGTGTCGGACAAGGCGCAGGAACCCTCCATGGAGGAGATCCTGGCGTCGATCCGGCGCATCATCGCCGACGATCAGATCGCCAAGGCCGAGGTGGTTCCGCCGCGAGCCCCCCCGCCGATGCCCGAGAACGACGATGTGCTGGACCTCGCCGAGGTCGCCCAGCCCGTCCGCAAGCCCATCCCCCTCGACGAGCCCGAGATCGCGTTCCGGAAAGAGCCGATCGAGGACGGACAGATCGACTTCGATGCGATCTCCTTCGACGACGATGAGCCGGACTTGGAGCCGCTGCCGCCGCTCCGTGCCGCGCCCCCCATCGAGCCGCCGCGGCCGGTCCCTCAGCCCGCATCGCGCGAGCCGGATCCCGAGCCGACGCCCACCGAGCGCCTGACCTCGGCCGTCACGGATGCGAGCGTTGCCCAGGCCTTCCACATGCTCTCGAACACGGTCATGAGCAGCCAGGCCCGCACCCTGGAAGACCTCGTGCAGGATATGCTCCGCCCCATGCTGAAGGGCTGGCTCGACGAGAACCTGCCCGGCATGGTCGAGCGCCTGGTTCGCGCCGAGATCGAGCGCGTTGCCCGGGGCCGTTGAGGCCTGAGCGCGATCGCATGGCCGAATCGCGGGGCTCGCGTGTTGACGCAGGGTGCCCGACGGGTTGAAAGCGAACCAACCTCCGCTTTCCCCGATCAGTGACCCGACCCCGCCCATGATGGACAAGACCTTCGATCCCGCCGCCGTCGAGGCGCGCATCGCCGCCGCCTGGGAATCGGGCGAGGCCTTCAAGGCTGGGCGCCCCGAGCGGGCCGGGGCGAAACCCTTCACCATGGTGATCCCGCCGCCGAACGTGACCGGCAGCCTCCACATGGGCCACGCCCTCAACAACACGCTGCAGGACATCCTCTGCCGCTTCGAGCGCATGCGCGGCCGCGACGTACTCTGGCAGCCGGGGACCGACCATGCCGGCATCGCCACCCAGATGGTGGTGGAGCGTCGGCTCGCCGAGGCGAAGGAGCCGGGCCGGCGGGAGATCGGCCGCGCGGCGTTCGTCGAGAAAGTCTGGGCCTGGAAGGCGGAATCGGGCGGTGCGATCGTCAACCAGCTGAAGCGCCTGGGCGCTTCCTGTGATTGGTCGCGCGAGCGCTTCACCATGGGCGTCTCGGGCGCGCCGGACGACCAGATGGTCCGTGCCGTCACCCGCACCTTCGTCGACCTCCACGCCCAGGGCCTGATCTACCGCGACAAGCGCCTGGTGAATTGGGATCCGAAGTTCCAGACGGCGATCTCGGACCTCGAAGTCCTGCAGGTCGAGGTGAAGGGCCATCTCTGGCACTTCGACTACCCGGTCGTCGACGCGGCCGGCGCCGAGACCGGCGAGATCATCACGGTGGCCACGACCCGGCCCGAGACCATGCTGGGCGACACCGCGGTCGCGGTCCATCCCGAGGATGAGCGCTACACCCACCTCGTCGGCAAGCGCGTGCGCCTGCCCTTGGTCGGGCGTCTGATCCCGATCATCGCGGACAGCTATTCCGACCCGGAGAAGGGCACCGGCGCCGTCAAGATCACGCCCGCGCACGACTTCAACGACTTCGAGGTGGGCCGTCGCGCCGGCTGCACGCCAATCAACATCCTGGATTCGGAAGCCCGCATAAGTCTCGACGGCAACGCCGCTTTCCTGGCGGACGCGAACCCCGAGCCGGAGGCCCTGGCCCTGCACGGCCTCGACCGTTTCGAGGCGCGCCGACGCGTCGTCGCCCTGATGGAGGCGCGCGAGCGCCTACGGCTGACCGAGCCGAACACCCACGCGGTTCCGCACGGCGACCGCTCGAACGTCGTCATCGAACCCTATCTCACGGACCAGTGGTACGTGAACGTGAAGCCCTTGGCCGAGCGCGCCCTGCAGGCGGTGCGCGATGGCAAAACCCGTTTCGTGCCAGAGAATTACGAGCGGACCTTCTTCCAGTGGCTTGAGAACATCGAGCCCTGGTGCATCTCGCGCCAGCTCTGGTGGGGCCACCAGATCCCGGTCTGGTACGACGAGGTGGGCGGCATCTACGTGGCGATGAGCGAGGCGGAGGCACAGGGCCAGGCCGATGCGAAGCGCGGGGCGCCCGTGGCCCTCAGCCGGGACGAGGACGTCCTCGACACCTGGTTCTCCTCCGCCCTGTGGCCGTTCTCGACGCTGGGCTGGCCGGAGGAAACCCCGGAGTTCGCGCGCTACTACCCGACCGACACGCTGGTGACCGGCAAGGACATCATCTTCTTCTGGGTCGCCCGGATGACGATGCTGGGGCTCCACGTCACCGACCGGGTCCCGTTCTCGACGGTCTACCTGCACACGCTGGTGCGCGACGCCTCCGGCGCCAAGATGTCGAAATCGAAGGGCAACGTCGTCGATCCGCTCGGACTCATCGACCAGTACGGGGCCGATGCCCTGCGCTTCACCCTCGCGGCCATGGCGGCCCAGGGACGGGACATCAAGCTCGCGGTGAACCGAGTCGAGGGCTACCGTAACTTCGCGACGAAGCTCTGGAACGCCTCGCGCTTCGCCGAGATGAACGGCTGCACCCTGCGGACCGACTACCGGCCGGAGGACGCCCGCGAGACCCTGAACCGCTGGGCCTTGGGCGAGGCCGCCCGGGCCGTTGCCGAGGTCACGGCGGCGCTCGATGCCTACCGCTTCAACGACGCGGCCGCAGCGGCTTACCGGTTCGTCTGGAACATCTTCTGCGACTGGTACCTGGAACTGGCGAAGCCCGTGCTCCAGGGGGAAGGTGTCGAGGCCGCCGCCAAGGCCGAGACGCAGGCCACCGTGGCCTTCCTGATCGACCAGATCGCCAAGCTCCTGCACCCGTTCATGCCGTTCCTCACGGAAGAACTCTGGGCGATCAAGGGCGAGGGCCTACCGGAACGGGGCCTGCTCGCCCTGGCACCCTGGCCGGACCTCGCCGCACTGAACGATTCAGACTCGGAGGCCGAGATCGGCTGGCTCGTCGACCTCGTCTCGGAGATCCGCTCGGCCCGCTCGGAGACCAGCGTGCCGGCGGCTGCGCAGATCCCCCTCGTCGTAGTCGGTGCCGATGCGGACCTGCGGGCCCGTGCGACCCGCTGGGGCGACACCCTGGTTCGGCTGGCGCGGCTCTCCGAGATCCGCTTCGAGGCGGCCGCGCCGAAGAACTCGGTGCAGCTCCTGGTGCGCGGCTCGGTGGCAGCCCTGCCGCTGGAGGGCATCGTCGACCTCGCCGCCGAGGTCGCCCGCCTGAGGAAGGAAGCGGCGAAGGCCGGTGCCGAGATCGCCAAGATCGAGGGCAAGCTGGGCAATGCCGACTTCCTCGCCCGGGCCCCCGACGAGGTCGTCGACGAGCAGCGCGAGCGTCGCGATGCAGAGGCCGCCCGCCTGGAGAAGATCACGGAGGCGCTGGCGCGGCTCGCCGCTTGAGCGGGTCGCGCGCCGTGACGGTCGCCCACACCCTGGCCGAACTCGGCTGGTCCGCCTTCTTCGCGGACCAGTGCCGGCCCGACGAGGCGGACCTCGTGCCCCAGCGCGTCGCGACCGTGCACCGCGCCCGCATGGGTGCGCTCGCGGAGGCGGGACCGGTCAAGCTGATGCTGCCGGTCCACGCCAACACCGGCGACTACGCGGTGGGTGACTGGGTCCTGGTCGAGGCCGAGACCCAGATGCTGCGCCGACGCCTGGATCGCCGCACCGTTCTGGAGCGGCGGCGGGAAGGCAGCGTCGCCCCGCAGCTCGCGGCGGCCAATGTCGACACCCTCTTCATCGTCACCTCCTGCAACGCGGACTTCAATCCGACGCGGCTGGAGCGCTACCTTGCCTTAGCCAACCAGGGCGGCGCCGAACCGGTCATCGTCCTGACCAAGGCGGACGCGGCGTTGGATGCAGAGCGCTACCGGCGCGAGGCCGGGGCGCTGCAGCGCGACCTCGCCGTCACCTTGGTGAATCCCAGGGAGTCCGGGGCAGCGACGCAGCTCGGTCCCTGGTGCGGCCCCGGCCGCACCGTGGCGGTGGTCGGCTCCTCGGGGGTCGGCAAGTCGACCCTGGTGAACACCTTGGCGGGCCCAAGCCACGCGGCGCCTCAGGCGACGGGAGGCATCCGGGAGCACGATGCGAAGGGCCGGCACACCACGACGAGCCGATCGCTCCACGCCATCGCGGGCGGCGGCTGGGTGATCGACACGCCCGGAATCCGCTCGCTTCAGCTCGGAGATGCGGCCGAGGGGATCGACACCCTGTTCGCAGAGATCACCGAACTCGCCCCCGAGTGCCGCTTCCGCGACTGCACACATGCCCACGAGCCCGGCTGCGCCGTGCAGGCCGCCGTCGCCGAGGGCCGACTCGACGCGGAGCGGGTGGCGCGCTGGCGCATCCTGCGGGCCGAGAACCGGGGGAACACGGTGGTGCCCACCGGTCCCCGCGGCAACAAGCGGCGCTGACAGTCTGGCGTCAGATCCCGCCGCCCGCGACCTCGCGGGCGACGGCGCGGCGGCCGATATCGCGGCGGCAGAAACCCTCCGGCCAGTCGATCCGGGCCACCGCCGCATAGGCGCGCGCCTGGGCCTCCATCATGCTCTCGCCGAGGGCCGTGACGGCGAGCACCCGGCCCCCGTCGGCGAGCAGGCGTCCGCCCTCGGCGCGGGTGCCGGCCTGGAACACCAGAACCTCGTCGCTCACGCCCGCGGCCTCGACGCCGCGGATCTCCGAACCGCGCAGCACCGCTCCAGGATAGCCGGCCGCCGCCATGACCACGGTGAGCGCGGCGCGCCGCTCGTCGAATTCTAGGCTGATCCCGGACACGTCGCCCTCGCAGGCCGCCAGCAGGGCCGGCACGAGGTCGGACGCGAGGCGCGGCATCAGCACCTGGGCCTCCGGGTCGCCGAAGCGGGTGTTGTACTCGATGAGCTTCGGCCCGTCGGCAGTGAGCATCAGCCCGGCATAGAGGATGCCGGTGAAGGGGATGCCCCGCGCGCGCATGCCGTCGAGGGTCGGGGCGATGATGGTCTCCATCACCGCGCGCTCCAGGGCCGGGGTCAGGATGGTCGCCGGAGAGTAAGCGCCCATGCCGCCCGTGTTGGGGCCGCGGTCGCCGTCGAAGACCCGCTTGTGGTCCTGGGCCGTGCCTACCGGGACCGCGCGGGTGCCGTCGCACAGGGCGAAGAAGCTCGCTTCCTCTCCGAACAGGCACTCCTCGATGACGATCTCGGCGCCGGGCTCCTCGAACAGAGCTCGCACGGCGTTCTCCGCCTGCTCGCGGGTCTCGGCCACGACCACGCCCTTGCCGGCAGCGAGCCCATCGGCCTTCACCACGATGGGGGCCCCCTGCGCCGCCAAGTAGGCCAGGGCGGGTTCGAGGGCCTGGAACCGCGCGAAGGCGGCGGTGGGAATGCCGACCGCGGCGCACAGGTCCTTGGTGAAGCCCTTGGAGCCCTCAAGCTGGGCGGCGGCCTTCGTTGGGCCGAACACCCGGACGCCCGCGGCCTGCAAGGCGTCGACCAGGCCCGCCACCAAGGGCGCCTCGGGACCGACCACCACGAGCCCGATGCGTTCGCCCGAACAGAAGGTCCGTACCGCGGCATGGTCGGACACGTCGAGCTCGGGGCGGTTCTCGCCGAAGGCGGCCGTGCCGGGATTGCCCGGTGCGGTGAACAGGCGGGTGCAGAGCGGACTCTTGGCGATGGCGTAGGCGAGGGCGTGCTCGCGCCCGCCTGAACCGATGAGAAGGATGTTCATGAGCGGTGATGTTCCCCAAAAGCCGCTCGTTGAAAAGTCCGATTCGAAGCCGATACGCCCGCTGTGCACGGGAAGCGCTCCGCGAACCGGGTCCGGCTTTCTTGGGTTCTCGTACTTTCCGCGTGGAACGAACCACTTCGGACGACGTTGTGAGGATTATGCCAGGCTGTCGCAAATCCGTTCCGTTTTTGGTGGCGCCGACTCCCCTCCGGAGCGTCAGCCTCTCCCACTACGTGACGCACGGCCGCGTGCCTGTTCGCGCCTGCAACGACAACGGCAACCTCCGCAATCTCCCGATCTGGCGCATGGCTCTCGCGATCTGCGCCGTGCCCGTGGCGTCTGCACTGGTCATCCTCTCCATCCTGATGTGATGCCTGATGTGATGCGACGGGTGTGACCCGGGGCGGCACGGTCAATCCCTTTACCTAGTGCGACGCCGGCCCTAGCGTCCGCCGCCATGGCCGTTCCTCCCCCACCCGCCAAAGCCGCCGCCGCACCCGGGCCCGTTTCCAACGTGCCGGAATGGTCCGTCGGAGACCTCGCCTCCGCGCTGAAACGGACGCTGGAGGATGCCTTCGGCCACGTTCGCCTGCGGGGCGAGATTTCAGGCTTTCGTGGCCAGCACAGCTCCGGTCACGCCTACTTCTCGCTCAAGGACGGCAGCGCACGGATCGATGCGGTGGTCTGGAAGGGCACCTTCAACCGCCTGCGCCAGCGTCCTCAGGAAGGGCTCGAGGTGGTCGCCACCGGGCGGATCACGACCTTCCCGGGCAAATCCTCGTACCAGATCGTCATCGAGACCCTCGAGCCCGCCGGCATCGGGGCCTGGATGGCCCTGCTGGAAGAGCGCAAGCGCGTGCTCGCCGCCGAGGGCCTGTTCGCGGCCGAGCGCAAGCGGCCGATCCCGTACCTGCCCCGTGTCGTCGGCGTGGTGACCTCGCCGACCGGCGCCGTCATCCGCGACATCCTGCATCGGCTCGAGGACCGCTTCGCCCGGCCCGTCCTGGTCTGGCCGGTGCGGGTCCAGGGGGAGGGGGCGGCCGAGGAGATCGCTGCGGCGATCCGGGGCTTCAATGCGCTGGCGCCCGGCGGCGCGATTGCGCGGCCCGACGTGCTCATCGTGGCGCGCGGCGGCGGCTCCATCGAGGATCTCTGGGCCTTCAACGAGGAATGCGTGGTGCGCGCGGCCGCGGACTCGACGATCCCGCTGATCTCCGCGGTGGGCCATGAGACCGACACCACCCTGATCGACTTCGTCTCCGACCGGCGAGCCCCGACCCCGACGGGGGCCGCCGAGATGGCCGTTCCGGTGCGGGCCGACCTGGTCTCCGAGGTATCCGATCTCGCACGGCGCCAGCGTGAGGCGGTCCAGCGCCGTCTCGACCGGGAGTGCAGCGACCTGCGCGCCCTGGTGCGGGCGATGCCGGACGTCGACGCCTTCCTGGCGGCCAAGCGCCAGCGCCTCGACCTCGCCGAGGCGAGGCTCGGCCCGGCTCTGGCCGGCAACGCCCGGGTGTTCCGGCTGCGCGTCTCGCGCCTCGTCGAGCGCTTCGCCCGACATCCGCCGACCCTGGCCCTGGCCCAGGCGCGCGGACGGGTCGCCCGCATCGGCGACCGTCCCGGCGCGGCCCTGCGCCACGACATGGCGCGCAAGGGGGAGGGGCTGTCCTATCTCGGCCGCCGCCTCGTCATCGCCCGGGAGGGGACGGTGAGCCGCGCACGGGCGGAGCAGGTGCGCAGCCGCGATCGCCTCGACGCCCTGCAGACGCGGCTGGTCCGGGCCGGCGTCCGTCTGACGGAGCGCCGCGCCGACCGGCTCGCCGGGCTCTCCGGCCTGCTCGGGTCCCTGAGCTACCGCGCCGTGCTGGCCCGCGGCTACGCCCTGGTCCGGGATTCGGACGGGCGGGCGATCCGCGCCGCGGCGCAGGTCGCCCCGCACATGACGCTGGAATTCACGGACGGTTTCGTCGAGGTCGCGCCGCGCGACACCCCGGCGGATGGGGCCAGCCCGACCGGCGAGGCGACGCCCCCCCCGAAGACCGCGCGGAAGCGGACACCCCCGAAAAAGACCGCCCCGGAAAAGACCGCCCCGACGACGGCCGCCCGGACGGCGCAGCCGCCGGACGTGCCCGCGCCCGCGGCCCGGCAGGGAAGCCTGTTCGACCTCTGAGGAGCGGTTGCCCGGCGGCGATGCCTGTGCACCGTGCCGTGCGGGACGGGGCCTGCGTGTTCCGCGGCACGCGGATCGGGTTGACGAACCCGGCGGCGTTTGCGACCGCACCCGCGGCACGGCGCGTGCCTTCCGGGATGGCGCCGGATCCGGACGGAGGGAGATGCGGGAATGACGACGACGATCGACAGCGCACAGAGGCTGCACCTGGTCTTCGGGGGCGAGTTGGAGAGCCTCGACGGCGTGAATTTCCGCGACGTCAAGAATCTCGACATCGTCGGCATCTTTCCGGACTACGCCTCGGCCCAGACCGCCTG
The DNA here is from genome assembly GCF_979256535.1 of Methylobacterium sp. AC690. Lineage (NCBI taxonomy): Bacteria > Pseudomonadati > Pseudomonadota > Alphaproteobacteria > Hyphomicrobiales > Methylobacteriaceae > Methylobacterium > Methylobacterium sp. AC690. The sequence goes on along the minus strand of NZ_CEEDOX010000009.1, from coordinate 200,658 downwards.
GAAAGCCAAGGCGCAGTCGACGGTTGACAGCGCCCAGACGCGCTACTTCATCGTGCACCTGCACCGGCTGCTCGAGCCCTGATGTACGAAACCTGACTCTGCAACACAGGTGAAGGCATTGTGACGCCTGGGGTGCGGCTGTTATGGAGCGCCGCAACCAAGGCCTCAAACCTCGGCACGGGCTCGGCCCTGCAGGATCGCGAGATGAAGACCCCGGCATGAAGTCCTCGATCAAGATCATCGCCGGCAACGCGAGCCGCCCCCTGGCCGAGGCCATCGCGGCCTACCTCGAATTGCCGCTGGCCAAATGCATGGTCCGGCGCTTCGCCGACATGGAGATCTTCGTCGAACTCCAGGAGAACGTGCGCGGCGAGGACGTCTTCATCGTCCAGTCGACCTCGTTCCCGGCCAACGATCACCTGATGGAACTGCTCATCATGATCGACGCCGCGCGGCGCTCCTCGGCGCGGCGCATCACCGCCGTGATCCCGTATTTCGGGTATGCCCGCCAGGACCGGCGCACCTCGGGCCGCACCCCGATTTCCGCCAAGCTCGTGGCCAACCTCATCACCGAGGCCGGCGCCGACCGCGTCATGACCCTCGATCTCCATGCCGGGCAGATCCAGGGCTTCTTCGACATTCCGACCGACAACCTGTTCGCCGCCCCCGTGATGGTGCGCGACATCAAGGAGCGCCTCGACCCGCGGGACTGGATGGTGGTGTCGCCGGATGTCGGCGGCGTCGTCCGCGCCCGCGCCATCGCCAAGCGCATCGACGCGACCCTGGCCATCGTCGACAAGCGCCGCGAGCGTCCCGGCGAGTCCGAGGTGATGAATATCATCGGCGAGGTCGAGGGCCGCTCCTGCATCCTCGTCGACGACATCGTCGATTCCGGCGGCACCCTGGTGAACGCCGCCGAGGCCCTGCTGAATGCCGGGGCCAAGGACGTCTCCGCCTACATCACCCACGGGGTGCTCTCGGGGGGCGCGGTCTCGCGCATCGCCGCGTCGCGGATGAAGGAACTGGTCATCACCGACTCGATCCAGCCGACCCAGGCGGTCAAGCTCGCGCGCAACATCCGGGTCGCCACCATCGCGCCGCTCCTGGGCGAGGCCATCGGCCGGACGGCGACGGAATCCAGCGTCTCGAGCCTCTTCACCTGAGGCGCACGTCCCGGACATCCGGGACCAGCGGATCGCAATTGCGTTGACCCCATCGGAACCTGTATAGACGGCGCTTCCCTATTGCAGCGTTGAGACGGGATGCTGCCGGCCAGTCGAGGCCGGAGCGAGCGACGCCCTGTCGGCGGCGCCCCGGACCCGTCCCGCACGAACCTGTTGGAGTCACCCGATGTCGCAAGGCCCGCTGATGCCGAAGGCCACCGCCGTATGGCTGGTGGAGAACACCTCGCTGGCCTTCGAGCAGATCGCCGATTTCTGCAAGCTGCACCCCCTCGAGGTGAAGGGCATCGCCGACGGCGAGGTCGCCGCGGGCATCAAGGGCCTCGATCCGATCACCACCGGCCAACTCACCCGCGACGAGATCGAGAAGGCGCAGAAGAGCCCGAACTACAAGCTCAAGGTCGCGGTCTCGAAGGTGAAGCTGCCCGAGGTCAAGCGGACCACCAAGGGCCCGCGCTACACGCCCCTCTCCCGCCGCCAGGACCGCCCGAACGCCATCCTCTGGCTGCTGCGCAACCACCCCGAGCTCAAGGACGCGCAGATCATCCGCCTCGTCGGCACCACCAAGTCGACGATCCAGCAGATCCGCGAGCGCACCCATTGGAATTCCGGCTCCCTGCAGCCGATGGACCCGGTGACCCTCGGTCTCTGCACCCAGATCGACCTGGATTTCGAGGTTCAGCGCTCGGCCAAGGACCGGCCGGCCAACATGCCGGTGGACGGCGGCGCGACGCTGCTGCCGACCGAGGTGTCGACGGCGACCGACTACACCGAGGCGGACGAGCATCACCGCAGCGCCCGCGACGAGAAGCTCAACGCCGATTCGGTGTTCGCGAAGCTCAAGGGCATGCGCAACACCGAGGACGACGACGAGGACTGACCCGCCCCGTACGCGCCGCGCCGACCGATCCCCGCAGCCTGGCCGCGGGGATTTTTCGTTTGCGAGACCGAAGCGGGCCGGGCACCCGGCCCATTGCCGGACGTCCGGCAATCCGCTATGCAACCGCCGTTCTCCGAAGGGATTCCACGAGGCTCGGCTGTCCCGCCGGGCCCCGCCCCGTTTGGAGGATCACTCTCGACCATCGTTTGAGAATGCGTCGGCCCTCCTCCGGGAGGTTGAGCCCGTCGGGTCCGTGACCCCGGGTGGCGACGTCGAGGGTGTCCCGTCACACGAGCCGCCGATGCCGGCCTCCCGATGAGGCCTGTCAGGAGACAGAATGACCGCTGGTAACGCCCTGCAGCGTAGCCCGAGCCGCGACGATTTCGCCGCTCTTCTCGAGGAGTCCTTCCTCGAACACGAGATCACCGAAGGGTCCGTCGTCAAGGGTCGCGTCGTCGCGATCGAGAAGGACGTGGCCGTCATCGACATCGGCGCCAAGACGGAAGGCCGTGTCGCCCTCAAGGAATTCAACGGCCCCGGCCGCGAAGGCGAGCTCGCCGTCGGCGACGAGGTCGAGGTCTATGTCGACCGCATCGAGAATGCGCTCGGCGAGGCCGTCATCTCGCGCGACAAGGCGCGCCGCGAGGAGAGCTGGGTCAAGCTCGAGAAGGCCTTCGAGGCCAACGAGCGCGTCACCGGCGCGATCTTCAACCAGGTCAAGGGCGGCTACACCGTCGACCTCGACGGCGCCGTGGCGTTCCTGCCGCGCTCCCAAGTCGACATCCGCCCCGTGCGCGACGTCACCCCGCTGCTGGGCACCCCGCAGCCGTTCCAGATCCTCAAGATGGATCGTCGCCGCGGCAACATCGTCGTGTCGCGCCGGACCGTCCTCGAGGAGAGCCGCGCCGAGCAGCGCTCCGAGCTGGTGGCCAACCTCGAGGAAGGCCAGGTCATCGACGGCGTCGTCAAGAACATCACCGAGTACGGCGCCTTCGTCGATCTCGGCGGCATCGACGGCCTGCTCCACGTCACCGACATGGCGTGGCGCCGCGTGAACCACCCGTCGGAGGTCGTGACCATCGGCCAGACGGTCAAGGTCAAGATCATCAAGATCAACCACGAGACCCACCGCATCTCCCTCGGCATCAAGCAGCTGCTGGCCGATCCGTGGGAGGGCATCGCCCAGCGCTACCCGGTCGACGCCAAGCTCAAGGGCCGCGTGACCAACATCACCGACTACGGCGCCTTCGTGGAACTGGAGCCGGGCATCGAAGGCCTGATCCACGTCTCCGAGATGTCCTGGACGAAGAAGAACGTCCACCCGGGCAAGATCGTCTCCACCTCGCAGGAAGTGGAAGTGCAGATCCTTGAGGTCGATCCGGTCAAGCGCCGCATCTCGCTCGGCCTCAAGCAGACCCTCCAGAACCCCTGGGAGGCGTTCGCCCAGCAGCATCCGGTGGGCTCCGAGGTCGAGGGCGAGGTCAAGAACAAGACCGAGTTCGGCCTGTTCATCGGCCTCGACGGCGATGTCGACGGCATGGTCCACCTGTCGGATCTCGACTGGAACCGTCCCGGCGAGCAGGTCATCGAGGAGTTCAAGAAGGGCGACATGCTGCGCGCCCAGGTTCTCGACGTCGACGTCGAGAAGGAGCGCATCTCGCTCGGCGTGAAGCAGCTCGGCGGCGACCCCTTCACGGAAGCCGGCGACCTCAAGAAGGGTCAGATCGTGACCTGCGAAGTGGTGGACGTGAAGGATTCGGGCGTTGACGTGAAGATCGTCGACACCGACCTGACGACCTTCATCCGCCGGGCCGAGCTCGCCCGCGACCGCGGCGACCAGCGCCCCGAGCGCTTCGCCGCCGGCGAGAAGTTCGATGCCCGCGTGATCCAGTTCGACCGCAAGGCGCGCCGGGTCCAGCTCTCGATCAAGGCCCTCGAGATGGCCGAAGAGAAGGAGGCGATGGCCCAGTTCGGTTCGACCGATTCGGGTGCCTCGCTCGGCGAGATCCTGGGCGCGGCCTTCAAGAAGGCCCGCACCAGCGACGACAAGGACGAGCCGCAGGACTAATCCGTCCCGCGTCGTCCCCGGTCCCTCGGGACCGGGGCGCCTCGCCTCGCCATCGACGCCCGCGCGGGATCGCCTCCCGCGCGGGCGTTTTTCGTTGCGCGGGCCCCCACCCCGGCGGCGGCGTGGGCCGGCCGTCAGCCCCTTGTCGGTCCCTATCCGGCAAGGCTAGAACACGGGCCCGGTGACGGCTCGGGCGCGGCGTCACGCCGGCGGGCGTGCGATGCGTCCGAGGCCGGGATGCGCCGAAGGCCGAGAACCGCCAAAGGCCAAGAACCGCCGAAGACCGACACGTCCCGAAGTTCGATAAGTCCCGAAGGCCGACACGTCCCGAAGGCGACAAGTCCCAAAGGCCGATAAGTCCCAAAGGCTTGATGCAAATGGGCGGGGAGTGTGGGACAAGGTTCGGCGCGCGGGCGGAGGCCGGCGCGCACCGGCCGGGAGACCGGAACGCGACGCCCGGGACCCTGGCGTCCGAAAACCATCAGCCGGCCGAGCCGGCACGTGAGGGAGCGTAACCAGCGCATGGCCGCGGATGCCGAACTTCTGATCGATCGCCGGCGCCTGCGCCGCAAGCTCTCCCTCTGGCGCGTCCTCGGCATCGGCGGCCTCGTGGTCGCGGTCGGGGCGGTCGGCCTGCGGGTTCGCAGTGGCGGCGAGGCCCTCGGTCTCGGCAGTGTCCGTCCGCAGATCGCCCGGATCTCGGTGGGCGGCTTCATCGCCGGCAGCGAATCCACCACCAAGCTGATCGAGCGCGTCCGCGACGCGAGCGCCGTGCAGGGCGTCGTGGTGTCGATCTCCTCGCCGGGCGGCACCACCACCGGCTCCGAGGAACTCTACCGCAACCTGCGGGCGCTCGCCGAGAAGAAGCCCATGGTGGCCTTCGTCGACGGCACCGCCGCCTCCGGCGCCTACATCGCGGCCATCGCCGCCGACCACATCGTCGCGCGCGAGACCGCCCTGGTGGGCTCCATCGGCGTCCTGTTCCAGTATCCGGACCTGTCAGGCCTCCTCGACAAGGTCGGGGTCAAGGTCGAGTCCGTGAAGTCCGCGCCCCTCAAGGCCGAGCCGTCGGGTTTCACGCCCACCTCGCCCGAGGCCCGCGCCGCCCTCGCGGCCGTCGTCGGCGACACCTATGCGTGGTTCAAGGGCCTCGTGGCCGACCGGCGCAAGATGACCGAGAAGGAACTCGCCACCGTCTCCGACGGCCGGGTGTTCAGCGGCCGCCAGAGCGTCCCGCTCAAGCTGGTGGACGGCCTCGGCGGCGAGCGGCAGGCCATCGCCTGGCTCGAATCCGAGCGCGGCGTCGCCAAGGACCTGCCCGTGCTGGACTGGAAGCCGAAGGCCAAGAGCGATTTCCGCCTGTGGTCGGCCCTCGGCCTCGGGGCCGACCTCGTCGGGCTCGACGGCGTCGCGGCGCGCCTGCGTCAGGTCGGCGACGAGACGTCGGGCCTGGCCCAGGGCGGACTCCTGGTCCTCTGGCGGCCCGGTCCCGCGGACGCCGCCCGCTGAGGGTCCGCGCCACCCCATTCGTGGATGACTTCGTGAAGGCCCTCCCATGATCAAGTCGGAGCTCGTGCTCAAGATCGCCGAGCAGAACCCGCATCTCTACCAGCGGGACGTCGAGACCCTGGTGAACGCGATCCTGGACACCATCGCGGATGCCCTGGCCCGCGGCGACCGGGTCGAGTTGCGCGGCTTCGGCGCCTTCTCGGTGAAGCGCCGCGATGCGCGGCGCGGGCGCAACCCGCGGACGGGTGCGGCCGTTGCCGTCTCGGAGAAGGCCATCCCCGTGTTCAAGACGGGCAAGGAGATGCGCCTGCGCCTCAACGAGGCCGGCATCGGGGACGGCGAGGCCGCCGCGTCCTGATCCGCCCCGTTTCCTACGCTGCTCGGAGTTCGACTCGATGATCCGCTTCCTCAAGGGCTTGGTGCTGCTTCCCGTGGCGATCCTGGTGGTCGCCTTCGCGGTGGCCAACCGCGATGCGGTGCGGGTCTCCTTCGATCCCCTCTCGCCCGACATGCCGGTCTTCAGCGCGACGCTGCCGCTCTACCTGCTGCTGTTCATCGCGGTGGCCCTCGGGGTGCTGCTCGGCGGCTGCGGGGCCTGGCTCGGGCAGTCGCGCACCCGCCGCACCAGCGCCGAGCGCCGGCGCGAGATCCGCCGCCTGGAGGGCGAGACCGCCCGTCTCAAGACCTACGCGCCGGCCCCGACCCATGAGGGGCCGAACGGCATCTACCGCAACGCCTCCGACCGCGTCGCCCTGCCGGCGCCGCGCTGAGCGCGGCGGCCGACCCGCGGGCCTCGACACCGCAGATTTGGAAACCGCAGATTCCGAAACCGCAGACCTCGAAACCCATGTCCGCCATCGCGATCAAGATCTGCGGGCTCAGCACGGCGGCGACCCTCGACGCCGCCCTGGAGGCCGGTGCCGATCTCGTCGGGTTCGTGCACTTCCCCAGGAGCCCCCGCCACGTGGACCTGGAGACCGGCCGCGCCCTCTCGGCGCGCGCGAAGGGCCGGACCGAGCGGGTGGTGCTCCTCGTCGACCCGGACGACGCTGCGGTGGCGGCCGCCGTCGAGGCCCTCGACCCGGACTGGATCCAGCTCCACGGCCGCGAGACGCCCGAGCGCGTGGCGGCCATCCGCGCCGCGACGGGTCGCCGGGTGATGAAGGCGATCGGGGTCGCCGGCGCGGCGGATCTCGACGCGGTGACCGCCTTCGCGGGCCGGGCCGACCGCATCCTCCTCGACGCCAAGGCGCCCCCGGGTGCGGCGCTGCCCGGCGGCAACGGCCACGCCTTCGACTGGGACCTTCTGGGGGGTGCCGTTCTCCCGGCGGATTACATGCTCTCGGGCGGCCTCACCCCCGACACCGTGGCGACGGCGCTCGCCCGCACCGGCGCGCGCGCCGTCGACGTCTCGTCGGGCGTCGAGACCGGTCCGGGCGAGAAATCGGCGGCGCGGATCGCCGCCTTCATCGCGGCGGCGCGGGGCTGAGGGGGCAGGGGACGCGCGCCCGTGAGCGCCTTGCTTTCCGCGCCGAAAGGCCCTGAATTCGCGATTCGACGCGTTGGCCGCATTGTCGGCGCCCCCCGTGCGGGTCTAGGCCTATCGACAAACGCAGCTCTGACAAGGACCATGCCCGTGACCATCGCTCCCCCTCCGAACTCGTTCCGCAACGGCCCGGACGAGCGCGGCCGCTTCGGCATCTTCGGCGGACGCTTCGTGGCCGAGACGCTGATGCCGCTGATCCTGGACCTGGAAGCGGCCTACACGGCCGCGAAGGCGGACCCGGCCTTCCAGGCCGAGATGAACAGCCACCTGACCCACTATGTCGGCCGGCCGAGCCCGCTCTACTACGCCGAGCGGATGACGGAGCACCTGCGCGCGCAGGCCGCCCCGGGGCAGGGCGCGAAGATCTTCTTCAAGCGTGACGAGCTGAACCACACCGGCTCGCACAAGGTGAACAACGTGCTCGGCCAGATCATGCTGGCGCGCCGCATGGGCAAGCCGCGCATCATCGCCGAGACCGGCGCCGGCCAGCACGGCGTCGCCACCGCCACCCTCTGCGCCCGCTTCGGCCTGAAATGCGTGGTCTACATGGGCGCCGTCGATGTGGCGCGCCAGGCGCCCAACGTGTTCCGCATGAAGATGCTCGGCGCCGAGGTGGTGCCGGTTCAGTCCGGGACCAAGACCCTGAAGGACGCGATGAACGAGGCCCTGCGCGACTGGGTCACCAACGTCGCCGACACCTTCTACTGCATCGGCACGGTGGCGGGGCCGCACCCCTACCCGGCGATGGTGCGCGACTTCCAGTCGATCATCGGCCGCGAGACGAAGCAGCAGATGCTGGAGATGGAGGGCCGCCTGCCGGATTCCCTCGTCGCCTGCATCGGCGGCGGGTCCAACGCCATGGGCCTGTTCCACCCCTTCCTCGACGATCCCGACGTGGCGATGTACGGCGTCGAGGCGGCGGGTCACGGCATCTCCAGCGGCCTGCACGCGGCCTCGCTGTCGGGCGGCAAGCCCGGCGTGCTCCACGGCAACCGCACCTACCTGCTGCAGGATGGCGACGGCCAGATCGCGGACGCGCACTCGATCTCGGCCGGCCTGGACTACCCGGGCATCGGTCCCGAGCACGCCTGGCTGCACGAGGCCGGCCGCGTCACCTATCTCTCGGCCACGGACAACGAGGCGCTGGAAGCCTTCAAGATGTGCTCGATGCTGGAGGGCATCATCCCGGCCCTGGAGCCGGCCCACGCCCTGGCCAAGGTCCAGGAACTGGCGCCGCAGAAGCCGCAGGATCACCTCCTGGTGGTCAACCTCTGCGGACGTGGCGACAAGGACATCCCCCAGGTCGCCGAGATCCTCGGCACCCGGCTCTGACGTTCCCACGGGGCCGGCCATTTTCTCCGGGCGGACCCCGTTGACACCTCACGGCGGGGTTCCCTATACCGCCGATCTCATCGCGGCCACGTTCTTCGGCGGCCGCGGTCTGGCGGGGTAGCTCAGCTGGTTAGAGCAGAGGAATCATAATCCTTGTGTCGGCGGTTCAAATCCGTCCCTCGCTACCAAGATTTAAGCCTGCTAGGTCAATGACTTAGCAGGCTTTTTCTTTGCTCTTTGAGCAGCGGGAAAAAGGCTATAAATCCTAGAGCGGCCCTAGCGCAGCCGAAAAAATTGTCGTGCGCGCGTAACGGTTTGCTGGGGGCTCAGAAAGCACCCTAGCGCACTTCTAGCGCAGTCCTCCGCACCGCAGTAACCAGACAGGGCGCATCGTGAGCACCCCCAGCAGCCCCCAAGCTGAGCGCTACCAGCTGTTCCAGCGCACAGGCAGCACGAAGTGGCAGATGCGCTTCAGCGTGCGAGGGCAGGGGCAGCTGAAGCGATCCCTAGACACGGACGACCGTGGGGAGGCTGAGCGCCGCGCTGATGCCATCTGGTACGAGGCCACCTACAGGGCCAAGCAGGGTCTCACCGCCCGTGCACACGGCTTTGAGGCCGTAGCTGAGGAGTTCATCGCGCAGATCCTGCGGGAGGTGGAGCGGGGCGAGCGCCGAGCGGATCAGGGCAAGAGCGAGCCTGCGATGATTCGGCGGTTCTTCATCGGCTTCTTTGGCTCCAAGCCGGTTGATGCCATCACGGACACGGACCTGGAGCGCTACGCGGAGTGGCGGCGCACTTACTGGACCGAGGGCCCCGGCAAGCTCATCGAGCATATCGAGTACGAGCGTGACGGGCACCGTCTGCGCCGGCCCGTGCGGCGCTCAGCGCCATCCCTGAGCCGGCAGCGCGGTGAGGCGGTGGTGCTGCGTGCGCTGCTACGCTGGGCCTCGCGGCAGGGCTACCTGAAGACACCACCGGAGATCACCATCAAGGCGCGACGCTCACCCGATAACCGGCGGCCCAGCTTTGAGCCCCATGAATTTGCCCGGCTGGAAGCGGTGAGCCTGAGCCGGCTGGTGGATCCCGTCATGGACGGCACGGGCGCTCTGGTGAACGCCACCGACCGGCGCAGCTGGCGTATCAAGCGGCTGGATGACCACACCCGGCGCGATCGCACACTGCTGCACGCATATGTGATGATCGGCGCGTACTCGGGTCTCCGTCCCACGGAGATGTACAATCTCACCTGGGGTGACGTGCTGGGCTACCGAGCGGGCAGGGGCAAGCCGGTGGATCAGCGGGACATCCGGCTACAGGTGCGAGGCAAGGGCAAGAGCGGCAAGGCCATTCCGCAGAAGGCGGCGATCCCGTGGTTTGACACCCTGTGGATGCTGTTCGAGCGGAGTCTCGGCCGTGAGCCCTTGGACACCGATCCGGTGTTTGCGAGTGAGCAGGGCAAGCGCGTGAGCTCAGTGGCCAACGGCTTCACCGAACTCCTCAAGGCCGCGGGCTTGGAACGGGACCATAGGGGCATCAAGCGCACACCATACTCACTGCGCCACTTCTACATCAGCGAGCAGCTGGCGAACGGCGCTGAGGTGATGGACGTAGCCCGCAACTGCCGCACATCCCTCGTGATGATCGACAAACATTATGGGCAGGTGCGGCTGGAACGTGTGGCGGACCGGCTTCGTCCGGAGTGGACGCGCGCCTGACCAGGACAGCAGCGAAGCCCCAGCAAACCTGATCTACAGCTAGAATGCGTCACATATTTCAGCCATTCCCGGCTGCGCGGCGAGAGTTAGTTTTCGAACATCGATACCCGGGATGGCTCCTGCTTCCGATATTGGGGGGCTTGTGAACATAACAGACCAGAAAGCAATGGTAGCCACACACACCGCTGCTGCGAACAGAGTCGACCTGCGCATCGGACAATCCTCTTCACGATAGTTGAATATAAAACCGATCATATTCTCAAATTTGAGCAGTATCTTGACTTTTGCCAATTTACTTAGAGCTAGAAGAGCCCACCTGGGTCTGCGCTGATCTTAATGTCATCGCAGATGTAGAGACTGCGAGTGAGCCCTGACGATCTCGTTCAAGCGTCGCTGCCTCAATGATCGCGAACGGGCTTTCGGCATCGGCCAAAGCGGATACCGTTGATCCGATGGCCGGCATCTGAGACTGGGTGAAGAGCGCGACTGCCGCGAAGAATCCCCAGGTAGTCACAAGCAGAATGGATAGATCCTGGTCTCGCATCGGGATCTCCCCGTCAAACGATTTACAAGAACCTAGCCACCTCAGAGCGGAGTACCTCCTCCATTCGGAGGATGTTTCAATCGAATATTGTATTCCGAAAAATTGATAAATGAGGTTTGTTGCAGCCGGGAAGGATGATGCTTGAAGGTGCATCGCTCACAATTCCGTCATCATTCCCGTTGCCGCAGCATCTGGTTTGTGCAACGAAGCAATGTCCGTGCAAAGCGATGCGGGAGAGCCCAGGTTGGTGTGAGCCAGCCATGGCGTCGAAGAGCGACCGCCCCCGGGAGCTCTGAGGCACAATCTCGTAGCGTTGGACGATCTGGAGTGCGACGCAGTGCGCGTCACCGACGAGCCACTTTGCTCTCATGAGGGCAAAACGGCTCGCTGGCACCCGCGACAGAGGGGGGCGACCGAAGTGCTTGGTGCGGGCATTTCGTGCCCGCCGGTCGAGGAGTTCGCCATGTTTCCTGATGACGACGAGTTCGAGTTCGTTGGTCCAGATCGCGGCTGGAACTACGAGCCCTCACGCGCCGAATTGTTCAAGCATTTCAAATCGCCTGTTTACACGACCGATGCGGACGGCTGGCTAACCTACTACAACGATGCGGCGGCCGAGCTTTGGGGCTACCACCCGGAACTCGGTAAGACCCGCTGGTGCGGATCTTGGCGCATCTTCACCACCGATGGCGCTCCCCTGCCGCTCGACCAGTGCCCGATGGCTGTGGCGATCAAGGAAGGGCGATTGGTCCGTGGCGTTCAGGCTGTGCTGGAGCGGCCGGATGGCACACGTATTCCGTTCATGCCCTATCCCACCCCACTGCGGGACGCGTTCGGAGCCTTGGTGGCGGCCTCCAATCAGCTAATTCGGATCACCAATCTAAGCCGGCAGAACCAGTCGGACGAACCTAGCGAGGACGGGCAGGAACCCGGTGCGGACGATCTAACGCGGGACCTCCAGTCTACCCTGGCCGCGCGGGCCGATGTCGAGTTCGAGTACCGCATGGACTGCGAACGCCTCGAGGAGTGGACCGGCCCTACCGCTGAGAAGAGGACGATCCTGTATCAGCTTGAGCAGAAGCGCGAGCGGCGGCGTGCGACCCTGGACCGACACCTGGAGCAGCTACAGCAGCGCACAACTGAAGTGATGGCTTCCGGTCAGTCGACAGCGCCAGCCTGGATGCGTGCTTTCTGGCCGCAACCAACGTCGCTACACTGACCATGCGGTTCACTGAGGCTGCGGTTTGGGCCTGTACCTCATCAGAGGTGCAGGGCTGCTGGCACGCCGGTGGAGGCGTGCGCTGCACCTGCAACGAAGGCCGGGACGAGCGGCAATGCACCACCCTTACGCTGCACCGCCTCTGCGACCGAAACGAGGCGGATCTCCGGTCGGCTTTCTGCTCCGTTGCTGTGAGCCGCGATGAACGCGCTGATCTTCGGGACGATCTCGGCCCGGAAACGCGAGCCGTTGAAGATGCCGTAGTGACCCGCTCCCATCTGGAGATGGTAGGCTTTGTTCGCAGGCGAAAGGTTCGGCGTCAGCTCCAGAGCCGCGCGCGTCTGGCCGATGCCTGTGATGTCGTCCTTCTCGCCCTCGATCGCCATTAAGGCACAACGGCGGATCGCGGTGAGATCCGCCGGTCGACCACGATGCAGCATCTCGCCCTTCGGCAGACGATGCTCGATGAACACGCTCTCGATGGTCTGGAGATAGTACTCCGCCGTGAGGTCCATCACTGCAAGGTACTCGTCGTAGAACTCGCGGTGCTTTGCGGCCGAGTCGCCATCGCCCTGCACGAGATGATCGAACATGTCCCAATGCGCGGTCCGATGCCGGTCGAGGTTCATGCTGAGGAAGCCGGCCAACTGGAGAAAGCCAGGGTACACCTTTCGTCCGTGGCCAACCTGCGGCCACGGAACGGGATGGATGCAGTGCTGCTCGAACCATTCGATGGCGTGTTCCTGGGGGAGCTTGTTCACTGCGGTTGGCGAGCGGCGGGTGTCGATAGGTCCGCCGACTAGCACCGCCGAGCGGGGCACCGACGGGTGATCGTCCGCCTCCATGCGGGCGATGGCAGCAAGAACCGGGACCGAGGGCTGACACACCGCCATCACGTTCAGGTCAGGCCCGAGCGCCTCGAACATGGCCATGCAGTAATCGATGTAGTCGTCTAGATCGAAGGCGCCGGCTGACTGGGGCACCTGCTTGGCGTCAGCCCAATCGGTGATGAACACCTGATGCGTGTCGAGGAACGCGCTTACGGTGCCTCGGAGCAGCGTCGCGTAATGGCCGGAGAGTGGGGCCACCAGGAGCAGCTTCGGCTTGTTTGAAGGCTCACCGAAGGCGATGACGCGGCAGAAGGGTTTCTCCCAGACGACGCGCTCGGCCGCAGGCAGGTTGAAGCTGGGCTTGGCGTAGCTGCGGGTCGTGCGCTCGAACATCTCGCAAGAGGCAGCCATGGCGCGGCTGCTCGAGGTGTAGGCAAGCGGGTTGAAGGGGTTCTGACAAGCTGTCTTGGCAACGCTGGCTGCCATGCGCGCGGGCATGAGCATCAGATCGCAGGCGTCACGCATCAGGTACAGCATACGGGTCATCCCTTCCGGCTTGCCAGGATCGGAGCCGCTCGTCCGATGTTGCTTAACGCTCCGGCACTATGTTGCGTTGCCTGCAGGCAGCGATGCCCTGTTCTTAAGCAGCCAGTGCAGAGGTATACCGTGCGTTGTCGGTGAGGTTCCCCAACTTTCGAGGAGGTGAGCGGGAAGCTAATAAGTGGTGCGTTCAGGCAACATACTGCAATGAGCCGCCGTCACCGCTGAGAGAGCATCGAAAGTGTTCCGTCACAAAAGGATCCGGTCTTCGCGAGGGAGCAGGGCAAGCGCATCACCTGGGTCGGTAATGGCTTTACGGAGCTCCTCAAGGCTGCTGGTCTGGAGCGGGATCACCGCGGCATCAGGCGCACGCCGTATTTGCTGCGCACCTCGACATCAGCGAGCAGCACGCGAATGGCTCAGAGGCGATGCATGTGGCCTGGAACTGTCGCACGTCCCTTGTGATGGTCGACAAGCACTACGGGCAGGTGCGGCTTGAGCGTGTGGTGGACCGACTGCGCCCGGAATGGACCCGCGCCTGATCCTCAGCAGCTGACGGCGGCAAACCACAGGGACGACCCAGAGTGTTAGATCTGACCCGCTGAGATCCGATGAGGCTTACTGCACCAATCCACCCACTGGAGCCTGCAGCATGCGGAGCGCTTCGCCGAGCAAAGCATGAAGGTCGGAGACCGTCTGCAAGTCCATAGGAATGCCGACGCGCTGACGCTCCTGCGTTGGCACAACGATCACGGCGAGGTCCTCACCCATCAATATCTCAGCGCCTGGCACACAGAAGGGCAGCATGAAATCTCCCTCGATGGGTTCAGGAAATGCTTTCTCAGCACTCGTAGGTCGGAAGGGCTTGTGGTCGGCCATGCCGATCTCCGTCGCTCGGTGGAAGCGATTTTCTGACGTGCCTTCATTGCACGGTCTCACCGTCGGGCTTCAGATCACGCAGAGCCTCGCCTATCACTTGGTAGAGGGTCGAAAGGGCCTCATGCCCGAGGGGGACACCGAAGCGGTGTCCTTCAGCGGTTTTCAGGATGATGATGCCAACATCTTCACCCATGAGGATCCCAGCCCTGGCTTCACAGAGTGGGAGCAGGAAGGGGCCTTCTCCTTCGAACTCCACCTGCTCCGCCTCCTCCAGTGCGAAGAACTGATCCTGCTCGAAGCGGCTCTCAGCGGACATACTCACCTCCGGTTTTGTCGCGCTGATAAACAACCTCGGCCAAAGCCTCAGCGGTTCAGAGCCTGCATTTGCGGGGCTGCATAGCGTGTGCCGGCCGCCGCGCCCGATGGAACAGCCGCGTTGATCCGTGCCAGATCGTCGGCGGTGAGCGACACGTCGAGCGCGCCCAGGTTTTCCTCCAGGTATTTGCGCCGCTTGGTGCCCGGGATCGGTACAATGTCCTCGCCTTGCGCGAGCACCCAGGCCAAGGCCAGTTGCGCCGGCGTGCAGCCCTTGTCGACGGCAATCGCTCGGATTTCTGCGACCAGATCGAGGTTCTTCTGAAAGTTCTCGCCCTGAAAGCGCGGTGAGCTACGGCGGTAGTCGTCCTCGGCGAGATCCTCAGGCCGTTGGATCTGCCCGGTGAGGAAGCCACGGCCGAGGGGGCTGTAGGGAACGAACCCGATCCCCAACTCGCGCACGGTGGGCAGTATCCCGTCTTCAGGGTCGCGGCTCCAAAGCGAGTACTCAGTCTGAAGCGCTGCGATCGGGTGCACGGCGTGTGCTCGCCGGATCGTCTCAGGAGCCGCCTCCGAGAGACCCAAATGTTTGACCTTGCCCTCGCGCACGAGCTCAGCCATCGCGCCGACCGTGTCTTCGATCGGCGTGTTTGGGTCGACCCGGTGTTGGTAATAGAGGTCAATCACCTCGATGCCGAGCCGCTTCAGGCTGGCCTCACAGGCTTGGCGCACGTACTCCGGCCGGCCGTTCACACCCTGGAAGCTGCCGTCGGCGCCACGCACGTTGCCGAACTTGGTGGCGACGATCACCCACTCGGAGCGCTCCCGCACAACACGGCCAACGAGCTCCTCGTTGCGGCCAACGCCGTACATGTCCGCGGTATCAAGGAAGTTCACGCCAAGATCGAACGCGCAATGCAGCGTCGCCATGGACTCTGCATCGTCGCGACCGGCGTAGAAGTCTGACATTCCCATGCAGCCGAGGCCCAGGGCAGAGACCTCCAGGCCTGAGTTTCCGAGCTTGCGCGTTTTCATGAGAGCTCCTTTGGATGGAGGCCAGACAACTCGCCGCTTGGACAGGAGTTCGCCCTACCGGACTGCAGCGCCGGTCTAGATAGGTGCGTACTCAGCGATGGGAGCCCATCAAGGCCGCGGGCTTGAAGCGGCACCACAGGGGCATCAAACACACGCCGTACTCGCTGCGCCACTTTTACATCAGCGAACACCGGGCCAGCGGAGCTGAGATCATGGATGTGGCCCGCAACTGCCGGACATCGCTGGTGATGATCGACAAGCATTATGGCCAAGTACGGCTTGAACGCGTTGTGGATCGCCTCCGGCCGGAATGGACACGGGCCTGATTGAGGTCCGAAGGTGACCCATAGCGTGCCCTGGGAACATCTGCTCTCAGGCCCATGAGAAGACCGAACCGGACGACCGGAACAGGTCGGGACCCGTCCGTCCGCTCTACGTCTCGGTTGGATGGGAATCGGAAACCTGTTTAGCGAGTGACCTTCTGCCGGTCGGCGAGACCCGGGGTGGCGGAGATCACAGGGTAGGGCAGCACCCAACCTGCAGGCACTCGCCGAAGGCTGGGGACACCTTTTGACTGCAACCGGGGGCAACGTCCCAGCTTAAATCCTACCCATCTGCGCGAGCTTACGGTAATGCGCCCCAAGCGCGGACAAACGGCAGCCCGTCGAATTGATCGCGGCGTAGTACATGTGCTCAGCATCTACCGGCACAACTAGACTGTGCCGGTTACACAGTTGAAGCTCTTTAAATATACTGGCGTTCTTCTGGTTAACAGGAATACCCTTGAGCCACTGCGGTACATTCTCCCGGTCCGGCTCATACGACGGATCGAGTTTGAAGATCATGGCCGCGTCGGAAAAGTACTCGGGCAGACGCCGCAGCACTTCGTGTGGGATCTTCGGCGCAACGTTGCGCAGGGTCACGAACGTCTGGACGTTGGCCTTATAAACGGGGCGCTGTTCCCATGGTCCCAAGGTCTGGTCGATATGCGCGTAGACCGACGCCGGCGTGATCCGTCCGATCACATCGGCAGACCCGCCGCTCAGCCCATCGAGCAAAATGCCGGTAAACAGCCCATGACCGTCGTGTTCCGCAGCCGTCCCCTCACGGTGGGAGGCGGTCAGGATGGTTACGCCATTGCCGATAACCGAAGCCTGATGGGTGCCCGGGCCCAGTCCTTGGACCTCGCCGGCGTAGCCGGACTGGCAACTGTCCAGAATTATTACGCTCGATTTGACGCGCGGATAGGCTTGGTTGGCGAGTTGAAGAATGTCAGCGAGGGTCACCCCCCAGCTCGGCTTCTTCCCATCCTGGCTGACGATATAGCCTGCATTGGTCTCCGGGTTGATGATGCCGTGGCCGGCAAAAAAAAGCAGCGCCGTATCTGCGTCACCCGTGAAAAGGTCGGTGATAGCTTGCAGCAGCAGCTCGGCGCTCACGTCGAATTTGTCACTGGTCAGTAGCCGCACGGAGAAGTTGGGTGCCCCGTCGCCGTTCCGCTCCAGGAGCTGGGCGACCGCGGCGGCATCGTTCACGCAACCCTGGAGCGGGGCCCCATGATAATCGTCGATCCCGACGACAAGAGCCTTCTTCATCACTTAGCGTGCTCCTCCGATGAGCAACTTTAAGTTATCCCAGGTCCAATTGTACATCTTGTCACCACTGGTTGCGCACAACGGCTTGGTACATGTCTTGCCCGAATAACCTTTCAGGAGAAAGTAAGTCACGGCTTCTTCCTGCGCGATCTTCATCTCAGCGTTGACACCTGCCGCGGCATGCGTGTGCTCACCGCACATAACAATGACAGTATCGACGCTGCGGATGCGCGTCCTCGCCTTTGCCTTCCAATCGCCAGTCAGATGCTCCTTGATCGACCAGTCTGCCAGTTCGAAGGGGCTGTCGGCGTTCTTGGCTTGTCCGACGATTGCCGTCTTGAGGAATTCGTCGTGGTCGTAGTCAAAACTCACGAATACTCGCTTCTTGGCCATATTAAATTTCATCCTTGGTACGATGAATGCTACGCTCGATTGGATCGATAATGATGCTGTCCTTGCCCTGCCGCGTGGCGTAGGAGACAGCGTCGCCGGTGCCGCCGAGACCCGCCGCGGGCTTGCCATCCCAGATGGCAATTAGGAGGTCGCAATGGTCGACGATGTATCGGCCTGCGGCAAAGAACGCTTCTTCCGGGTCCGCCACGATTGCCAAGTTCAGGCGCTCGCACTGCGCGAGCAGCGCATGATAGCGAGTCAGGCCCTCGCCCTCGAAGAACCGGTCATAGTTGGGGATAGGAATGACAGCGAGCACAGGAATGCCTTGCGCCATCGCGCAGTGTGCGAACACTTGGTCGCTGCCTACGGCAAGCGACGTCAGTGCCTGGGTGACGCCTGCGAGCTTGGCCAGTTCATCACGGACCGTCGCATCAACCCATGCCCAGTCGATACCTGGCCTTGCTTGATGTCCGCTAACCCCCACTTTCACGGTTTAACCCCCTTACTGCTTCGTTGACGAGCAAAGTAGCGTGTTGCCAGTTTGTTCCGCGAACATTTTCCGCTAAGGTTCTTCGACATTAGCCGATTCATCCGTGAGTAGGAGAACTTTGTATGACCAAGGAGCGCAGCGGCAGTTCTCCCCCGCCTCAGCCGACCCATGCCAACGACGGCATGACATCGTCGATCCTCCAGCGTGGGCTGACGTCGGCCAACCTAAGCGGCGCCCTACGGCCGGCACCGGCGCCGTCAGTTTCTCCCGCCACGGCACCGGCTGCGTCGGCACCCACCCCTGTCGGGCCGAAGAAATAAGGGCCAGCCATGATCCCCAAGTTGCCGAACCTTAGCGTGCCGCACCTGAATGACCTGCTCAACCAGCATTTGAAGTTCAACGGCGGCATGACCTCCGACAACCTGCGGCGCAGTCTACCGCAGCGCCTCCTGCAGGCGGCGCTGGTGGCCCCGCCACAAGCTGACAGGCCGCAGGCACCGGCGCAGCCGCCGCAGCCTGCCAAGGGTAAGCCCGAGGAGTGAACCCGGTCCTCGACCCACTCAGGCAGACGGTCAGCACGATCTACGCGCTGTTTGACGAGAAGCAGTGGGCGGCCCTGTCCACGGTTGGCACGGTGCTGCAAGCACTCATTGCGCTGCTCGCCCTGATCTACGTCGGGGCCCAACTTAGAGCAGGACGTAAGACCGCAGATCTACAGTGCCTGCAGGAGATGTATCGCACCGTGACGGAACGCGAGCAGGCCCTACTGCAGGCGAGCGATACGCCCGCTTCCCATGAGGCGGCCTTCTTGGAGTTTGTGAACTACCTTGAGCTGCAGACCCTGGCGCTGCATGGCAATCTACTAGGGAAACATTCCCGTGAGATCATGCGGGAAAAGATCATCGACTCCCTGGCGACTTTCGAGACCCTGCCGGAATGGCAGTCACGTTTCATGGATGCCCGTTCAAGCGCCACAACCTTTAAGCATCTCTTCCGGTTCATCCGGCGCAACCGGAAGGCAATCGACGCTGTGAAGGACGGTATGCTGAAGCGCGCGAATGACGTGGGGGCCGCCCCGGAGGGCGGCCGGGAAGGCGTAGTGGGCTAGACTGGTCGGCGCGCACTGCGGTCAGCATCTGGACGGAGACCGCCGGGTTGGCGGCATCCAGCGAGTGCATAGCGAGCTGCAGGTCGAAGTAATCGATTTTCCAGAAGTGGCGTGTGCTCTGGTGCTCGACACTGCTGAAGTCGTGCTTGCCCTGAGGATCGTGGTCGGCGCCCGCACGGAGGAGCAGCTGAAACAGAATATCGCTACGATCGGCTGGACCCTGGCGCCCGAGGTCGCCCGTCTCGACGCGGCGAGCCAAGAAACGCCGATCTATCCCTACTGGCACCAGAAGGGGTTCGACGAGCGCAATCCCAAGCCAACTGTCTGGTGAGGCGTGGGACGTTGTTCGGAGGCGGCACCGGCCGCCTCTGAAGCCAGGGGTCGGCCGCCGCCTTAAAAGGTCGCGGCTTGTCGCGCAAGTTCACTGGCGCGCTCGAGTCTTACTCGTGTTGAGGTTTCAACGCGCGACAGCCCAAGCTTCTGGGCTATGAGGCGAACACGCTCGGCTTCAGATGCTCCCGGTCGCAATGTGCCGGCCAAGCCGACAAGTTCGGGCATCGGCGTATCAGCGTGGCCTCGAACGCTGGGATCAGCTGGACGATAGGACGAACTCTCCGATGGTTCCTGTCCAGGCGGCCAGAGAAGGGCTCGTCCGTCATCATCCGTACGTGCAATAGCTGAATCGACCTGATCCAGGATCGCTTCGCGCACAAGATGACCCACGCGCTGAATGCCGTGTGCCCGCGCGATGCGGCGCACGAGAACCTCCTCGTAAATTGGAGCTTCGACTGCCAGCACGTGCGCGATCATCTCGGTCAAGGCCTGCCGATAGGAGGCGTCGTAGAACCGCTCCGGTTCAACGGGTAACGGCAGCTTCGTTAGATCGGCAATGCGGTAACTGGCTTCTGCATTAAGTGCAACTTGCGGCGGCACCGGGGTTAACTGAGACACGGCCTGATCTGCGTAGAGACGTGGCGGTTCGATGTTGTCTGCCGGAGGATGTGGATCGTTCGCAGGCTCCTGCTCAACATCCTCGGGCGATACGACGGATAGGGCTTCATCCAGAGCCTGAGAGCTCTCTGCTTCTGCTGTCGTAGCATCGGTCAACAGCTCGGGTGTCACTGTCGCGGCACTCACGCGCTGGCGGTCTGCCTCAAGATCCTCATGGAGACGTTGATCGAGCTTCGCCAGCGCGGACCTTGCATCCATCCACCATTCGGTGCTCCAGACCCGGCGGATGCGCCAACCGAGATCCGTCAGCACATGCTCGCGCAGGCGGTCGCGATCTCGAGCTGTCGCAGAGCTATGGTACGTCGCACCATCGCATTCGACACCGGCAAGGTAGCGGCCGGGTGCATCGGGATGGACGATCCCGAGATCGACCCGAAAACCGGAGACACCGATCTGGGTGTGAACCGTCCAGCCCTTGGCGTGCAGAGCATCCATGACGGCAGCTTCGAACGGAGATTCCACATCACCGCCCGTCGGAGCAAACGCCTCGGCCAGTGCGCGCGGTCCGCGCTCTGCAAACTCTAGGAAGTGCTTGAAGTCGCGCACGCCTCGTGAGCCTGTGCGCCCAAGGTCGATTTGTTCAGGCCGGAGGGAAGCGAAGACGATGAGTTCGCGCCGCGCACGGGTGATCGCGACGTTGAGGCGGCGGTAGCCGCCCTCCTTGTTGAGCGACGACACCGTGCTGACGGGCCGTCCTGTCTGATCAGGGCCGACCGCGACGGAGAAGATGATGACGTCGCGCTCGTCACCCTGCACGTTCTCGAGGTTCTTGATAAAGACTGGCTCGTGCCAGCGCTCGCGATCGAAGAACGGCTCCAGTTCGGGATACGAACGCCGCTGCTCGTCGAGGAGGTTCTCGATCAATCGCTGCTGTTCACCGTTGAAGGTAACGATTCCAAGCGAGCGCCGCTCGCTTGCAAAGGCAGGCTCACGCAGTCTGCGGACGACCTCGGCGACGACGGCACGCGCCTCCGGCCGGTTTACACGCCCTGTCCCGCGCTCGTAGAGGCCATCAGGAACCAAGGTTAAACGCACAGCTCTGTCATCGGTAACCGGCGACGGGAACGTGACGAGGCGCCCGCCGTAATAGCGCGCATTCGAGAAGGCGATCAGGCTTTCGTGGCGGCTACGGTAATGCCAATCGAGGTTGCGGCGAGGAATGTTGGCGGCAAGGCACTCGTTGAGGATCGACTCCTGATCGCTGACGTCAGATCCGTCCTCGATGTCGTCGACGCCACGGTCACCGACATTGGTCGGCGGCAACTGCTCAGGGTCACCGACGATTACGACCTGCTTGCCGCGGGCGATCGCACCGACTGCGTCCCAAGGCGAAATCTGCGAGGCCTCGTCGAAGATGACGACGTCGAAGGGCTCCTTCTCGGGCGGCAGGTACTGCGCAATCGAGAGCGGGCTCATCATCACACAAGGGGTGAGCCGGGTCAGCGCCGTTGGCATGTTGCCGAACAGCTTACGCAACGGCATGTGTGCCGCCTTTTTGGTGAGCTCGCGCGACAGCGTACCCCATTCGGGATCGGCTCCGAACGCGGTTGGCTGCGGGATGCCGCCGCCCAGTCGTGAACGGACGACACGCTTTGACAACTCACCGACCCGGATGTCCGCAGCACGAAAGCGCTCGATCGCGTCCTCATGGCGTTCAGGGAGAAATCCGCGCAGCACGGGATCGTCACTGACCACCCGGTCGATCCACCAGCGAGCATAGGCGAGTTCGAAGGCTGCTTCGGCACCGTTCAGCGGGACGCTGCCGTGTTCAAGCCCCTCAATCAGCGGTGAGAGACCTGCCTTTCTCGCGTTTTGAGCGGCTGCTTGCCAGGCACACCAGCCCTGGGCTCGTCCAAGCCCGGAGGTCCACCGCCGAGTTTGAGCCAGGCTGTCCTCGATCCAGCTCACGCTGGAGGCGAGCGGTTCATCGAGGTCGGCTCGTCCAGCGAGTTGTTTGAGCTGCTTCATCGACGCGACCACCGACGCGCGATCCTGGCTGAAGACCTGGTAAGCCTGCGCAATGCGTCCACCGACGGCCAGCGCTCGGCTTTCTTGTCGGATCAGCTGCACGACATGGGTGCGCAACGCGGTTGCCCCCCCTTTCTGTGGTCCCAGGATCTCGAGCAACTGCTCAACCTTCTCAGCCCACTCGATCGGCGGCTGAAATGCGTCGGCAAGCGTCTCAGGCGCGTCCCACGGAGCACCAAGGGCAGCGAGTTGAACTTCCTCGGCGCAACCAGCCCGGACATGCTTGACGATCTCGATCAAACCGGTGAGGTCCGCGCCGAGATCGGAAGGCAGTTCACCCTCGACGTAGGGCTGCACTTGAAGCTGAACACGCCGGATCCGGCCACCTCGGACAAGAAAGTTCGCGCCCTGCGCCGTAATCCATTCAGAAAGTAGTGTGGGCAGATCCTGGTCCAGGATGCCGGCACGGTAGCGCCCGGAAAGCCGTCCCATGCGCTCGGCCTTGATGGTCTGGAACCGCTCACGTGCAGCGACGGCAAGGTGTAAGTCTCCCGACTGATCGGCGAGAAAGGCCGCTCCACAGCGCGCTTCCGGACGAACGAGATAGGCTCCGAGTACGAGAAGACCGCGGGTCCCCGACCATGTGGACAGCAATCCCGAAAGACCAACGGCCTCCGCAAACGCACGGCCGCTGGTGCGAAGGGCGTTGAGGGCGTCCTCGTGTGCCTTGATCGCTGCGACCATGTCGCCGCGCCAGACCGGTGACCACTGCGTCGCCTCAACCCCTTGCAGGGGATGATCGATTAGCGAGCCGACGGCGGCGAGAACCGGGCGCAGCTCGCGACAGGCCGCACGGAACACCGAGAGCATGGCTTCGTCATGTGCTCGATGGTCCGGCCACGTCAGGGTAATGGGCGGTTCGGCATCTCCAGACGCAACCACGTGTCCGAACGCTTCGTAGGCCGTCAGGCCATTTTCTCGCCGGCAATGCAGAGCAGCGACAAGGGCGTTAAGTTCGTCACGAACCTGGGTCAATTCGCTTGTTGCTCGGTCCCAGTCATCTTGGGTCGGGGTAGCCCGCTCGTGCCAAGCGCGCCGGAGTTGGGCGAGTACGCTCGACTTCTGCGCCTTGGTCGAATGCACCTCAAGGCAGTAGTCGCCGAGGCCGATCTCTTGCAGACGGCGTTGGACCACCTCGAGCGCAGCCGTTTTCTGCGAGACGAAGAGGACAGTACGGCCCTGTGCAAGACACTGCGCGATCATGTTGCCAATAGTCTGGCTCTTGCCGGTTCCGGGTGGTCCGAACAACACGAAGTCCTTGCCGTTCGCAGCCGCGATGACGGCCGAGAGCTGCGAGGAGTCCGCGGACAGCGGCGCGAACACCGTCGCGGGCGGATGTTCTATGTCGAGCCGGAAGGGTTCCGGGAAGGCCGTTCCATCGCCATAGGCATGCTTTGGCGTGTCGAGTAGATGGCGTACGACTGGGTTGCGCTTAAGGAGCTCGGCTCGATCAACGAGGTCCTTCCACATCAAGTATTTGGTAAAAGAAAAGGCTGAGAGGACTACGTCGGGCACCACCTCCCAGCCTTTTAGGTCACGCACGTGGCTCCGGATGATCCGGAAAATGCCGTCGACGTCGATCCCAGAGCTATCCCGCGGCAACTCACCCTCGAGCTCCGGCATGCGTAAGCGGAAGTCCTCGCGGAGCAGTTCCAGAAGTGTTGGATTAATGCGGATCTCGTCGTCATGAAGAGCAAGGCGGAAGCCGGCACGCACGCTCGAGCGCTTAAGAGCAACGGGGACCAGAAGAAGTGGCGCTCGATGGGCGGCCTCCTCGTCCTTGCGGGTCCATGAAAGGAATCCGATGGCGAGGAACAGAATATTGGCTCCGCCCTCCTCGAAGCCATTACGGGCTAAGCGGTAGAGATCGAGCAAGCGCCGGTCGAGATCAATCTCGGTCGAAGTCGTGTAGATCTCATCGCGCCCCAAGGCCGCCGCGAGATAGCTGCGGCGTCCATCGTCATGATGACGCCGAGCGTAGAGTTCTGCGCTGCGCGCATCCGATCCGTCGAGCACGTCAGAGACGGGCATTAACCGGAAGGTGCGGCCAGCGGCGAGGCGATCCTCCAGGCCCCCCGCATCGGCACATTCGAGCTGGACCGAGCCTTTGCCCGGCTTGAAGTTCAACAACTTATTCTTCAGCGTCAGATCGAGAAGTTTTCTCTTCCACGAATCAAGCCGGTCGACAGGCCCGTCTGCGACTTCATCCGTCTGTTGTTTCTCTTCCTCTTGGAATACCGGAGGAGCCGACAGGCCCTGGTTCAATGGGGCTGTCTCAGGCGTTGATAGGATAGTTGGTTTCGGCCCGCCGAGGTCCATTGGCCGTATCTTGCGAAGCCGACAGCGACGCACATCAATAGCGACTTCGAGGGCAGCCGGAGCGGCTTCCTCGACTTGACTGCTGCCCTGACCGACTGCCGCAGTGAAGGATGCCGGCGGATTGTGGGTCAGAAGCGTCGTCTCGACCAAGATCATGTCTTGCAGGTCACGCCGCTTGCGCAGGAGCTGCATGTCGTCGACGGCGGCGTTTGAGAAATCCTCGTCCTTGAGCCAAAGCCCGACGAAGGCATGCCCAACTGTCAGAACCAGCACAGGGTTAAGCCCGGCCTGCTCGAGACAGGCCGCGTAGAGCAGTGAGAGATCGAGGCAGGTGCCAACCTTGCGGTCGATCACGTCGCTCGGACCGCGAACCTTTTGGCCCGCTTGCTCAAAGCTTGCGGGCGGCAGCACATAGGCGATCCGCCGATCGGCGATGGCAGCCCAGATCGCCTCTGCAAGCTCCCAGACACGCGACTTCTTGGCTGTCGTGTACCCATTCAGTGCAGTCTCGCGGCCGGCTTCTCCAAGCTTCGTCGCAGCATCGCGAAGAATGACGTCAACGGCTGGGTCGTTCGGCCGGACGAAAGCCGCCAGGAGTTCTGGTGCGCTCCGACCGCCGCCCCAATGCGAGGGAGGCAGCAGGCGCAGTTCAGCAACAGTACGGACGCGTTCGCCGCTAAGATCGGCGAGAGTCACCGTCACTTCGAGCCGGCTGGCCTCGGTGAAGCCAGCGAGCAACGCCGCATCGAGGCGAACATCGAGTGTCTCGATATGATGGGTGCCGCCTGCTGGAACGCGGTCAATTCGAAGTGTTAGGGGCTGAACGACAGAAGGACGGCTCTCGATCTTGAGCTCGACATCACGAATGTCTGCCTCGGAGCCGTTGCGAATGACGATCTCGCGGATCACTGGGACCGCATTCTCGTGATAGGCGAGGCTGACGTGCTCGGTCGTCTCGCACGTAATTTGGATGATGTCGTCCTGCACGTCTGCCCCCCCGTTGGACAGACTCTATGTGCTCAGTCTCAAGCGACGCAAGTTCGCTTGAGCAGCCATCCATGCCCTTCGATAGCCAGACCTGCGCGCCGCTGCGCTATCGCCGCGGCAGCCTAGGTCAAGTCATCAGAGCACGCGTGGAAGCCTGCGCTTCCGGCGCTTCAGCCTTCGTACTGACATGCATCGCGTGGGCTTCGGATCTGACTGTGACCCGGCTGGGATCCGGGAAGCGCAGAAAGCAATCACGCCAGGGCTTTGTGATGACGGGTCTTCGCACCATCGAAATAGTGGCCGAGAGAGCACCCTGGGTGGCCGATAAGATGCTCAAAATGCGGACGCATGCCATCCTTGCTGGCACTATGAGCTCGTACTGCCCCGTAGCATTCCCGACAGCGCAGCTTACGCCCCGTGTATTTTTGAAGTACGCTCGATACGTCGACCGGCGTCCATGAATTGTTCGCCCATAGCTCGCAGGTGTCGGCTTCATCACTCATGCTTAGCACCATGCTACACTACCCCTACCAACCTAAGGTCGAATAACCTTCGTCTGATTCAAACACTACCGGCTCTCATCCCAATGAGGGGATCGAGAGGAAGCGATCGTGGCGCCACTTAATTGAAAAGTCGTGAAGTCTGAGGGTGGATTCACACGGTTAGAGCACCTCCACCGCGGCACCCATCATCTCGTCGTTCAAATCGATGTAGCAGGGTAAGGCAGACTAAATAGGCTGGGGTACGGATTGCCATATTCCTCTGCGCAAACCTGCTTCCCAACTTCGTAGAGCAGGCATGGGCTCACGCGTGGCGAGCATGGCCGTACAGCAGAGCGCAGAAACGAAGATCCAGGCATGCAGAGCTTTAGGAGCGGTGGGCAGCAGATCGCCGTGGAATGGTTTGCTGCGTCCAGCGTCATGAGCGCAGGGGAGGGACCGTCATCAGGAAGACCGGCAGTTCTGCTCCTGCATGGTGCGGACGGTCTCACATTCGCTGACGGATATCGCCTCGCCGCTCGCACCATCGCAGCATCAGGTTACCACGTGGCCTTCGTGCACTACCTCGACCGGACTGGTGACCAGCGCGTGGCCTATGCCCGGCTGCGGCAGGACTTCCCCTTTTGGAGGGACACCATTCGCGATGCGGTGAGCTGGCTGGCGCGCCAGGCTGGTGTCGACGCACAGAGGCTTGGCATCGTGGGCCTATCGCTTGGAGCGGCGCTGGCCTTCGCGACAGCGGCGGAGGAGCCACGTGTGCGAGCGATTGTTGACTACTCGGGCCCGCTGCCGGATGAGCTCGCCGGCCAGCGTCCTCGGCTACCACCCACTCTAATCCTGCACGGTGCTTCGGATCGCATCGTGCCGGTCTCCCATGCTCACGCGATAGAGCGTCTTCTGCGGGAGCAGAGCACCCCATATGAGATCAAGATCTACGAGGGGCAGGGTCACCGCTTTACGGGTGCCGCGCAATTCGATGCCGCGGCACGGGTCGCACACTTCCTTGGACAGCACCTTCAGCAGGCGTCCTCCTGAAGCCGTGACCTATGAAGGCAGCCTCAGGGCTCTACGCCATCCTCGTCGAACGGCTCGCGGGTAATCTCTTCCTCGAAAGCATCGGCTATATCTTCCTGCTCAGGCTCTGGGATCGAGTCCTGCGTCACTGATTGCTCTGCGTCAGCCGAGGAATCATCTCTGTCTGTGGACCCGTCGTCCGCCGCAGAGAAGGGCGCCTCGGGCGCAGCACCCCGCGACTTGCCCAAGCCGAGATCGCGTGCGAGCTGCGAGCGCTGGGCTGAGTAGGCCGAGGCGGTCATCGGGTAAGCGACAGGAAGACCCCACTTGGCCCGGTAGGCCTCCGGTGTGAGGCCGAGCCTGGCGAGGTGCCGGCGCAGCGTCTTGTACGCTTTGCCATCCTCAAAGCTGATCAGACCGTCAGGCTGTATCGAGCGCCGGATCTCAGCGGGCGTCAGCACGCGTTGCTTCTCAACGGGCTGGGCGTTCTTAGATGTGAGCCCCTGAAGGCTCGCGTGAACGCCTCGGATCAACCCTGGCAGTTCGGCGGCCGGGAGATGATTGCCTGCGGCGTAGGCGGTGACGATCTGCGTGGTGAGTTCCACCAGATCGTCCGTTTTGCCAGCTTCGATGGCCATCCGCGCTCCTTGGGACCTGAACCTCACGAGGATCAGGTATCACGGAAACCAGGGGTCACCAGAGGGCCCGAGGAAGCCGGCGCTTCCAGCGCTCGCCCGGCTTCAAGGTGGCGACCTGCTGCGTCCGCCTCGCGAAACGCACCTGCGCCACGACGGGCAAGGCGATTACGGCGGGATCGGCTTCAGCGATAGCATTAACAGCCGGAGGGGCGATCTGTCGTTGAGCCTGGGCCTCATCAGAAACCGGCGTGGCTCTATCGGCGGTCCCCGAGGTCTTCGTACGTTCGGCGGCCGGCTTTACCCGGCGTACCCGCGGCAACCGCTCCTCAGCAGGGGTCTCGCGCACCTCAAAGCCTTCTGGCTCAACGGGCATAGCGAACATCGGCACAAGACTCGGCAGCACTCGTCGTGCCGGCGTTTCGGCACGAACAGGTTCGGCACGCGGCACGTACGTAGGTTCAACTTCAGCGGTCGCGTTCGCCGCAGCGGTCAGCTCTGCACCCCAGACATTCTGGCTTGTCCGAGTACGGGCCGTGGCATCGATGAGCGAAACGCGGGATGTACGGGTATGCTTGATTTCGACCGTGAACGGTCGCGCGCTACGGCGCTTCATGTATGACAAGATCCTGAAAATTATCCGCTCAGCGGCGCAAAGCGCGCCAGCAGCGGAAGCACATCATATGGTGTGAAAGCTATCTGTGTCTAGTCACACTTCAACACAGATGCGGCCCTCGCGCTAGATAAACGCGTGTTTGTGCAATTCCTCAATCGATTCTTGCGCACTGCGGTGATGAATGAAGAGACCGCCTGCCTGCTCCCACAGGTGCCGGTACTTCTCCCGGTCGTCCACGAGCGCGTCACCAGGGCGACAATGCTCCCGCTTCAACGCGGCGGTGGTGGTGATCACATCGACACCAGGGAAGTGACGTTCCGCCCATAGACGCTTCTGTGGCTCAGCCCAGTTCCCGCGCGGCAGACCGGTCAAAATGATCGGCTTGAGGTGCCGGACGGCCTGGTACAGCTCCATTGCGTCTGGCAGCAGCGGAAGCTCGCCGAAAAAGCTGTCGAGCGAGGCGAGCTTGCCCCAGAAGCGTTTGAGGCCAAAGCGGCGCTCAAAATCCTCCGGTGGCATCCCAAAGGCTTTGGATGCGCCGGCATCAAAGTCGGCGAGGACGCCATCGCAGTCCAGAAACACTTTTGGCATCAGACCGGCACAACTTCACACATTTGACTTCGATAGCCTGGGACCTACGACAGCGACATCCAGGAACGGGTTCAGCGCGCAGTGCCGGCTTCTGCGCAGCAGTGATCCATCTCCGAAAGGATCGGATGCATGCGGGGTGATCAAAGGCTCCTCGAAACAACCCCGAGCGCCAGCACCACGTACGCGC
Organism: Methylobacterium sp. AC690; assembly: GCF_979256535.1. Taxonomy (NCBI): domain Bacteria; kingdom Pseudomonadati; phylum Pseudomonadota; class Alphaproteobacteria; order Hyphomicrobiales; family Methylobacteriaceae; genus Methylobacterium; species Methylobacterium sp. AC690. The sequence continues at coordinate 171,591 of NZ_CEEDOX010000009.1, read as the reverse complement.
CGATGAAGAACCACGTCCGAAACTTCACAACCGTGAGGCCGATCGTCGGGATGCGCAGGTAGAGGCTGGCGACAGCGAGCCCGATCAGAACGAGCGAAACAAGGAACGTGATAGCTCGTGGCGGGGAGAGGTTCAGCATGCCCCCATCATGGCGCCGCGTGGTTGAGGAGTGGTGAAGGCAGCGGTACGGCCAGCGGTTGGATCGCTCACGGTGAAGGCTCAATGCTCAAGCAAGCTGGCGTGACGGCCCAACATGCCCCGGAGAGCCTCCTGTTCGGTGAACGCGCGAACGGCACGCTCGCCCACATCTCCGAGGTGCCCTCAGGTATTGCCTGCGGGTTGCCGATGCCCGAGCTGCCACAGGCCCCTGGTGGCGCGCAAAGGCGACCAGATGGTGCACCACTTCGGGACCACAGTGTTGGAGATGAGCACGCCTGCGAGAGCATACCTGAGACGGCCCTGCATAGGTTCGCCAAGGAGCTGCCCGCCACCCGGCACGCATACCCTATCGAGCCATGCCACGAGAGGCTGCTCAGCCCTTAATTCTGCAACACAGCCCTAGCGAACGAGAGCGACGACAAGGGTGAGGGCGCTGCTCAACGCAATACAAGCGCTGATCTGCAAAACTGGAAAGAATTTAGAGAACGAGCGGCGGTTATCGTTTGCAGCGGAGCGGCGCGAGCGCAGTAGGTAGCGGTTGAGAGCAGGCTCAGGCGGCGTGATCCACTGCTCAGTAGCTTGGCGGTTTTTGGCAGCATACATGCAGCAGCTTCTCTTCCTTCGTGGGCAGCAATCGCAATCCACGCAATACGCATGAACTGGGCTGTTCCTCAGGTGCGTTGCAGAAACGGATTAAGCAGATCACCGAACCTCTGTCCATGCAAAATAGCACGCCTCAGGTGGAGATCTCTGCACTATACTACTTGAAAGTAGGGGCTTAGCCTGTTTATGGGCTGCAGCATGCGTTCAGCGAATGACTGGTATTTGGCATCTGGCATACCAACAACCACAGGCTGGTGTCATAGATGCTGCAACGCAAACGACCACCTGGGCCTCGCACCATGATCACCCTGCTTCTCGCCGTTCTCGCTGCTGGTACCGTCAACGTCGCGCTGGTGGCTTTCGTAGCTGACCGCCTTAGCCCCAAGGGTGACGCCTCCTCTTCAGCAGGCGAGCTTGTGGCCGTCACGCAGGGTACTCCTGCTTCTGCAAAGACCCGCGCGATCAAGGTCGGAAACGAGAACGCTGCGGCTGGCACTGCTACGGTCGCCGCTTAAGCGAGCTTCGGCACCACACTGAAGCTACACGTTCAAGAGCCCTGTCATCGAATGGCGGGGCTTTTTCTATTTCCGACCTGGCACCGCTACGCGACCGGTGAATGGGTCAGCCCGCTTTCTAGGAACGCAACGATGGTCCCGCGCACGACGGGCTCTGCCTCGCCGACAACCGGCACATCGAGCGGACAGCCTTAACCTCTCGCTTACCCAAACCCACGAGGTTGCGGATCGGAACAGCCGAGGGAGAGAGCATGTCCGACACCATCGATACCGTTGGCATTGCGGGCGACCGCATCCGCTCGATTATCGAGCGCGTCGAGAAGGTTGAGGAAGAGATCAAGGACCTGATGGAGGCCAAGAAGGAGATCTTCCTGGAGGCCAAAGGCGAAGGGCTCGATGTGAAGATCCTCAAGGAGATCCTCAAGCTGCGCAAGCTGGATCAGGACGAGCGGGACGAGCACGAGACGCTACTCGACGTCTACATGCGGGCGATGGATGCTCCCAGCCCCGCTCCGATGGCTGAAGCGGCCTAAGCGGCAATCAAGACCTTTTTCAAGCACTGTGCTGTCGTGGGGTTCAGAGTATCTCCACGGCAGCGCGCATCATCTCATCGTTCACGTCGATATACCGCTGCGTGGTCGAGAGATGCTGGTGGCCAGCGAGCATCATGATGGCTTTGGGAGAGATCCCAGCATGAGCCAGCCGCGTGATGAACCATCGGCGGCCGCTGTGGCTTGATCCGCCATCCAAACCTGCAAGGTCGTACCAGCCCCTCATGAGCTGGCACAGCGTGTTCGCGCTGAACGCTGAGCGCTTCTGCGTGATCAGCACCGGCTGCAGCGGGGCAGGGGGTTGAGCGAGGCTGCACCGGTACTGCTCCACCTCCTTGCGAAGCCGAGCATTCAGGAACACCACTCGGGCATGCCCGCCCTTGGTGACAGCCGCGCTGAGTCGGAGCTGCTCGCGAACCTTGCCCTCGCCGTCGAGGAGGTCGCTCCACCGAAGCGACGCAATCTCTCCCACTCGTAGCCCGGCCAAGTAGCTCAGCATCAGGGCCATACGGTTGCGAGGCCCATATTTGCCCTGGCTCACCACTGCAGCCAGACGTTTGAATTCAATCTCGGTGGGCACCCTGGCCTGCTTCATTAGAACCTCATGTTTTGCGCGGGTCAGCGACAAAGCATGCTGTTTCCAGTTGACGGGGAGGGCGAGGCCTGGAACTAAATCAGCGCCAGCAAAGACTTAGCTTGCTATCGAACGTCATAAAACACAGCTTTTATGACGTTTCTTTTTTGGTCACCCGGTGCGGAGCTTTTGACTCGCCTAATTAAAACATGATCATTTCCGCTCGCGACCTTTCTCAGACTTCGCGAATGTCCGCTTCCCGGGTGTCCCGTGAACCGGAGTTGTACGACTGGAGGGGGTGGAATGCGGTCCGGCTGCTTTCGATCGGAAGACGTCCTTAAGCGGCCTATCGTGGAGGCCATCGGGCATCGGCCAGTTGCACCACTGGGCGCAGGCTGCCTAACCTCCCACCCCGGATGGACCAAAGCCTCCGCTCCTGAACACCGCAGACAGTCCCAAATCATCTGACGACGCACAACCATCCAGAACCATACCGATGCAATGTTACAATGTTGCGGAAAATGGCGTTCCCTCGATTGACTATGCGGCAGCGCCCAGCGAATGTCTGACCGTCAAGGTTCCTGCGGGTCGTCGGCTCGCGGGCTAAGAGGGAATTCGGGGTGCTCGCAGGAGTGCTTCCGAAGCTGCCCCCGCAACTGTCAGCGGCGAGTCCTTTCCGTTCATGGTCACTGGTGCGTTGCACCGGGAAGGCTGAGGCGAGGGCAACGACCCGCGAGCCAGGAGACCTGCCTTGCACCACGATACGTCTCTCGGGCGGGGTGTCCCGGCGGAGCGCATGAGCGGGCTCGGCTGCTGACGCGGCCGATCCCGTGAGGGCACCCGCTCGGCCGCCGCTCGACAACCTTGAGCGCACCGGTGCCCCTTCGTCCCAACCTGCCGACCTCGAAGGCCCCGATCCTGAACCTGCCCGTTCCGGCGAAGCGTCGTCGGATGTCGAGGCGTCGAGGATCGCACTACGCGCTCGCCGCAATCCTCTCGGCGGGGGCGCCTGCCCTGGAGGCTCGGGCGCAGGAGGCCGTCACGCTGGAGGAACTCTCCGTAGAGGGAGCTGGCGGGAGTGCCCCAGTCGTTGGTGCTGGTCCAAACCCGGGGATAGGCCTAATCGGTCCGACCCCGGGCTACCGGGCCGACCGGGCGGTGAGCAGCACGAAGACCGACACGCCTCAGCGCGACGTGCCCCAGGTCGTTACCGTGGCGCCGCACGAGGTCATCACGGATCTCGCCGCCACCCGTGTCGACCGAGTCTTCAACTACACGCCCGGCGTGGCACAGCAGAACAATTTCGGCGGCCTGACGGTGTTCAGCTACGCCATCCGCGGCACGACGACCTCGGAACTCTATCGCAACGGCTTCTCGATCAACCGGGGCTCGCCGCCGCCCCCCGACACCCAGAACGTCGAGCGGATCGAGGTCCTGAAGGGTCCCGGCGGCGGTCTGTTCGGGCGCAGCGACCCGGGCGGCCTCGTCAACTTCGTCACCAAGCAGCCGACCGCCGAGCGCTTCGTCGAGATGGGCGGCCTATGGGGCTCGTTCGAGCAGTTCCGCGGCACGGTGGATGCCGGCGGCGCCCTGAACGAGGACGGCACGCTCCTCTACCGCTTCAACTTCGCGGGCGGACGCCAGAACAGCTTTCGCGATTTCGTCGATGGCGACCGGCTCCTCGTAGCTCCCGTCGTTAGCTGGCAGATCACGCCGGACACGAAGGTCACCGTCGAAACCGAGTTCCTGCGCAACCGCATCGTCGTCGACCGGGGCGTGATCGCGATCAACAAGCAACTGGGATTCCTGCCAATCTCCCGCTTCCTCGGTGAGCCCGGGCAGAGCACCGATCAGAGTTCGGACACGATGCAGGTGCGCGTCGAGCATCGCTTCAACGCCGATTGGCAGATGCGGCTGGCCACCCACTTCAACACCGGCTCGCTGGTCGGGGAATCGGCGGAGGTCCGTGGCCTCGCCGCCGACAACCGCACGGTTCTGCGCGACCGGAACTTTCGCGATTACCGCTGGGATACCGCCATCGGCCAGGCCGAGGTGGTGGGGCGCTTCACCACCGGCGATTTCGGTCATACCCTGCTTCTCGGCTTCGAGCGCGAGAGCACCGACAGCCGCGTGGTCTACGACCGCTCGAACTTCCGCCAGAGCCCCTACAGCCTCGACATCTACGATCCGCGCTACGGCCAGGCCCTGCCGCCGCTGACCATCCGGCGCAACAACCTGGAGCGGGTCACCAACACCGCCCTCTACGCCCAGGACCAGATCGCGCTCAGTCCGGAGTGGAAAGCCCTGCTCGGGGTCCGGTTCGACTTCTTCGAACAATCCTTCCGCGAGCGCACAACGGCGACGCAGACGGAACAATCCCGGGTGGCGGCGACACCGCGCGCCGGCCTCGTCTACCAGCCCCTGCCGGAGCTCTCGCTCTACACCAATGTAGGCACCAGCTTCCGGCCCAATATCGGCCCCGACGCCTTCGCGGTAGCTCGCTCCGTGCCGTTCGAGCCCGAGACCGGCATCGGCTACGAAGTCGGTGCCAAGCTCGATGTGTTCGGCGGCGCGCTCGGCCTGACGGCAGCGGCCTTCCGCATCGAGCGGCAGAACGTGCTCACGGCCGACCCCAACAACAGCGGCTTCTCGTTGGCAGCGGGCGGCGTGCGCAGCCAGGGCTTCGAACTGACCGCTGCCGGCCAGATCACCCCCGAGATCAAGGTCCTGGCGGGCTACGTCTACGCCGACGCCGTGGTCACGAAGGACAACGTGCTCCCCGTGGGGTCGCCGCTGATCAACATCCCGCGCCATTCGGGCAGCCTGCTCGCCGTGCACGAGGTGCAGGCCGGCCCCTGGAAGGGCCTCGGCCTCGGCGGCGGCGTGCGCGGCGTCGGCGAACGCGCCGGAGACGCGGCGGGCTCCGGCTTCGTGCTCCCGGCCTACATCGCGGTCGATGCCCTGGCCTACTATCGCTACGAGAACATGCGCTTCGGTCTCAACGTCGAGAACATCTTCGACGCGACGTATTACGAGAGCTCGAACAACGTCTTTAGGGTCTATCCCGGCGCGCCCCGGCGCTTCACCGGCACGATCTCGGTGCGCTTCTGATGGCTGAGGTCACGACCCATGCGAGCGACCTCGTCCTTGAGATCCAGGGGGCGGGCAAGCGCTTCGGCGAACGCCACGCCCTCGATGGCCTCGACCTGTCGCTCCGCCCCGGCGAGGTCTTCGCCCTGCTCGGGCCGAACGGTGCCGGCAAGACCACCACGGTCAACCTGATCCTCGGCTTCCTGAAGGCGGATGCCGGCACGGTCCGGGTCTGCGGTGTGGACGCCGGCGCCGATCCGGTCGGCGCTCGCCGGAACGTGGCCTACATCCCCGAACAGGTGGCGCTCTATCCCAGCCTCTCCGGCGTGGAGAACCTGTGCTACTTCACGACGCTGGCCGGCCTCAACTTGAGCAAGGCGAGCGCCCGCACGCTCCTCGCCGAGGCCGGCCTTGCCGAGACTGCCTATGAGCGTCCCGCCGGCTCCTATTCCAAGGGCATGCGCCAGAAGGTCGGCATCGCGGTGGCACTCGCGCGCCGTGCCCGGCTCCTCCTCCTCGACGAACCCACCTCAGGCCTCGATCCGAGCGCGGCCGCGGACTTCTCCACCACGGTCCGGGCGGCCGCTGAGCGCGGCACCGCCATTCTGATGGCGACTCACGACCTCTACCGCGTGCGCGAGATGGCTGGGCGCGTCGGCGTGCTGAGCCGTGGCCAGATCGTCGAGGAGATCGACCCCAGGACCCTCGACCATGTCGGCCTGGAGCGGCTCTACATCGAGCGCCTGGCGGGGAGCGCGGCGTGAGGCAGCTCGCGGCCGAACTCGCGCGCACCGCCCGCGATGCGCGCCTTCGCTGGATCGGTGCCGTCCTCGTCCTGCTGCTCACGGTCGCGGGCCTCGGCGCCTGGCGGGATTCCACGCGCTACGCCGCCGAGGTCGCTCAGGTCGCGGCTGCCGAGCGCGCGCGCTGGCTCGGCCAGGATGCCAAGAACCCGCATTCGGCCGACCATTTCGGGCTGTGGGTGTTCCGTCCCTCCGCACCGCTTGCCGTGCTCGATCCCGGTACCGAGCCCTATACGGGCCGGATGGTACGGGTCGAGGCGCATGTCTTCAACGACGCGGTCTACCGCGCCATCCAGGATGCCGGACCGCTCGCGAGGTCCGGCATCAGCAGCGTCGCCGACATCGTCCAGCTCGTGGTGCCGCTCGCCGCCATTCTGCTGGGCTTTTCCGCCTTCGCGGCCGACCGCGAGCGAGGCACGCTGCGTCTCGCGCTCGGCAACGGCGTTCCGCCGGGACGTCTCTTCGCGACGCGGTTCGCGGCCCTTATTGCCGCCCTCGCCCTCGTGTTGGGCCTCCCGCTCCTTGGGTTCGGCGCGCTCGCGGTGATGAGCCAGGATGGTGCGGGCTGGCAGGTGGTTCCGCGACTGCTGACCTGGATCGCCGCACAACTCGGCTACGGCGCGGTATTCCTGCTGCTCGCGATGCTCGTCTCGTTGGTCGCCCGCACGGCCCGAGGCGCGCTCGCCGCTTCGCTCGCTGCCTGGGTCCTCCTCTGTGTCGCGGCCCCCCGCCTCGCGGTCGTCGGTGTCGACGCCGTCGTGCCCGCCCTGTCCTACCGGGAGGTCCGAGCCAGGATCGAGGCCGAATTCCGGGGCCATCGCACCGCCGAGGCGAACGATGTTCGTACGCGCGAGGTGCTAGCCCGCTATGGCGTCGGCGACCCCGACGAAATGCCCGTGGACCTTCGCGGCCTGATGATGTCCGAGAACGAGGGACACAACTTCGCGGTCTACGACCGCGAGCTCGGCGCCTTCTTCGACAGCCTCGCGGCCCAGGACAGGGCCTTGGCCTGGGCTGCCCTCCTGTCGCCGCGGGTCGCCCTGCAGGCCCTCTCGCAGACGCTGGCGGGCACCGATTTTGCTCAGCACGCCCACTTCGTCTGGGCGGCGGAAGCCTACCGGCGCCGAATCTCCGAACGCATGAACGCCGAGATCCGCGACCATCCCCAGCGCGGCGGAACCAGCCTCGTCGCCGGGCCGGACCTATGGGGCGAGATCCCGCCCTTCGTCCCCCAGCCACTGCCGTTCGCGAGCACGCTGGCCAACGCACGCGTTCCGGCCCTCGTCCTCGCCCTCTGGCTCGGTCTGATGGCGGCCCTGTGCCTTCCCCTGGTCCGGAGGTTGAAGCCGTGACGACCGTACGGTTCCCTGTCCTGGTCCAGGCTGAGTTGCGCCTGATCCTACGCGAGCGCCTGACCTGGGCGATCCTCGCCGCCCTCCTCGTAGCACTCTGTCTGGCGGCGTGGACTGGCGCCGGGCGCGTCGCCTCGGAGCGGGCCGCCCTCGCGCAGGCCGCCGCCGACACCGACCGGGTCGTGCGGGACGCCAGGGCCGCCCATGAGCGCTACGCCAAGCCCTCGCCGATCAAGGTGAACTACTGGCAGGACCCCACCGACGCCTTCGGCTACATGACCTACTTCATGGCCGTATACGCGGTGAAGCCGCCGACGCCGCTCGCTGCGTTCGCGGTCGGCCAGTCCGACGTGCAACCGGCAATCATGCGGGCCAGCTTCGGCTTCAGCACGGTCTTCGACGACACCGCCTACGAGCCCGGCTCGACGGCCCGGCTCAGGCTCGGCCCGTTCGATCTCGCCTTCGTGCTGATCTACCTTGTGCCGCTCGCGGTCATCGCGCTCGCAGGCACGCGGCTTTCCTCCGAGCACGACAGCGGCATCCTGCGCATGATCGCGTCGCAGCCCGTCGGGCCGCGTCGCGTGGCGAGCGCGAAGTTCGGGGCCGTGGCCCTGGTCGCCATCACGGCTGTGCTCGGCGGAACGGCGTTGGCGCTCATCGTCTCGGGCGGCCCTGGAGCGCTCGACGGATGGAAGGTCACGCTGGCCCTCCTCGCGACGGCCTTGGCCGCCTACGTCGTCTTGTGGGTGTCGGCCTGCGCCCTGGTGGCCAGCCTGTGGCGCGGGAGCGTCGCCGCCCTCGCGATCCTCGTACTGGCTTGGGCCTGCGTCACGGTGGCCCTCCCAAGCACGCTCGGCCTCGTGGTCGATGTCCTCGCGCCGACGCCTTCTCGGATCGCGGCCATCGATGCGAGCCGGCAGGCTCAGGTCCACTTCTACACCGGTGAGGAAAGCGCACGGATCACCGCGGCTTGGCTGACCGGCAAGGTTTCGAAGGCCGTAAGCCGGCCGGGACTGGCAGAGGCGCCCGAGATCAAGCGCCTCGCCCGCGATGCGTTCTACGACGAAGCGCTGGCGGGCTACCGTGATGCCGCACGGGACCATGCCCGGGCGGTGGCGGCCTGGAGCCGGCGCCTGGCGATCCTGTCACCCGCGACGGTCCTCGCGCGCGCACTGGAGATGGCGGCGGGAACCGACGCGGAGCGCCATTCCACTTTCCTGGCGTCGGGTACCGCTTATCGCCGGGACCTGCGTGCGTTCTTCGAGCCTCGCATTCTCGCCCAGGCCCTCGATCCAGTCTCGGTGTGTGAGGGCTGCCCCGCGCGTCTCGACTTCACCGCCTACGACGCCGTGCCGGCTTTCGAGCCCTCCGTCCCGCGCGTAGCGGCCGAACATCAGGCGATGGTCGCTCTCGGCTGTCTCATGGCGGTTGCCTTGTTCCTGACCGCGCTGGCCTACCGTCGTCTTTCCAGATGGCCTGCATGATGCGCCTGAACCGGAACGAAGCCTCCGAGGATGCCAGCCCGGTGGCGACCCAGCCCCGTGACGTATCCGCCGCCTGCGTCCGGCGCGGTGATGCCGGACGCGGGGCCTCGTCCGCGCGCGCCCGCCGCTACGCTCTCGATCTCATGCCGATTATCGACGCGATGCGTGGGGAAGTCGGGCAGACGCCCCAGTGCCTCGCCCTGGAGCTCACGCGGCGAGGGATCTGCAAGCCGCGCGGCGGCGCAGTCTGGACACCAGTCGATGTCGGCCGGCTCTTGCATCGGATCGGAACGGAGCGCGCGCGATGAGACCTGCAACTTTCGAAGGAGCGGACGGTCCGCGATTCCGCATCGTTTCCATCGACGCCCTACGCGGCCTCGTCATGCTGCTCATGCTCGTCGACCACGTGCGGGAGTTCGTCTACCTGCACGCCCAGGTTCGCGACCCGATGGACCTCAGCCTCACCCCGCCCGACCTCGTCATGACTCGGCTGACCTCGCATCTCTGCGCGCCGGTCTTCATCCTGCTCACCGGCCTCTCCGCCAGCCTCTATGCGCAGAAGCATGGCGACCGGGGGGCGGCTAGTGCCTTCCTGCTCAAGCGCGGCCTCCTGCTGATCCTCATGGAGGTGACGCTGGTCAGCCTCGCCTGGACCCGCAGTCTCGCTCCGCCGATCCTCTACCTGCAGGTGATCTGGGCCATCGGCCTCAGCATGGTGGCGCTGGCCGCCCTGCTCTGGCTACAGCGCGCTGCCCTCATCGTCTTCGCCGCTGCGGTGATGCTCGGCCACAACCTGCTCGACGGATTCGTGCTCCAGTCCGGCGACACCGGCTACGTCCTCTGGTCGATCCTGCACCAGCGCGGCTTCATCGAACTGCCCTGGGGCGTGGCGCGGACCTCCTATCCCGTGTTGCCTTGGTTCGGCGTGATCGCGGCAGGCTACGCCCTAGGGCCGCTCTTTGCCGGATCGGTCGCGCCGGCCCCTCGTCGCAAAGGGCTTCTGGCGATGAGCGGCGCGGCGCTCCTCGCCTTCCTGATCCTTCGGGGCCTCAACGGCTACGGCGACCCGGTGCCGTGGCAGACGGGAGCGACGACCCTAATGACTGCGCTCTCCTTCGTGAACCTCACCAAGTACCCGCCCTCGGCCGACTTCCTGTTGCTGACCCTGAGCCTCGGGCTCGGGCTCCTCGCCTTATTCGAGGCGGTGCCGGCGCGAAGCCTTGGGTGGCTGCGCACCTTCGGCGGCGCGCCGCTGTTCTTCTACCTGGCGCATCTCTGGCTGTTGCGGCTTCTCCATGACGGCGCCCAGGCGCTCGGCCTCGGAGCCCCCTCCGGCCGGATCGAGGCGGGAGCACCGGTGCAGATCTGGCTGGTCGCGGCGGCCCTTGTACCCTCGCTCTGGCTCGCCTGCCGTTGGATGGTCGGCCTGAAACGTCGGGCGGCGTTGCCGGGCTTGAGCTACTTGTAGGCCCGCCAGGAGATGCCCTCTTCCAGAGGCTCGATAGAAGCCTCGCAATGGGTCCCGTTAATGGACACCGACCGATGCGAATTCACGGCTGGGCTGGGTGGGGTGCAAAGGTCCGCTTCTGGACTGCAATGCATCAAAGCGGTCGTTGCCCTTGCGCCCGCTCACCACCCTTTGCGGACCCTGAGAGAGTTCGCTTCCAGGCATTGGATGAGGCAGAGCTCTACGACTGGGTTGGTGATGGCCTGCGCACAGGACGTAAATTCATGACGTCGGACGTTCGCGCGGAGCAGCGACTATCAGCAACTCTGTTGTGTACCTCAATGAATGATCCGGGCCGTGCTGAAGCCTTCGACCTTCGCCGTGAGGCTATCCCGATCTTTGCATGAAGAAGGCGACCGCCGCGTTAAGTGCTTCGGGCAGGAGGGTCATGTGGGTTCGACCTGGAATGAGGCTGAAGGTGCTTGTTACGCCCGAGATCCGGCTCAACCGCTCCGTCATTTCACGGGTCAGTTCAACGGTGCGGGTCGAGGCGAGGCGAGCACGGCGCGCCTCACGGTCTGGAGCGTCCTGTTGGAACGGGGCGAGTGCTTCCTCGTAGGCACCTGCCAGCAAGAGCACTTGCGGGCCGTTCGGGGGGCCCCTCTCCAAGCCCGCGATGCTTCCGAGCACCACAGCGTCTTCCCAGTAGATGGACGGGCTGGCGGCGATCCAGTGTGAGAAGGCCGCTGGCGCCTGAGTGAGCGCGTAGAGGACGAACAGGCCGCCGAAGGAATGCCCGAACAGCGCCTGCCGGGATGGATCGACCCGGCACCGCTGCGCGACCGCGGATCGAAGCGTCGTCGTGACGAAGTGAAGGAAGGTGTCGGCGCCCCCGGTCCGCAATGTCAGCCCCCCGGGCTTGGAGGGCGGGTAGGACCGACCGGGAGGCGGCGTGTAGTCCCATGAGCGGCGCGAGGCATCATGGGCCTCGTCGCCCGGGTAGCCGATGCCCACGACGGCGAAGCGAGATGCGATTCCCGTAGCGTCAGGGTACGGTGCCTGAACCCGCTCGATGTCGATGGCGGTGCCCGTCACCGCGTTGCCGTCGAGGAGGTAGAGGACGGGCCAACCGTCCACCGGCACCGCCCCGGGCGGGACGTAGAGGGTGATCCGCCAGGGCGGACGGTCCGCGTCGCCTCCCAGGTCGAAGCTGACCGCGCCGGCGAGCCGTGCCGGCTCATCAGGACTAGCGGCGAGGACCGAATGCCCACCCAGCGTCATCCAGGTGGTCGCCAGGAGGCCAACCGCAGTGCGACGTGAAACGGGGGCGCTCACTGGGCTCTGTCCGCCCGGGCCGCGCCCATCATCCGCGGGTGTTGGTCCCCGACCATGACGTCCTTCACGATCACCACCGGTAGATCAGGCTGCCGATGACGGTGGCGGGGGCGCCCCGATAGCAGAAGCCCGCCTGACAGGTGAAGTAGTCGCGGTCGAAGATGTTGTTCGCGTTCACCTGAGCGCGGAAGCCCTTGTAGGCCGGGTCGATGGCGGCGAAATCGTAGGCGATCAACGCGTCGAACAGCGTCACCGTCGGGTTCCGGACCGTGTTCTCGTCGTTGGCGAAGCTGTTGGCGTTGAAGCGAATGCCGCCGCCGACGGTCAGTCCGCGCAGGGCCGAGCTCGACGGGAACAGGTAGCTCAGGAAGCCGGTGAAGGTATCTCCGGGAATGCCCGAGAGGGCGTTGCCGTCCAGGGACTGACCCGCGAACGAGGTCTGGCTGAGATAGCGCAGGTTGAGGTGCGTGTAGGCGAGGGTGAGGTTGGTGCCCGGCGCGAAGTTGGCGATGGCCTCCATCTCGAAGCCGCGGGACTCGACGGCGCCGGTCGCCACCTGGAAGGCGACATTGTTCGGATCCGTGCGCAGGACGCTACTCTGGACGATGTCGAAGCCGGCAAACCCCGCCTGGATGTTCGTGCCGGGGATCAGGTATTTGACGCCGGCCTCGATCTGGTCCCCCGTCGCTGGCCGGAAGGCACGCCCGGTGGCATCGACGCCAGGCTGCGGCGCGAAGGTGGTGGCGTAGCTGGCATAGGGGACCAGCCCGGGGGCCAGGAGATAGTTGAGACCGACGCGGCCCGTGAAGGCTTGGTCGTTCTGCTGGGTCGCGGCAGCGGGAGCCGCGGTCGTGGTCTGTGACACCCAGTCGTAGCGCCCGGTTAAAGTCAGCACGAAGCGGTCGAACTTGGCTTGCTCCTGCAGGTATAGGCCGACCTGATCCTGGCTCTGCGCGGTACGTGGGCCCAACAGCGGCGCGAGGATCGGCTGCTGGCCGTAATTGCGCGTAACGAGGTTGAGATCGGGGGCCGCGCCGAAGCCGAAGCGATAATTGAAATCCGAATGCGCATAGTCGAGACCTGCCACCAGCGTGTGCGCGACCGGCCCCGTGGTGATGTGCGCCTCGATCTGATTGTCGAGCGTGATCTGGCTCAGGAACTGCCGCGAATATCCGGTCGACCGGCTTGCGCTCGTACCGTTGGGGCTGAGGGCGTTGATGGACGCGTAGCGATAGTCGTTGCTGATGTCGTAGAAGCGGAAGTTCTGCCGGAAGACCAAATCCCCGTCGAAGCGGTGCTCGAATGCGTAGCCGACGCGCCCCTGCTGCTGCCGAAAGTCGTTAAAGGCTGGATCGCCTGAGTAGATCCGGGTCGGGCGCAGGTTCTGGTTGAAGAACGTCGTGCTGCCCGGAAGCTTGGTCTCCTGGTACTCGCTCAGGAACGTGAAGCTGGTGTCGGCGGATGGCTTCCAGGTGAAGGACGGCGCGATGTAGCTCCGGTCGTCCGAGCCCCCGGGGATGAAGGTGTCTGACTGCCGCTTGATGCCGGTGACGCGGTACGCGAGCGTGCCGCCCGTGCCCTCGACTGGACCGCCGATGTCGAAGTTGCCCTGATAGCGGTCGAAGTTGCCGACCTGCAGCTGAACCTCGCCGAAGGGCGTGAAGACTGGGCGCTTCGTGGTGACGTCGAGGATGCCGCCGGGCGAGCCGAGCCCGTAGAGGCCGGAGGCCGGTCCGCGCAGGATCGTGGCCGCCTCGATGCCGTAGGGCTCGATGCGCGGCACCGTCAGACCCGACGCGACCTGGCGCAGGCCATCCCGGAAGATGCCGTCGTAGGTCAGGCTGAAGCCGCGGACGAAGAACGAGTCGAAGCGCGGATCGAAGCCGAAGACGTTCGAGGACACGCCGGCCACATAGCCGATGGCCTCGTTGAGCGTCTGGACGTTGCGATCGTTGAGGGCCTCGCGAGTGAGCACCGTGACCGATTGCGGGGTTTCGAGCAGGGGCGTGTTGGTTTTGGTTGCCGTGGGGCTGATCCGAGCAGTGTAGCCGGTGATCCCGGAAGGGCCGCCGCCGCCGCCGCTTGTCGCCGCCGTCCCACCATCACCACCGCTGAGATTTGCTCCGCTACCTGCCGCCGGCCCGGGTAAGGCCCCTTCGACCGAGAGCTGGTCGAGCCGAACGCTTTGTTCCTGCGCACTCGCGGCCCCGGTCAGAGCCGTTGTGGCGAGCAGCAGAGCAAGGAGGGACGAGCGATGGGACATGGCGCACGCTAGTAGGCGCCCTAAGCGGCGCAGTATCGTACTCATTGCGAGATACGACCCGCGTAGCAAGTAGGAATTGTGCTATTTATCACACACTTAGAGCACTTCAAATCTGAAGTAGTTTTAACCTAGCCCCGTATAGCGTCGAGTAGCAAGGTCTTACATCAACATATCATCACTGTCCTTTTTAAGCGGTTCAATCAATTTTGAGATGCTGCTTCATGATAGTGAACTGACTGATCGCAGCGCTGAAGTTGGGTCGATGGCGGAACGTCCGCTTCAGGGTGAAGGGGCAAGGTCCGCTCCCCACCCCGAACCGAAGTTGCTGGGCGGCTAACGGACGGCCGCTTTGGAGAAACGCCGACGACGGTCTGGATGACAGGTAGGGGTCGCAAGCGGAACGTCCGCTTCGCGCCTATTTCATTAGAACCTCACATTTTGTGCACCTTTAATACAAAGCATGTTGTTTTCAAATTCTGACCAGAGCGAGAGCTGAGTACAGCTCTATTGGATCAATAACTTAGCAGCAAACCTCACATAAACTAAGTTTTATGACGTTTTCATTCGCGACCTTCGCCCGCAGGGAGCAGCTCGCTCTTTGATGGTCTTGGCTGCACGGCTTCCTCGTTTCAAAGGCGAGGACGTTCATGCTGCCCCTGATCGACGCTGCAACCCGAGAGTTGCTCTTGGCTAATGGCCGCCAGCGAGATCGCGACCACACTCCCATCGTCAAGCTGTTCAACCCCATGGGACCGGCGACCTGGCTGCTGTGTGAGCTTGATGCCGATGGAGACACCCTATTTGGACTATGCGATCTCGGTGTGGGCGAACCCGAGCTCGGCTATGTGAGCTTGGATGAGTTGAAAGAGGTAAGCGCAGGGCTCGCGATTGGCCTGGAGCGCGATCTCTCCTTCCGCGGAGTGCACCCGGTCAGCGTCTATGCGCGTGCCGCGAGAGCCGCTGGGCGCATCGTTGAGTTAGGCAGCACGCCGGGAATATACCCTGCAGCTGACAGCTTTGGGTAACGAGCACTGTTCCGTAGCAGGGCCCCGGACCTAATCACGGCTTAGGCGTTCTCCACTTCACCGGGCGCGCCTTCCAGCATTTGGCGTAAAATTCTTTGCGTTCCAACGTCTTGCTGCTTTCATCGTCGGGCTTTCGCATCCGCAGCCCATCGTGTTTGTACATCTCAGCGATGCGGACGTGAGCATCGCGCATGGCCCTGAAACGAGCGCCGCCGAAATGGCTATCACGCTCGCCCACCAACTCCCTGAGATTGATGTTCCAGCACTTCATGACGGTGCAACCCTGCTTGATCGCTTCTGTAGCGAACAGGGTGTCCTCGCCGTGGATCGTATAGGAGGAATCAGGTAGCACCTCGCGCCGCTTGGCTTTTCGGAAGTTCCGCACGACGAACATGCTCCCCTTCAGGTCAGGGTTGCGCTCAAAAACGTGATTTCCCGCATACAACGCGGGGTCCTCGGCATATTTGGCGTTAAACCCACCACCAGGCTTGCCCGGATTGTTGGGAAAGAACACGTCTACCTCAGCATAAGCAGCCAGGCCGTTCTTTGCCATCTCTGAAAATAAGCTCCAAGCGCTGTTGTGTTGCGCCTTATCGTAGAGTACCGCGTCATCATCCATCATGACGCCCCAGTCATATTCACTCGCGTAGAACGCCTTGAGGCACGCGATGCGGTTGTGAATGAGCAGCGCTCCGGCTTCCGGCTTGAAAGAGCCACCAGATCCGCACACCCGTGCCAGCAAACCTTGATAATCAGCTTCGAAGGCATTCACATCTGCTTGGCTCCAGCCGCTCAGCCGGAGGTGCAAGGGAACATCCGTATTGTTCATCCAGGCGGTGAGTTGCCGAGCAAAAGCATCCCTGCGCTTGCGCCATTTGGCTTCGTCCTGCGGGCGAAAAGACGTGATGAATGCGCCGAACTGCTGGGCGACTTGCGCAGCTACCTGCTCACGAAAGGAAGAGGCAGCCAGTTCAGTAGGCGTCCTGGGCGTGATCGATGTCTCAACGCTGGAGTGGGCCGCGGTGTCGAAAGCCTGGCCATCAAGGATGCCGCGCGGATCATCCTTCCCGCTTGTTACGGCGGGCGATCCGACCCTGAGTTCGCCTAGATCCTGAGTGTCTTCGCACACTGATTTGCCCCTACTTCGATGTTATGAATTCGGACCTATTGACAGTTGGGCGCACAGCGACGCTTGCGCAGCGACGCTGTGCGTCTGCTAGGGCTTTCCGTTTAACGGAAATCGTCAAGGCTGCTTTCGAGCAAGCCTTTGTTGTAGTGTTGAAGCAGAAATTTATGGTCGTCGAAATGTGTGGTGTCGCCGGTTTCGAACAGGCGATGGATGGCCCTGACGCTCGCTTGGATATGCCACGGCACAAGCGATCGCTGCTTCTGATCCATGTCACAAAGTAGGTTCGCTTGTTCGATAGCAGTCAGCTCCATGTAGGTTTCATGATGACTGAGGAGATTCGAACCTACAGCGTCAAAGGCAGGGTCAGCAGGGCTTGCAGCAGGCATGAAGTCGCCGACCGTGCACAGGCGACCGAGTGGGCTATCGAAGGGAAACTGCGCCGCTCGATCCAGCTTTCCGCCCTTCTGCGGAAAGGTAAACGAACGAAAGTCGAAGGCATTGTCTGCACCGCTGTTGCCGGCCATGCCCAGCTTCAATCCTAGGGTGACCTGACCATAGGCTTGCGTGATGCGGTAAGCCCGGCTGCTGTCGAAGGTGACCTCTAGATCGTCGCGCTTGAGATAGGAGCGCAGCGCCCGCTTCACGGCGGTCAGAAGTACGGCGACGCCTGGCTCAGTGGTACCGAGAACGTGGATATGCCGGATGTGATCCAAAAAGCCATCGTCGATGAGGGTCTTGATCGCCTTGCACCAAAACCAAAAGTCCAGCCGCGTGTGGCCGCCCAACGCAATGCCCCACATGCGCTGGGTCTTCATCTCGGCTACCCATTGCTGGGCTTCCCGGTGATTGCGGCCCTGGTACACAGCTAGCAACTGCGTTCCCGCACAGGCGCTGGCGTTGGCGAATTCCGTGTTGTCGAGGGTGGCATCCAGGCATTTTCGGAAGGTCCAGACATCAGGCTGTGCGTTGATGGCGCGAGTGGGAACGTCTACGGGCAAGCCTACGTCGCAATTGCGCTCGATCCACCGGAGCGACTGATCTCGGAATATATGCATAGGCGTTTTGACGGCACCGCTGATGAGCGAGAAGCCGCCGCTGTCACCGAGGACGAACGAGGTGCTGCGATCCCGATGCGAGATCATCGTAGGCTGAGTGTCCTTGACCCCTTCAGCGGCCGTGTAGAGGGCCCAGGGATAGTAGAACAGACCGGCCGGATCGAGGAAGTCCAGCTGCTGGGCGGTCAGACCGGTGGGAAGCGGTCTAATATGAGTAGTTGCCGGTTTTCGAGTGAATCGAGCAGAGTTGCCGTTCACCGCAGGGAGAAAGCGCGCGTAGTCGTTCGCACGCTGATGAGGCGCGATCATTGCGGTATCCAATTTTTTAGAGTGGGACGAAAGCGGGGTGCCGGTGAATGGCACCCCTGGGTCACGGTCGCTTGCGCGGTCAGATGTCCGCAGTGGGCTCTAGGGTCGCCCCTTCGGGCCGTTCCCGAGGCAGGATGGCCCTAATGCAGAAGTCCTTCCGCACGCCGTTGCTCGCTTGTGGGATGAACACGCGATAAGCGGCGCTCGTCGTGCTGAACTCTATTGTCAGCACACGATCCCCCATCTCGCACCGGACGCCGGTGTTCACCTCCGCAACCACCCCATTGAAGGCTTCGAGGAAAGCCGCGTAGTCATCCAACCGAACACTCATGCTGCCCGAGCTGTGGACATTTATGGCGGACACGCTTTTAGCCGCGTCATCTGCCTCGGCGTTAAACACCGTGAGGCCTTCGCTACTAACTGTGATGCTCAATTCTGGTGGCGCCTTAGGTTTTTTATTCTTTTTCTTAGAGGCCTTCTGGTCCTTGGTAGCGTTACGGACAGCCTTCCCTGCCTTCTCGATGTATGAGGTCGAGTGACGGCGGAACTCGTCCTGCGCCACCTCGCAATGCGCCTTGGCAGTGAGAGCCGCAGGGTTGATATCCTTGGGGAGGTGATCGCCTGTGAGCCGTTGCAGCAGTGCACCGAACCCTTCGCCACCGTCCTCGCTGGCAGCCTTGGTGCTGACCACGAGCCGGCGTACGGCAGTCTTCCTGTCTGAAGCTTCGACCACGCTGACCTCGAACACCGCCCGGCGATCGGCCGGCAAGATGTTCACTTCGATGCGCTTGCGAGCAATGGTCTCCAGCCGCTCTGGTTCTGAGACTGCCTCACCAAGAATGATGTGTGGCTCGTGGTTGCGGCACTCCACGACAACGCTACCGTTCTCAGCCTTCCTAAGGCTCTGCGTAATCCTTCCATCCGGCTGGAACACCACCTGTTTCTCGTCGGTGCGCCTCTCGGTACGGCTGTCGCCGGGATCAGCACTTCTGATCTTGACCTCAGATGTAGCCTCGACAAGCACGCAGGCGCCCATCAACAGCATCTCTGCCAGAGCCTGGGTGCGCGGAAGTGGCTTGGCCTGAGCGGCAACGGCCTGGCTCACCAGGTCCTGAGGCAGACTGAGCTCCTCGATGGCTCCATCCTCGTGCACGGCCTGAAACACAAAACGAGGTTTGGATATGCGCTCGCCTTGCAAGACTGCCCATGCGCGCTCGCTGAGAATGTCAGTCTTCTGCTTCGGATCGAGAACGACAGGACGTGGCGAACGATCAGTGTCGGTGGGCTCCTTACGCTCCAAAGCGTTGGTACCACCCGCCTTCTCGATGCCAATGAGCAACAAACGGACGCTGTCCCGGCTTAGTTGAAAGTCTTCGATGCGATGGCCCTGCTCGCGGAGAGCCTGGAGCAAGCCATCGTACTGCGCGCACAAAGAGCTAATTCGCTTGCTGTTGTGATTGTTGTTGTCGGTGATCGAGACGTCGTGCCGGTATAGAGCTGAAGCAGCCCGGGCAAATTCGTGATTGCTGCGAGGCGGCGTTAGCTTGCCTTCGCCAAACGCATCGTGGAACCCTTTATCCGGCGCGGCCCAGTACGCTAGCACGCTCATAGCGAACCGCATCCATCCGGCTCCTCGCGTCCGGGTACGAAAGTTGTTCTCGACCTCGCCCATCGCGGTGATTGAGGCATTCCAGTCAGCAATGTCCGTTTCTGAAGGAGCGGCGCCGCCTTCGAGAACATGCTCGTTCAGCAGACCCTCGTTGTCAGCAATCACCGCAGGCAACGAAGTTGCGGTGATGACGTCGGAGGGAGCAGCAGTCTGCGCAGTGAGAACAGCGGTCATCGAAAACTCCAAACACAATCGATTGCCGCACTGCCAGGATTGGCAGCACGTCAAAACAGCCGCTTACAAAGCGGGGGTTTTGGTGGTTGGATGGACCTTCGCGGCTCCAGGTGCGCAGCAGTCTGCCACCACCAACCAATCGATTGCGTAGGCAAGAGTTTCGGCCCGCGCAGTCAGGGAGTACAATTATCATAGTTTTGATGATCGTCAATCGGAATTTTAGGATTAGTTTTGTTGAAATCTACTTAGCTGGAACGGATTGGTTAATTGCGGACTTTCCGTTCAACGGAACTGCAAAATATATACCTGCGTAAACCTTGGCTTGCTCCCGCCGCCTGGCATGCCGAGCCAAAGCCGCCTGCCTCATCCTAGCTTTGTGCTCGTCGCTCTTTGGCCGGCCCTTGAGAGCCTTGCCAATGGATTGCCGTGTTTCCGCGGACTGGATGGTTCCGGTCCTGGCTTTCCTGATCTTCTCGATGCTCTCAGGTCTATGCGTGTCACCCGCCTGCATGTGGCATACCCGCATGCTCATCTTACGGGTTTTAATCTCCATAGTTTCCGCGTTGATGATGCCTGTCTTGAAAGCATTTTTGTTTTTCCATGTCAGGACGTAGCCGTCGTCACTGGCCATGAATTCCCAGGCGGTATTCATGATGACATGCTCCTTCAATTTTGCGAACTTATAGTTGCTGCGCTTCCATATTTTGCAGTAATCTTGGAAGCTTATATCAAAAACGCGGCCCGCTCCTTCTTGATAGTTTTTGCTTGCAGCATATCTATTATGCAGGAATGCGTGGACTTTAGTATCAATTGACGTGCTCTTCATCTTCCTTCTCCTTGTTGGATGCATTATGGTCACGGCCACTTGTAAAAGAGAAAGCCTAAACTGTGCCTGCTAACTATGACCTGATAATAGCATTGCAATAGGCTAGTTGTATGTATATTTATAGGAGGCAATACTGATCTAGATGGAAAGTAATAGATTACATCCATACTACTTCGTAGAAGTAGTATAGACGCACCCACATTGCTCCCAACTGGATCAGGCATAGCCGTCCTGACATACGACGGTTCGCGTCGTGTCTTGCTCGCGCTGCTCGCAAGCCACTCGCGACCCCGTCGAATGTCGATGCGCTGCGCTCCTCGTCTTGCTGGCTCTCGCCATCAGACGAGGGCTGCTCGTGGCGCCATTTCGCTGTCGCTCCATGGGGCCCGCCACTCACGGACTTCCAGTCTACCCATTTGATTTTTTGGGTTCTTGGGCTGGGAAGGTTGTGCCGCACTCTGAGCGAACTGCTGTCAGCTTAAAACACGCAGAATTTGCAGAAAACAGAGTGTAAAATCAATAGTTTAGGTAAGCACTTGGTGCTGCCACTAGCAAACACACGCGGACGAGCTTTTCTCGGCATTTTCTCGATCTACAATCAATCGAGGCAACCAGCAACGCAGTGTGTAAGACACAAGTCAGTCGCGCAACACCAGTCTTCGGTTGAACGGCTGAACAACGGCAGTACCATCCCGAACATGAGAGCTGCAGTAGCTCACATAGAAGGACACGATTATGTCTGTGTTGAAAACCCTCAAGCTGAGCGCCGCAGCACCCGCAGCTTCGGCCAATGACCCTCTTTCCCGCGCCCGTGAAAAGCTGCTGGGTCAACTTACCAAGCAGAAGTGTATGGCAAGCGCCACCCTCGAGGGTCGGCTGTATGAGCCACCGAAGACAATCGGTATGCGCAAGGACGCATCGGGTCAGCGTGTGCGGGTCGAGGTGAACCAGCGCGTCCGCAAGGGCTGGTTCCAGGACGAAGCCGGAACAGTGCATCTGATCATGCGCGTGGGCGGCAAGCCGCTGGAATTACAGCCGGGCAAGGCTGCCATCAACATCGGCAGCCTGGACAAGCTGCCGGCGACCCTTGAAGCGCTGATCACCGCCGTGAGGGCAGGGGAGCTTGATCCGCAAATCAAGGAGGCCGCCGCCGCTCGCGGTCTCATGATGGCGGAGCGGCGAAACTCCAAGGCTGCCTGAGCGTCCTTCGTATGGCGGTGAGCTGCATGGCTGATCGTGCTGCTCATCGCCATCGCTGCAGCATTCCTGGAGCGCGTCGCTCATACAATCAAAGACTGCAGTTGAGCGATTTTTATGAGCGCAATCTCAAGAGCTTAGGCGCACCAATATCGAGCTCCGCTGCTTGCGTGCAGACGAACCTATTCCGTCGCTCACGAAGCCGCCACTGGCCATCGCACCCCAATCCCTGCGATCCGTTAGTGTGCGCGGCCCACTGGCTTGTCGAGCTCCACGCGGAACCGAATGGCCTGATCGAACAGTGGTGCTTTCCGGTATTGCCGATCACGCCGCCACGAGGGGGCGCTGTCATCTTCCACCAGCCGCGTCTCGAACAGGCCAAGCCACGTGAGTGGACGAAGCACCCGGCTCTCGAAGGCATAGCCCGCGAAATCTGCCGGACCTTGGTCCAACGCGGGGTCCCACACGGTGCAGCTACGCATCAGGTCCTCGCGGGCGATCCATTCCGGCGGCATGACAGAAAGGCACCACAGCACGATGCCGATGTGGTTCTGCGGCCAGGCCTCCATGGGCACGCGATCAAAATAGCCAAGGTTGATCCGCCAGAACACCGTCTCGAACAGGCAGCCGAACAGCGCACTGGCTTGCTCCTCACGGCCGAGGGCCACACCGGCTTTGGTCACGAGCAGCCGTCGCTGCCGTTTGCGAAACAGCTTGGCAGTCTGCGCAACAAGCCGGGTGGCCTCCACGGGCATCACATCGATCTCGTTGAGCACCTTATTCGCTGCCAGAACCTGGGCTTTGTCATAGCCAGGCCATGCCAAGGCATCGAAGAGCGCACGAACGTCGGCGCGACTCAGCGCGCCCGTGGCGGTGAGCGTGAGACCGGCGGGAGCCTTGGCGCGATCCAACATAAGGCGCGTGGTCGCGACCAGTGGCGCGGCCATGGCGGCATCCTTGCCGGCATCAACTGCGATCACCTCCGGCATACCCCCGGCTTGCAGATCCAACAGAGCGTCCAGGCTGGCATGCGAGAGGAGGCTCCAGACCGGCGGGTGGGTGAGCGTGGTCATGCTAGAATATGTGCCACTGCCCCGGTGATCATGGCCAGGGCTTTCAGCGCTGCTTCAGAAGGCTCACGCGCGCGATCGAAGAGCTTCCGTGCTGCAGGAGTGCTGAGCCCGATGCCTGCTGGTCCTGAAGCTTCCTGGGCGCGGGATGACAGGTGCTGCTCCGGGGAAGGGCGCATCGAACGGAGTGGCTTTGCCCATCCGATCCCTCAGGAGATGCAAGGATAAGCGATGCTCCGGCTCTGGCTCACCAGCACAGCCATCGGCACGTGTGCGGCCTGGTACTCGGGCCTCGATCCATTCGCCCCCTACCTCTACGAGTTCATCATCCTCGGCGCCCTGGTCTTCGGCGCGGGCTTTCTCATGCTCGTGGCGGGCACTCTCGGTAATTCCATCCTCTTGGTGCTGGTGGTTGGCGCACTCCCCCTGGCCATGGGGTACGGCGAGCGCATCATGCAGAGGGAGATCAAACCCAGCGGAGACTTTCATCGCTACGGCGCAAATGCCCCCGTGGGCTTGGAGACCCGCATTGAAGGATCTCACCTGTACGGGCGCATCATCAATCGGCACGCCCGGGACTGGCTCCGCCTGGCCATGGTTCATTGCACACCGGTGTTCGCGAATGGTACGCCCAGCCAGCGTGTGCGGGAGATTTCCGTTGGCGCCGGGGGATGGTTGGCACCCAGTGAGGAGGTGGAGCAACCCTTGTTGTCCAGTGACGGAATCCTCTGGGAACCTGGCATGAGCATGCGGCTCACCACTTGTAGCATTGGCTCCGCCGATTTTTACGCGGACCCTGCATTCAAACCCGCCTTCACCTACGCCAAGGACCGCGACAACCGTTACGTGTTCGATGTCACCAACACGCGGGGCGATGCCAGCCTCATACGAGTGAGCTTTTCCTGCTGGGTACTAAACGCCGCAAGTGGAAGCCGCCCTCATAAACAGGATCTGCGAGTTGCACCCCTGTACGCGGACGCCACCAGCTACATCGTACCGCCAGGTCAGCGCATCACCCTGTACAATTCAGAGCTCTTCGCAGGTCGCAGTATCACAAGTTGCTCCGTGAAAGAGGCACAGTGGAGCCATTGATCGATATTTTCCTATCAGAACGTATACAAAAACGTTCGGGTACCCGGTGGCACGATCCAGACCACATCTAACTCCGATGCCATCCAAAACTGCTTGAATAGCATCAATGCCCGATTGTTCGCACGAACATGCTGGTGCTGGGCCTCAAAAGCGTTGAGCAGCACCCAAAATTGATGGAGTTCGCCCCCGCTTCGCAGCGAAACTACCGTAAAAGGCAAACCAGGGTGATTTTCGAGCCAGTCGGCGATCTCATTGATGAGTTCCCCGGTTACGTCCAAGCAGACCCTTCCCTGTGCAAGCCGGCCGATCCTTCCGATAGCTATCGCCTCGTCAATCAGCTGGATTGTCGTAGCCATGCTTACCTCTCGGACTGACATATACGAGCTTGGATAAACGTTTCTCCCCAGCGAGACGATCTCTGTTGGCAGCTAACGGTCGGCTTCGCCCCGGCATGCACACAGCGAGCGCCGAGGATGCCGTGGGACCACCGACGCTGAAGCATACGCAGGTTGCCCATTCCACACAGGGGAGGGCATTCATGCTGACCGCTCCAGCTGCGTTCTGCGGTCCAGCGTTCGCATACTCCCTGACTTTGCAAAACAGGACGACGCCTCGGTAACGCGAGGGAACATTGCTCCTGGCCGGTCAGCTGCGTAGACAGCGCGGCATAGGGAGAAACGATGTCATCCGCAGTCAGAACGCTCGTGCTCGTGCGGCATGGGCAAAGCACCGACAACGAGCAGAACCTGTTCTCAGGGTTTCGCAATCCCGACCTGACCGAGCGCGGCGTCGCAGAGGCGAAGGCAGCCGGACGCAAACTGAAGGAGCTCGGTTTCCGCTTCGACATCGCATTCACGAGCAAGCTGGACCGGGCGCAGCGGACATTGACGCTAATGTTGGAGCAGCTGGATCAGAGCGATCTCCCGATCCGAGCCGACAGTGCCCTGAACGAGCGGGACTACGGTGAGCTGTCGGGCCTCAACAAGGCGGAGGCACGCAGCCAGTGGAGCCCGGAACAGGTCCACCTCTGGCGCAAATCCTACGATGCTGTCCCCCCAGGTGGTGAAAGCCTTGCCATGACCGCAGCCAGAACAGTTCCGTTCTACGAGCAGGAGCTTGCAGTGCGAGTTCAGGAAGGTCAGCGCGTCCTTGTTGTCGCCCACGGCAATTCGCTCCGCTCCATCGTCATGTATCTGGAGAACCTAACCCCGGAGGCGTTGATGGACTTCAATATCACCACGAGTGAGATTCTCATCTACAGCTTTTCGGAATTAGGCGCGGTGATTGAGAAGACCTCGGTCGTTGCGCCCTCTTCGCTATGACAATCGGGAGGAGGCAATTACCCAGGCCCTTGCGCGAGTTGGATTTCGCTGATTCCTTCATGGGATGGGACGCAGCGATCTTGAGCGGTTGAGCCGCGAGGAGCTGATCGAACTGGTGCTGCGGCTGCAGCGTCCGGACAAGACCTCGCGCACCTCCTCGAAGCCGCCAGCGACCGACCGCAAAGAGCGGCGCGAGCAATCCAAACCCGGCGGGGCCAAGCCGGGACACGAGGGGCATAGCCGGGCGATCAGCGACGATCCCGACGGGGTTGTCGAGCATCGTCCCGACCGCTGTTCATGCTGCGGCGGCGCCCTGCACGGCGATCTTCCCGCCGAGATCGTGAGCGTGTCCGAGCGGATCGAGTTGCCGGAGGTGGTGCCGGTCGTGACGCAGCATCGACGGTTGGCCGTGCACTGCCCGACCTGCGGGACGCGGATGGTCGCGCCGGTGCCGGAGGCGGCGCGCGGCACGCCGTTCGGCCCGCGGCTGCATGCGGTGGCGACGTATCTGAAGACCTTCCAGGCGCTGTCCTACGAGCGTCTACAGGCGGCCTTGTCGGACCTGTTCGGTCTCACCCTCAGCCAGGGCGGGCTGATGAACCTGCTTCAGCGCGCGCAAAGGCGCTTCCGCTCCGGTCGCGCGGCCGCCGTGTCCGCCCTGCGCCGGGCCGCGGTGGTCGCATCGGACGAGACGGGCGTGCGCATCGAGGGCAGCAACGCTTACCATTGGGTCTTCCATTCAGCCGAGGCGGTCGTCCACCAGGCCTCGCCGACGCGGGGCGCCGTCGTGGTGCGGGAGATGATGGACGGCCACCGGCCCGCGGTGTGGATCTCGGATCGCTACACTGCACAGCAGGGCCACGCGGCTGCGCACCAGACCTGCCTCGCCCATCTTGCCCGGGACGTCGCCTATGTCGTCGAGGTGAGCGACGACCCCGTGCCCTGGCGGCTGCAGCTCTGGCTGCAGGCCGTGTTCGCCCTGGCCGAGCACGTCACCGACTTGGCCACCTCGACGCTGGCCGCCAAGCGTCGGAGCCTGGATCGACAGCTCAGCGCCATCCTCGCCACACCGAGCGGCTGCGACCTGACCCGAGCCCTCCAGGCCAAGATCGGCCGGGCTCGCCATCAGCTCCTGGTGTTCCTCGCCCATCCCGGCGCGGTCGAGCCGACCAACAACGGCTCGGAACGGCTGCTGCGCCCGTCCGTGATCCAGCGGAAGGTGACCAACGGCTACCGCGCGATGTGGGCCGCCGAGGGCGAGGCCGACATCCGCACCGTCGTCGATACCGCACGCCTGACCGGTGCCACGCCCTTCGGCACCATCCTCAAGACCGTCGGCGCTTAAACCCGCCATTACGGCCCTGGGTAATTACGGGAGGAGGGGCCTCAATAGCTCCAATTCAAGCCGCGACTGATCGAGCCCAAATGCTGCACAATAGCCTTACGGAAGCAACGCTGCAAACTTTCCTTGCCGCCTTCTACACCAAGGTTCAGCGCGATCCCCTAATTGGGCCAGTTTTTGCTCGCATCATCCCTGATGGCGATTGGCCACGTCACCTCACAGTCATCCAAGATTTCTGGTCCTCGGTGCTGCTAAAATCTGGCCGCTACAAGGGCAATCCGTTTGGTAAGCATCAGAGGCCGGCTGAACTGACCCCGGCTCATTTCGCGCGCTGGCTCGCGCTATTCGAACAAACAGCCGGGGAAATATTCTCTACAGACGTAGCTCTGCTCCTCGCGGAACGTGCGAACCGGATCGGAGATAGCTTAAAAGCGGGCCTATTTTTCCGACCAGAGGGTCTACAGCAAGATTGCTGAGATTACCTCGGCAGTCTGCTTTTAGGGCCGCATTCCGCGGCATCAGATCCGTCCTTCCGCATGGACACCGCCAAAGGCTTCGAGGTGTTGCCGCGCTGCTGGGTTGTCGAAAGCAGCTTCGGATGGATGATTCGATGGCGGCGGCGCCTTGTACGTGACTACAAAGACCGCATTGATGTCTCAACGGCGATGATCCTCGTCGCCATGAGAAGTATCTAGTGCGCCAAAACGCTCACCCGTGAATTCACAAGCAGGCTCCAAGACCAAAGTTTCACATTTGCGTGATATTTGATCCTGCCAGACGATGCACTTCATCGTGGGACACAGTCCATCGAGCTTGCTGCCTCTGACGGCTTGCCGCTGAAGTTAGATATTAATCTCGAAGGTGTATCACGCGCTTGAGTGTCCGTCGAAAGAGATTGAAGTTTGGACGATGGTTCATTGGCAGCAAGATCGCACCACCACCCATGATACGGTCCAAGTTCAGATTTTGGGTAGTACAGCCTGGCAAGCACTGCAGAAGCACGGCGTGTTACCGACACCCCAGCACTATGAGGTGCTCTATGCCTATTACGCTAATAAAAGCCCGAGCTAACTCAGCGCCTGACTGCCTGTTTGGGAAATGGTGTCGCACTTTCCTCCAATTTGCTTGAGGAATTGCATCAGGAGTACTTTGTCGACAAAGGCGACGCAGATACCATCAACCCAGGATCGGACGCGATCGTCAAGGCCGCGCAAGCTTTGATCGAGCAGATCTCAGGTAACCAGCGCGGGCTACGCAGCTATGACGAGGCTCTCGCACATTGGGCAGGACGCCTTGACGCTCGCTTGACTGCGGACGGGCTCTTGCAAGCCATCACAGCATTGGCAACCGAGACGGCACAGGCAAGCGAGCGCAACCGGGCTTTGGAGCTGGAGCTTTCGACCTCGTCAGATCGTATCGCCAAGTTGCGCCAGAACCTCGTTGCTGTACAGCAAGAGGCCACCACGGATGGACTGACCGGCATTGCAAACCGCAAAGCCTTCGATACTCGCCTCCGCCAGGCCGGGAAGCGAGCGAAGGCAGACTCGTCGAGTGTGTTCTCCTTGCTCCTCCTGGATATCGATCACTTCAAGCGCTTCAACGACACCCATGGTCATCGCACAGGTGACCATGTCCTGCGTTTGGTGGGTCGACTACTCTCCGATAACATCAAGGGTCGCGACACCGCTGCGCGATATGGTGGCGAAGAGTTTGCAATCCTGCTTGACGGAGCCGATTTGACGGCTGGCCTCACGGTTGCCACGCAGTTTTGCGAGAAACTCGCCGGACGTCGCTTGATCAAGCGCGACACGGGCGAGACAATCGGTCAGGTCACATGTTCAATTGGGGTTGCCTAGTTCAAGGCAACGGAGAGTGACGCCGCACTTGTCGAACGTGCCGATCAGGCTTTGTACGAGGCCAAGCACAGAGGACGCAATCAAGCACGCGCCGCAAAATAAATTAAACTGCAGTCCCGTGACTAGGGAAGCGGGAGCGGTTAGACTTAAGTCCCGGTACAACACTATTTCTGTATGAAAAGCCTAATTACCAACAACCAAACGCAACTCAAGCGAAACAAATGAATTTTTCGCAACTTGGCGGCAAAATATCCGTTTCTGAAGCCTGACTAGCTGGCCTGCTGGAATAGAAATACTTCAGGTTTCTCGCTGCATTCACACAGTCTTGCATGCCTTTCCGCCTGGTAGGATCGTTTCGGCAAGGCTGTTGGAACCCGTGCCTCGCACCGGCCAGGAGACGGTCTTCGTGAAGGTAAGTTTATCAAGCCCGGGGAAAACACCGAACACAGGAA
The DNA here is from genome assembly GCF_979256535.1 of Methylobacterium sp. AC690. Lineage (NCBI taxonomy): Bacteria > Pseudomonadati > Pseudomonadota > Alphaproteobacteria > Hyphomicrobiales > Methylobacteriaceae > Methylobacterium > Methylobacterium sp. AC690. The sequence continues at coordinate 142,897 of NZ_CEEDOX010000009.1, read as the reverse complement.
TATAGTTAAAACTAATCTTTGCCGTGACGTAGCGGGCTCCTGACCTTGCTTCAGAGGGGATGGGCTCGCCGAGCTCAGAGTCGATTGCTGGGGCCGTATCGTTTCTGGCGGTGGTCGAGCAGACACGTGCGACGAGGCCCTGTCCTCTAGTATAGACCCCCACTGCAGTCAGGACGATCTTGGCCGCCGAAGTGTCGTAGGGAAAGGTCACAGCAGAGGCTGCGGCATACACGTCGTCCACTGAGTTGAGGCTGCCGCGCGAGATGAGGTCGGCCATGGTCCGTGCGCTCTTTTCCAAGCCCTGACTGATGCCGTAGGCGCGTGGGAACTCGACGGTCCCCATCAAGAGCAGGATGAGGAAGGGCGCGACAAGGGCGAACTCGACGGCTGCGATACCGTTTTGGTCGCGGACGATGTGTGATGGGCCGCGCATAAATCAGCACTTGCCCGTAGTGTACGGCTCGGCCCTGAAGATCACGGTCGAGACAATGAGGCGCGCCGTTTTGCCGATAGCCATGACGTCGGGATCTAGGAAACCAAAGTACCGTGGGACAGTCACAGCGGCGCGCACGGTGACGACATCGTTCCCCGACGGACACTGGAACGTCTTGCCGAAATTAGCGGCGACGCCCTTCGCCGCCGCATCATACGGACTGGAGAGTGACCGGGCTGCGAACGTCGACGAGGTGCTGACATCAATCAAGACTTTATCGCAGGGAAAAGTAGTAACCTGTGAACAGATTGCCTTGCGCAGTCGGTCTACCGAAGCTGTTCCATCGTATTCTTCCTGGAAGGCTCCCGTGAACATGGATCGAGCAGCATAGTCCAGGGCATTGTCGAGGGTCTGCTGTGAAAGAAGCAGCAGGCCAGCCTCAAACAGGGCACAAACGAGAGCAAAAAAGGGCATCCCAACCATGGCGAATTCTACGGCGGTAGCTCCGTCCTGCCGGGTCCGGAAGCGTTGGGCAATCCAAACCAGCTGACGCAATGAGCTGAACCTTGTGCAGGCGCGGGTCACCGCGAGATCCTCAATTCGCTAATTTGAGCCCCAATGGCCCGAAAGGTAGCGGTCAGATTGCTGGAGTCAGATACGTCGTAGAACATAGAGGGGCTGGTGGCGCAGTTGCGCAGCAGATCGCTCGTGCCTTCGGTGACTTCGACGCGGACCGCAAAGATCTGTATACCGGCGCTCTTCATGTTGGAGCAGAGCAGAGCAAGGCGGCTATCAATTGCACGTGTGCGCGTCGCAGTATCCGGGGAAGTCGTACCAAGACGATTGGCCCAGATGTAGCCGATACCGGAGTAAACCGACTCATTACTGTTGTTCCTGTAGCCGCTCGTATTTTGACCGTCCGTCATCACCACCGCAAATTTGCGGGTGTTCAAATCGGAGTAGGGCGCGCCTTTGATCAGCGGACCTGTCGGCGACAGAACGTGCCAGCCCCAGGCAAGTCCGATAGCAACGTTGGTGTCACCGATCACGCTCATGCTCGATATGGCCGCGGCGACGGTCGCCTTCGACGTCGTTAATGGGGTGATGGGCTGGAGTTCGCAGCCCGAGTTTGGTCCGTAGAGATAGCCGGACCCATTGGCTCTGTCCGAGCGCGAGACTTTCCAGGAGGTGCCGTATTTGGCCGTCTGACCCTGCCGCTTACGGTCGTCATAGACGAACAGGCCAGCCAACCCGCTATAATCGCTGAGATAATCGTTCGCTGCGTTGTTTTCGTAGTCCGACTCGTCGGGAGCGAAGTAGGGCACGAACAGGCTGTCGGGTGTTCCCTGGTTCGCAGGGATGTCCTCGACATCGTAGGGGGCAGGGCGGCTCTCGACGCATCCTCCCCAAGCCACACCTATCTTCGTAAAGAGGGCGAGGCGGTTGGCTTTCGCGGCAAAGATCTGGGAGTGGTAAGAAGCCAGTCCGTCCTTGTCGACGAAGGCGTCCCCGGAACGGCCAGCTCCAACGTTCACGGTCATCGAAAACGGGACGACGGCGACCTTCAGCGCATTTGGCTTGGCTGGATCCACCTCCTCAAAAAGATTATTGACCAAATCATTAGCTGCCGCCTTCAGATTGGCAAGCTTAGCTCCAGCCATTGACCCGGTGTTATCGAGAACAAGCGCCACTTCGAGGTTGCCCGATCCGCGCTTCGAGGTTCCGGACACGTTCAAGGGCAGGCTGTTGTATCCCGCCATACGGGTGAGAGAGGTCGGCGTCGTGCCCGTCGCCGTCACTCGGATGGTGTCTCCCGATCGAAGCATTGCGACGTTGAGGCCAATCGCTTGGCTTCCTGCCAAGGCGGCGGACACTTGCCGCTTGGCACGGTCGGCAAGGTCTGCATCCGTCAGTCCGGAGGGAAGCTTGGCCAGAGAAAGTGCGGCCGCGTCGACGGCGTTTTGAGCCTTGCGACGAACGTTGGTGTTCGCGCTGAGGTCGACTGCCATGCCGGAGAGCACGAGAAGCGGGATTAGTGTCAGTGCAAAGATGACGGCCACGCCGCCGCGCTCGTCGGCAACGAGCCGAGCGGCGTATGAAGCGGGTGGAGAGAGCCAGAGCATACAAAACCGCGGCATGCTATTTTATGGATTAGATCCAGCACCAAGCTACACGCTCGATAGCTATGAAATTTTCGCACTAGGTGAACGTGACTTCGACCAGTTCTCCGTCGCAATAATTTATTTCACATGAAAATCTGCGGCCGTTCTTCGTGATAATTAGCATAAAACTGCTTGGTAATTAGCAATTAACACTCAGTTGCAGCTTGGCCGCTCCGGGCGCAATTTCACGGACCATGCATGGTACAGCTCCGCGACCGCTAATGTAGATCAGCGCAAGAATAGATACTGACGCTCGCGTAGCCACCGAAGATTGTGCTTGCATGTTTGTAACGTTCGTTTTCAAGTGATAGCTTGATGAGGTGTGAAGCTTAAGCGGCGCTTTAGAACTCGCCCGCCAAGCCTGCCCGCACGCCCTGTTGATTGGCTTGGCTGTAGCTGTAGCCGGCCGTGAGAGCGATCGGGATTGCGGTATCGAGCCGGTGTGCCAGGCCGATGCCGCCGGCCCATTCGCCTCGGAACGTGGCACTGTTGACCGTCCAGCTTGTCTTGCCCGGCTGCGAAGGCATCGAGGCCGAGGTCATCGCCATGGCAGCGGCAATGCCCTGACGCGCTTCTCGACGCGTTGCCGTGGCGTACTGACTGACGCCACTGATCTGTGCGCCCAAGACACCAACTTGGTTCGCCAGGTTCGCGATATGGCCCGGTCCATAGTCGGAGGTTGCCAGATTGCCGGAGGCATCAGCCGTCACGAAGTTTGTAGAGCCCGTCTGCGCTGCCCTGCTCTGAGCGGAGCCGACACCCGCCAGTGTGTAGCTGTTGCGCTGGGCTCCGATCGCGACCTGATTGGCCCGCGTTGTGGTCACGCCAGCCCCAATCGCCATCGCGTTGTCCTGCTTGGCCACGGCACCTCGGCCAAGCGCGACGCTGTCAGTGCCTTCAGCACTGGCATTCACGCCGATGGCTGTAGCACCTGCGCCGCTCGTGTTGGCCGAGCGACCCAACGCCGTGCTGTTCTCGCCTGTGGCACTGGCATAGGCGCCAAATGCCGAGGCTTCGTTCCCGCTGGCCAGAGTGTTGAAGCCGACAGCGGTCGTCGGGTCGGCCACGGCCCGTGCGCCGTAGCCGATGGCCGTGGCCCCATCCCAGGTCGCTTGAGAAGCCGTGCCGATGGCTGTCGCGGCAGCCGCCATCGCCTGGCTTCCTTGTCCGAAAGCCGCGCTGTCGACGCCACTTGCCATGCTGCTGGCACCCACCGCGGTTGTTCGATCGCCTATAGCATCGCTGTCGTTGCCGATGGTCGTGGTGGCGACGCCTCGTGAGTTGGTCATGGAACCCACGGCGACGCTCGCGCTCCCGATAGCCTTGGCGCCATATCCGCTCGCGTAGGCATCAGTGCCGGAGGCGATCGGCTTTGCGGCACCCCGGCTGTTGTTTGCCCGTACGGGGAAGTCCTGAAGCTTGGCCTCGACAGCCTGCGCCGTCGTGTTGAGCTGGCCAAGGTTGACCGCGTCACCGGCGGCTTTGCCGTCGGCGACACCGCTGACCTGACGCGGTCCTTCCGTGCCGGACACGTTGACAACCGTGCCTCCGACCTGTGCCGCGACGTTGACGGATCCGCCCGTGCTCGTTGGCTGTACCGTAACGCCTCCCCCGCCCGTACCGCCCTGCAGCGAGGCGAGCTTCTGCGTCACCGCACCGATCTCCGAGCTGTTCCGAGCCAGAGCCGTATCGACGGCGCTCAGGGCACTGCCAACATCCGCGTAGGTACTGCCGCGGATGGTGTAGCTCGGCCCCGTCCAGCCAGCCGCGGCATCGAAGCGGGCTCCGCCGCCGAGCATACCGGCCAGCTGCGTGTTGGTGGCAAAGAGCTGCCCACCGTTAATGGCATCGGTCGAAGCACTGCTCAAGCCGCCGCTGGCGACATGGACGATGCGCCGTTCGGCCCCGACACGCCCGACCGAGAGCGTATCGGCCTGATCGGCGAGCGAGCCGTTCCCCAGGGCAATGGCGCGGTCTGCCGTGACCTTTGCGCCCTGGCCCAGCGCGAGGGCATCGCGTGCGGTGACGGACGGCGTCGCCAAGCCGGACTGATTGCTCGCGGCTAGCGGCAAGTCGCCGATGCGCGCGCCCACCCCCGTCACCGCCGCGTTGAGCTGCGCGACGTTCACCGCATCGCTGCCGGTCGTGCCAGCGGTGAGTCCGGTTAGTTTCCGCGTGCCCTGTGAGCCGTTGAGATCGACGACGCTGCCGCCGGTGCCTGCCGCCACCGTGATGTTGCCGCTGGTGACGTTCTGCTGCACGAGACCGATCGTGCCATCGTCCAGGCTGCCGCGCAGTGCCGTCAACGAGGTCGAGATCGTGCTCACCTGCTGATTGGTGCTGTAGAGCTGCCCTCCATTGACTGCATCGGTGGAGCCCGCTGCGATCGTGCCACCGGCCACGTTGACGATGCGGCGCTCAGTTCCTGCGGCCCCGACCGAGACCGTATCAGCCTGCGTCGCCACCGAGCCACTGCCGAGCGCGACCGAGCGCGCTGCGCCTGCCGAGGCGCCGTAGCCCAAGGCAACGGCATCGCCTCCCGTGGCCGCGGCGATCGACAGGCCGGATTGACCGTTGATGGCAATACCCGGTGAACTGCCGGTGCTTAGGTTCGTCAAGGCTGCGCTGAGCTGGCTGACATTGACGGCATCGTTGGCGCTGAGACCGCTGGCGACGCCCGTGACGCGCCGATCACCCGCGCTTCCGGACAAACTGATCTGAGTGCCGTTCGTAGCCGCACCGACGCTGAGATTGCGGCTCGTCGGATCCTGCTGCACGAGCCCTAGGGTACCACCGGCGATGCCGGACTGAAGGCTGGTCAGGTTCGCCGTCACGCCCGTCAGGTTGGTCGTGTTCGTCGTCACCTGTCCCTGGAGGCTCGTGACCGTGGAGGCATTGGCTGAGCTGGCGCGCTGCAGGGCCACGATGTCGGTGCTGTTCAGGCCTGTACGTTGATCGAGGGCCCCAATGGCTCCTGAGACGGTGCCATAGCTAAGCCCGGCAACCGTGAAGGTGGGGGCCGTGAACGTTCCAGTGGCAGCGTCGAAGGCAGCACCCCCACCCAAGGTTTGGCCAAGGCTGGCGAGCCCTCCCTGCACGCTTGCGACCCGGCCAGCGGTCAGTGCCAGGGCCTCGTTAGCCGCGTAGAGCTGCCGCCCGGTGACGGCATCGCTCGAGCTAGCGGATACAGTCCCATCGCTGACGTTGACGATGCGGCGCGTTGCAGTCGTGGTTCCAACCGACAGGGTGTCGGCGGCATCGGCGATTGAGCCAGCACCGAGAGCGACGCTGCGGGTACCCGTGGCCAGGGAGCCGTAGCCGAGGCTGACCGCATCGCGCCCCATCGCTTGTGGCAAAGTAAGACCCGAGAGATTGTTGCTGGCGAGGGCCGTCACGCCACCGCCGCCGATCCCTGCCACGATGGTGTTGAGCTGCGCCAGGTTGACGGCATCGTTAGCGCCCGTTGCGGCAGCAACGCCTGTCACACGACGATCGGTGCTCCGGCCTGCAACACTGACGAGGTTTCCGCCCGTATCGCCGGCAACGGTGACGGGTCCGGCAACGCCATTCTGCTGCACAAGGCCGACGCTGCCGTTGGCCAAGCCGATCTGCAGGTTGGCAAGGCTGCTCGCGGTGCTGGCCAGGCCGCTCGTGTTCGTCGTGGTCTGCCCCTGAAGCGTGATCAGGTTCGCGGTGTTGTTGGCGATCTCGCTTGTATGAGTACTTACCTGACCCTGGAGGCTGGCGAGACCGGCGGCATTACCGGCCACGGCCTGGTTCGTCGCTGAGAGCTGTCCGCCATTGACCGCATCGGTCGAGCCGGCTGCAACGCTACCGACGGCCACCCCTGTGACCTGTCGAGGGCCTGAGGTCCCGGCAAGGCTGATCCGGCCACCATCGCTGCCACTGCCGACCGAGAGTTCGCGGGTGATCGCGTTCTGCTGTACGAGACCGATCGTCCCGCTCTGTACGCTGGAGCGCAGGGCGGTGAGATCGCCCGTGGTGCTCGCCAACGACGTCGCCGTCGTCCCGAGCTGACCTTGCAAGGTGCTCAGTGAGGCGTTGAGATTGGTGGCCGTACTCGTGAGCTGGCCTTGTACGCTGGTGACGGCCGCAGCGTTGCCCGCTAGCGTCTGGTTCGTGGCGTTGAGCTGCGCTCCGTTCACGGCGTCCGTCGAATTGGCACTGACGGTTCCGGATGCGATCCCACTGACCTGACGTGCACCAAGCGTCCCAGCGACGCTGACGCGCGTGCCATCCGTGGCCGCGCCGAGGGTCAGGGTGCGGCTGGTTGGATCCTGGCTCACCAGGCCGAGGGAACTGCTGCCGACGACGTTCTGCAGGCTGGTAAGACCCGCGGTGTTCGAGGCAACCTGTTGATTGGTGGCGTAGAGCTGCGCACCGTTGATGGCGTCTCCTGAGCCACCGGCGACAAGGCCGGGCGCCAAGCCATGGATGCCAACGGCGCCAAGCATACCGCCCTTACTCAAGTCGATCGAAGCGGTCGCCGTGCCGTTGCTTCCGCGGACGTACTGCACGGACAAGGTATCGAGAGCCCCCAGAGCCCCGCCGACCGAAGCGTATGAGGTCCCGCCGATGCTGTAGCCCGGAGCTTGATAGCTGCCCGTCACAGCATCGAAGCTGGCACCGCCCCCCAGGGATGATGCAAGGGACTGGCCGGAGGCGCGTAGCTGCGTGAGATTGACCGCATCGTTGCCGTTGAGGCCCGCGCTCACGCCGCTGACACGACGGTCTCCACTGAGTCCGGAAATGCTCAGGAGCGTTCCGTCGGTGCCCTTTCCGATCGTCAGTATACGCGTGACGGCATCCTGCTGAACGTGGTTGGGCAGGCCTGTGACCTGATCCTGCAGGCTCTGCAGGTTCGCCGCCGTGGTCGAGATTGCCGTGGTGTTGCCAGTCAGGCGAAGGTCAAGCGCACCGAGGGCCCCACCGACGTTGTTGTAGGAGCTGCCTTGAACGGTAAAGCTCGGGGCCGTGAACAGCCCGGTGGTAGCATCGAACTTGGCACCGCCTCCAAGTCCATTAGCGAGATTGCTGCCGACACTGGAGAGCTGCCGCAGATTAACGGCATCGGTTGGCTTCGTCCCACCCGCGACATTGACGATCTGCCGCTCGGTACCCGCATCCCCCACCGAGACCGCGCCGCTGGTCGACGCAACCGTGACGCCGCTGAAGCTTTCGACGGCTCCGGAAAGCCCGGCACGATTGGCAACGGACCCGCTGCCGAGCGCAACCGAGCCGGGAGCGCTGGCCGCACTCCTTGCGCCAAGACCAAGTGCAGCTGTGGCGGTACTGCGCGCGTCGGTGCCCAGCGCGATGCCATCGTCGGCACTGACGCTACCGCGCAGGCCGATCGCGAGGGCTTGATTGGCCGTGACGCTCGCATTCGATCCTAGCGCGAGCGCATCGATTTTGCCGGCTGCCGTGACCGCGCCACTCCCTAGAGCGATGGCAGAGACGTCGCCAGCATCGGCCAGAGTTCCAGTGAGACTACCAAGACCGGTTATGCGACCGCCACCGATCGCCAGCCCCTTGTTGGCATTTAGGACGAAGCTAGATGCGGTCAGATTGCAGCTGGCTGGACTGGTGGCGCTGACCAAATTGCCGTTGGCATCGAGAACACCCACGCGCAGTGTAACGTCAGACAGAGGCGCAATGACACCTTGATTGATGTTATCGACCAAACCCGTCAATGTTGTGCTTACTGCGCCAAGCAGCCCTCCTGAAGCAATAGGGGTGGGCGCCGTCAGATGCGGCAAACGAACGCCGAGACCTGCGCAGACGTCAACAATGCCAGAATACTGCGCATGAGCAGATGATGCATATGCGGCTGCAACAAGGCTCGTGGAAGATAAAATTATTCTTCGAACGCTCCGCGATTTATTTGAACCAGCGATTCTTCCTTGAGCGAAGACAGTGGCTTCCGGCGACCTGATACACATCGAAGTTCGACTCACCAAACCGTGATATGATCGAAGTTAATAATCGAGGTGGTTAATCAGGATTTAACAACCGGAAACGTGCGCAAGGGTTGCCAGAAATCGTGCCATTAGAGGCAAAAGCGCAACAGTCGTTTGCTTGAAATGGTCAAGCTCTCAGAGCGTGCTTTCTGATCCAGGCGAGAGCGTATCCCCAACAATGCGGCCGCCTAGAATTGAATGCAAAATATCCTTGTTTGGTATCAATCTAAATTGTGAGTCAAAGGAACAAAATACATTGATTTTCTTGCTAAAAAGATTTATTAGAAACTTCAATATTTAATTTGTATTTCGGTTTACCTGAAATCGATGCGAAAATTATCGATACTCGGATCGATACAGTGAATAATTTCAAAGTAAATTTCGGATAGCGAGGGAGGTCCTTTTTTTGTTGCTCACTAGATGTTGAGAAGATTTCTGCTATAAATCCATTTATATTATCCCTTAAAGTTGTAACAACTATAAATAGCACGGTGTCATTTGCGATATTGATATTTTCAGGTGAGGTATATTATTGACTGCTCCTAAAAGGAATAAACTCTTATGCGCCATGATTACCCCACTTATTAAGAAGTTCGAGCGTCGCTTCGTCCTCTCCGATACGGAGATAGCCGCGCTAGAGAGCTTGGACACGATCCTCCTGAAGGTACGCTCCCGGAAAAGCTCTCTGCTGGAAGGAGATAGTCCTGAGTACGTTCATGTGGTTCACAGTGGATTTGCCTGCCGCTACAAAGCTTTCCCAGACGGCAGTCGGGTGACCGTGGGCTTCCTCATCCCTGGAGATATCTGCGATGTTAATGTGTCGACCCTCGGGATGATGGACCATTCCATTCGTACCCTCAGCGAATGCGAATTTATCCGAATTCCACGGGAAGCCGTAGGTGGCCTCGTGGCCAAGCATCCCACCCTCGACCGCGCTTTTCGGTGGGCCGCACTTCTAGATGAAAGCATCTTGCGTGAGTGGCTTATCTCTTCGCGACGTCGTTCGGCCGAACAGCAGATTGCGCATCTCTTTTGTGAATTCTTGGTACGACTTCAAGCCATTGGTGTGGTAGACCAAAACAGCTACCACTTACCTTTGACGCAGGCCGATCTCAGCGATGCCACTGGGCTAACGACGGTTCACGTGAACCGCATGCTTCAGAGACTTCGTCGAGATGAACTCATCGAATTCAAAGAAAAAAACGTTCGCGTTCTCAATGTTGAGGGCCTAATGAACTTTGCTGATTTCAATATCAGTTATCTTTCTCTTGAGCCTACGCTATCTAATACTTAATAATTGTTGAATGGGCTTTTTGACTATCCGGTCGAAGCGGTCTATTCTCGCGATCACGGTGGCTCCTGGCATGGAAGAATTTCAACTGATTTAGCTTTGATCCCTGGTGCCCTCGATCAGGAGACCTATGTGGTCTCACTTAATGCACCCGGAGTATTCTATGCCTCGCTACTTCTTCGATACGTACGATCGCGTGATGACGCGTGACGAGGAAGGCACGGAGCTTACTGGCCCGCATGAGGCTGCTCAAGAAGCAAAAAAGCTCTTACCGCTGATCGCGGCGGGTGAAGTGCCAGCTGACGGGGAGCATCAAGCATTTACGGTTCTAGTGACAGACGAGGAAGGTCGTTCCATCTACTCAGCCGCATTGTCTTATGTAGGAACTTGGCTGATCCGGTAACGAAGTCGCCCTTGGCGCTCTGCTTCAGCTTGGCAGCAATAGCGGACAGGATCATGGGCGGCCTCCGGTTCGGAAGGCGCCCTGCTGGCCGTTTGGTCAACGCCGAGTAAACGCCAGCGCTACCGCGTTTGCGACACGCCCGCGACAGACGCAGGTTGAGCATGCGACCGTCAGCGGAATAGCGGGAGCCCCGCTCCGAGCAGGCATAGGCCCCCGATCAATAGGCCGCCGCCAACGCCTTCGAGGACAGCCTGTTGCTGTGGCCGATGCGCAGCGACGCCAGCCGAAATGACCCCTGACACCAGACACACAAAGCTCAGAACCGCCATTCGCATCTCCCTGCCTGTTTCTCGCAGGCAGGGATTAAACAAAGGGCCCCGGGCGGATTAACCATCTGAAAATGCCGGTTAACAATTCATTAGCGTCCAAGGGAACTTTGTAGGAACCTACTCAGGCGGGCAGGTGCCCGCCTACGTACCCTCGAGCATCTCCTCATGCGTCTGCTTGGTCCCAGCTGGCTCCCCTCACGGCTGGCGGTATGCCTGTCTGTGCCTCTGATGCTGCTGGGGGTTGGTAGCGCGAGCGCGCATGTGAAGTGGTTCTGCGCCTACGATGTAGCTGGCCAGCCACGCGGTCTCGAACAGGTGCTCTGTGCCGAGTTCGAGTGGCTCGTCGGCCTGTCCCTCGTCTGCCTGATGGCCGGCTGCCTGATGGAAGGCACGCCGCTCGGAACGTACCTGCTCAACGCCCTCGACCGGGTGACCTCGCGGCTGCGCACGGACACGACCCTGCTGGTCCGAGCGACGCTAGGCTTCTTCTTCGTGTCGCTGTGGAACCTCGGCGGCATCATTCTCACACCTGAGCTGAAGACCGACCTCTCCTGGATCCCGTGGCTGCAGCTTGGCATCGCCACGATGCTGATCTGGAAGCAGACGCTCCCCCTCGCCGCCCTTGGCATCGTGTTCCTGTTCGGCTTTGCCACCTGGAACTACGGTGCCTTCCACCTCGCCGATTATCCGGTCTTTCTCGGCATTGCCGCCTACCTGACACTCGTCAGCTTCGACCGCACCCTGTTTGGCCTGCGTCCCCTCGACGTGGTGCGGTTGAGCGCCGCCGTTACCCTGATGTGGGCCTCTGTCGAGAAGTGGGCCTATCCGCACTGGACCGATCCGCTGCTGACGGCCAAGCCCGAGATGACGATGGGCTTCTCGAACGAGCTGTTCATGAATGCGGCTGGCGTGATCGAGTTCACCCTCGCCTTCGCACTGATCTGGACCCCGCTGGTCCGTCGCATGAGTGCGATCATCCTGACCGCGGTCTTCGTCTCAGCGGTGTTCGAGTTCGGCAAGGTCGATGCGATCGGTCATTCCGGCATCATCGTCGTACTGCTTGGCATCGCTGCTGACGATGCCCGTGTCGCAGTGAGAGTCCGAAGCACAATGCTGGTGCCTGCCTACTATGGCGCTGCGCTCGCGACCTTCCTCGTTATATACTATACGAGCCACTCATTTCTTTACGCGACTATTAGCGGCATGCCGCTCCTCTGAAGAACGATGCAACTGGAGCACTCAGCGAAGCATCAGTCCACCCGAACAATCAGCTTCATTTTGGGATGGACAGCGCACATCACGACGAAGGTACCACTCTTGGTAAACGTCATGTCGACCCTGCTGCCCGGGGCTTGATCGCCAGTATCAAAGCTAAAGTCATCGGTACTGAGATAGGCATGATGAACGAGATCACCGTCATCGTTGACGAACGTGATGGTTCCACCTCTTTGTATGCGCGTCTCGCTTGGCTGGAATGTTCGACCTTTTTGGCTGATCATGTAAGCCGCACTACCCAAGCCAGCGAGAGCTACACTCGTAAGCACGCCAGAGATAGCCGCGAAGCCTGCGAAACCTAGAACCGTGTGTTTCTGGTAAGCCATGAAGCGGGTGATGTTCATCGCAAAGTATCTCAAGCAGCTAAATCGCAACGTCGGAGCAGTAGCAGGAGCTGAGTAACAAGACATATCCCTTACGACTTGACCTACCCGTAAAATTAACGAAAACCGAGCCCTTCGAGCCAGGCAGCGGGTCTTGGCGCTGCCTGGGAACCGGACCCCAGCCCATGAATGGCTGGGGTTGACCCCACCCTTCCTCGCTTCAAGCAACTTTTGGCTTCCGACCGCGGCGCTTCGGCGCCTCCGACGCTGTCTCATCAGGCTCAGCAGCCTTTGCCGCGGCCTTCCGGAAGCTCCCGAGCCCCAGCGAGCGAGCAAGCTCGGAGCGCTGTGCCGAGTAGCTGGTACAAGTCATTGGGTAATCGACAGGCAGGCCGTACTTCGCCCGGTAGGCCTCTGCCGAGAGGCCCCGAAGGCTCAGATGCCGGCGCAGCGTCTTGTAGGGCTTGCTGTCCTCGAAGCTGATGAGCGCATCCGGCGTGATCGACTTCTTGATCTGAGCCGGCGAGGGCTTCTCAACCTCATCCGCGGCTGCCGTAGCAGGCCCGCTGAGCCCTTTAAGGGTCTGATGCACAGATGTAATCAGCTCGCCGAGATCGGTGGGGCGGACTGGGTTATTCGAAACGTAGGCCGACACGATGTCGACCGTCATGTCGACGTAACCGACAGCGGCATCTTGAGAGATGTCTTCTTCGAGAGTGTGCAGCACGTGAGATCCTTGTGGTCTGATGGTTCCGCGATCGTCCCGCAAAGAAGCACAATGCGAGCCAAGACATTGATCAGATCCGACATCCTGATGTAGGCAGATCTGCCGCATCTAGATCGTAGGGCACGCTACCGCGGAGCGTGTCCATGTTCTCTCAGAACTGCGGTTGCTGGTCGTAGACCAGATGGGACAAGACAAGGTAAAGCTCTTTGAGCCTGCCTGGTGTTGCGCCGGACTGGCTTGGTCCCTTTCGACAGCGAGTGTCGGATCAAAGCCCAGAGTGCCTGGTGCTCGGGGCCACCGGCGTCGAGGCTGAGGAAGATCGGCAGAGCTATGTTGGCCACGTTGCCGCCTGAGGGCTCGTTGGCCGTGTGACGCACGAAGGTGTAGCCCGAGGAGGCGTCGACCACGAGGTCCCATCGGTCCCCGTTCGAACTGGCATACAGCTTACGCACATGCGCCTCTTGGCTTCGTGCTTCCTACCTTGGTGTGCTTGGCGTTTCAGAGCTTCGGCAGCGTACCGGGCATGTGCCGAACTGCCAGCCGGCAAGCCAGCGACCTCGCACCAGGCTGTGAACGTCTCTGGCTTGATCGCCACTCGCACGACCTCGATGCCGCTACACTGCACTTCCCGCTCGACCTAAACGGTGCGAGTGCGCCACGCCTCGCAGCGAACCGGTAGCTTGTCCCCGCTAGATAGGCTCTGGCAAACCGCGTCGGCGTGCTCCGAAGCATACCAAGGTGGATGACGTGAAGCGGATCCTGGCCCAGCCGGTGGCGTGACGACTTGGCCGCTATGCGGTGCCTCGACGGAATGCGAAGGGGCGCGAGTGAACTGGTCTCCCATGACTCTCACAGAAGACCCACCTTGGCCCGCTTCGGCGGGTCATTTTCGTTTCATCCCAACGAAGCAGGCTTCTTCTCGTCCGGTATGATCCGTCGAAGGTGCTCACGCACGATCCCGGCAGAGAAGGGCTTCGGGATGAAGCAAGCCGAATCCGGCAGATCACCAGGGGCTGGCTGGTAGTGCCCTGAAGCGACGACAATGCTGATGTTGGGGTAGTCCGAGGCCACCTTGCGTGCCAGTGCGAACCCGTTGAGTTCTCCGGTGAGACCCACGGACGTGAACAGAAGGGTCAATGCTCGCCCGTGTTGGCGAAGGATGTCGAGGGCTGCATCACCCGTCGCAACGTCCAACACCCTAAACCCCGCGTCTTCAAGGATGGTCGTGGCGTCCATTCGGACAAGCTGATGCCCTTCGACGAGGAGGGCGAACGAGGCGGTCATCCCCATGTTGCGACCTGTCCGCGCGTAAGCATGGCTTGGAAGCGTTGGTCCCGGATTGCGTGCATGATCTTGTCGGCCTCGACGTGCCGGGCGTCGTTGCGGAGGGCAACAACGATCTCTTCGAGGCAATCGATTAACGATTCGATCTGATCGAGTTGGTTGAGGATCACCCGAGCCGGGTCGTTCTCATCAAACACCATCCGGTCGGGTCCTCGACTTCTGATCGAGTTCGATCCCTAACATGGTCAGAAAGTCGTCGGGCATCACATGATCGTCGGTGCCGGCTAATCCATAATCTGGCCTGAGAAGATTAGCGTGACCGTGTAGACGATCTTTTGATCTTCATCACATTCCGCCTCCGACCCATGAGTAGGGGCTGCCCAAAGCCGTTTTTAGTAAACGGACGATTGTCGCCTCGAAGAATAATACCGCGACAATCCGAAAGCTGAGGATAAGCGCGCTGCGTTCAGGCTTCGGCAACGCTCCGCATCCCATTCAGGAGATGTTCGTATCACGGGTATCGTCAGAATGCCCTGATGCATAAGGGGGGCTACAAAGCCTGGAATACCGACTGATGCGGGCACTCGTCCTCGACGACGCCGAGATGAACAACCTGCTGGTGGTCGCCGCTCTGCGACCCATCGTAGGATGTATAGCGCATGACTTCACCGTGCCGGCGGATGCGCTCGACTTCGCTCGGTTAAACGCGGCCGAAATCGGCGTCGTGATCACCGACTACGATATGCCCGGCATGAATGGGATGGAGTTCATCCGGGCGGTCCGGAGCATTCCGGAGCTTGCCAACGTCCCGACGGTCATGGTCACCAGTCTCGATCAGCGCAAACTGCGGCGCGAGGCCCTGGAGGCCGGCGCCACCGACTTCCTGACCAAGCCCGTCGACCCGGTCGAGGTTTGTGCCCGCGTCACGAACCTGCTTGCACTCTCGAAGGCGCATCGAGCCCTTCAGGACCACGCCGCACAGCTCACCCGGGAGGTCGCAGCCGCTGTCGCTCTGGTCGAGGATCGTGAGCGGGAGATCATCTCCACGCTGATGCGAGCGGCCGAGAGCCGGGACACAGACACCGGCGACCATATTGCCCGGGTCTCGGCGTCCGCGGGGCGGATCGCGCGGGCCCTCGGCCTTGCGCCCGACGAATGCCGTTTGATGAGCTTGGCGGCGACTATGCATGATGTCGGCAAAATCGCTGTGCCGGATGCCATCCTGCTCAAGCCAGGCCTGCTCACGCCCGAGGAACGTCGGGAAATGGAGCTGCACGCCGAACGGGGACAACGCATTCTCGGCAGCAGTGCTTCTGCCGTCATGCGGTTGGCGGCGGAGATCGCTGCCACCCACCACGAGCGCTGGGACGGCACGGGCTACCCCTATGGCCTGCGGGGCGAGGCGATCCCCCTCGGAGGCCGCATCGTCGCCGTCGCCGACGTGTTCGATGCCCTTACCTCAAAGCGCCCCTACAAGCAGGCTTGGTCGCACAGCAATGCCTTTGCCCACCTGCGCGAACAGGCGGGCAGCCATTTCGACCCGCGCTGCGTCAATGCATTTCTCAAAGCCCATAACCAACCGCTCCTGGCGGCCGGTTCGGCGGTGGATGAGAACCAAGATTGCGACGCGGTCCGGCTCGCATCCTGAGAGACCAACGAGTCCGGCAAATCTCGATCGATATGCAGACGGTCAACGCGGTTGAGGCGCCCTGCGGGATCTCCCCGGCAATGCCAAAAGCAAGGCGCCTCGGGAAGCGAAGTCAGGAGGATGTGTCGAACACGGTGTGAGCAGCATGCATCCTGAGCATTACGCGCTCGACGGCCGCCCGGGTGAACTCCTCGATCAGTTCCTCCGGGGTTGCCATGTCTCTAAAACGCTGAGCCTCTTCTCGGAGTTTCACGCCCATTGATGCAACAAGATCCTGAAGTTGTGGGTCACTGACATCACCCCTTGCCAGCGCTGCAAGTTCGCTGCCGTAGTCATCGCCAGCCTTCAGGCCTTGGGCTCGCCATTCAGCACGATCCAGGTCTGTAACTGTTCTTTCCTCAACCGGCACCGTAGCCGCCCTTCTCGTTCGTCGGGTGCCGACTTGGCGAGTGATCGTCATAGCCACCTGTTTCCGGACCCGGGTCCTGAGATGGGGCAACGCGGCCAGGCGAGGTTGGGCCGGCCTCGGCCTGATCGTCGCTGACGCGGGGTTCGACCAGGGGCTTGCCCTTGGGCGGCACGTTGAGAACGGGGGCTATCGTCTTATCGTCCGAAGCCATGACACACTCCATCATCCCGGTATCCTGCGAGGCAAGAAGCCACGGGTGCTGGAGTTCCCTCCGGTGTCACTCCTGTTCGGGCCGGAGTTGAAGCGACGTGCCAATCGTGACCGGCAGGTTCGTTATGGCAGGGGAGGGCGGACAGAACAGTAGTTAGCACAGAGCTAGCGCAGCGCATCAGAGACGCGTGCGCGATCAATGACTTAGACACGCTCGCGCGCAGATCATAATCCTTGTGTCGGGGGTTCAAATCCCTCCCTCGCTACCAATGAATTCAATAACTTAGCAGAAAAATCTTCACTGAAATCTAATGAAACTTTCGCTGGGTCGCAATTGGGTTGCCAAACCCGTGCGGCCCAGTCGCATTTTCCGTCCCTTCTATTCCGCTCGAAGTTCGCTGCTTGGTGGAAGAATTCGAGTACCTGCGATGGATCGATTACGCCTTCCCGCGAATCGATTCCTTCGTAGCAAGCAAAGCTGCAGACGCCGAGGTAGGCCCCCAGAGTGCTCCTCTGCTCCTCCGCTTCCGGCGGGAAGTCGAGGTTGCCCGCGGCTAACATTACAGTTGCGTTTTAATGTGTGATGTCCGTCGGGTGGCTGTCCTGGGCTTCAGGCCTTGTCGTCGCCGTTTGCGGTCTGAGGTACGGCGTTTGAGATGGGCTTGGCGAGCGGCGGCCTGATGCGCCCGTCGCCGGAGCGACCCTGCGATGACGTGAGCGGGCTGGATGCGCCGCTGCGCGAGTCGGACCGCGATGCGGCGGATCTCCTGCACCGACCCGCGGATCAATGGGCGTGTAGTCTCGTCCGAGCCGGTCTTTTTGGGGGCAGTACGTTGGCGTGATGGCGGATCACCGCCAGCAGGGCGAAGGCCATCATCACCAGGCTGACGGGTCGGTGCCCGCCGTGCCAGGAGCGGGTCTCGTTGTGAGCGAGCCCGAGTTCGGTCTTGGCCGTCTCGAACGCATCCTCAATGCTCCAACGTCGTCCCTCGACCGCCACCAGGGTCTGGATCGGCGTGCCGGCCGGGCACCAGGTCGTGAAGTAGGCCAGCTCGGCGTCAGCCAAGCTGCGCCGGATCTTGACGCCAAGGCCCAGGATCGCCCGCGGCTTCCGCCCGCATCCAACCGGTCTTGCGCCGCTCCGCGCCGAACCGTCCGTCCAGGACAGCACCCGCCGCGGCGGCGACCCGCTCCTGGGTGAACAGAGGCCGCCTGCGCCCCTTCCCGTCTCGCAGCGCCGAGGCCCACAACTCCAGCGTCGCCTCGATAGAGATCCCGGTCGTCCATGATGCGCGAATCAGGGTGAGGCAGGGATTCAGAACCCCATCAACAACGTAACTGTAATGCTAGGGTTGAGACGGGATCGCCGGAGGCGCATCCACTCCCCGAATATGGTCACGCGAGCCGTGACTTCTCGAGCCGCGCCCCCCGCGACCTACCCGGACAGGCGAGAGGGCTGGTCGAGCAGGGGGGCGCGGCGTGGGGCGGTTCATGCGCTCGCCCGGGCAATGAGCCCCAACGCGATGGCGCGGCCCCGCCCGGCGGCGATCATGCAGGCGTTGGTGCGTCGCCGGCGGGGACCCGTCAGGAGCTCCACGAGCGTCCCGCACGAACCCGGAGCCCAATTCGACGGTTCACGCCGCCGGATGGTGCGCGCGAAAGTTGGCGGCGTCGGGAACACCGTGCCGTGGTCTAGGCCATGCTCCTGCACGAGGCCAAGCAGACCTTCCCAGCCCCCGGCACGGGACCGACGGATGGAGATCCGGGGGGCGTTCCTTCAGGGGGAGAACCCTCCGGAGAAGCCTTCCGTCGTGTCCCGATCTAAGTCCGCCGAAGGAAGACCAGGCGCGTGGGTTGCAGATCCCCCGGAGGCTTCCCGCCTATCCTTCATGGGAAAGGAATCGATCGGAGCGTACATGGCCATGGTGCTCCGGCCAAAGGGCAGGCAGGACCGCATCGACCTGAAAGTGCGCTTGCTTCGGTTTCCGGGCTGGGACCTTGCGCCCTTCGCGCCGTCGGCGGCGATTGCCGGCGTCACCGGGTGAAGCTGATGGGGATGCCTGTGTCCGGGTGCCGGAATATCCCCATGCGAATCCCGTAGACGGCTTCCAGTGACTCCGGCGTTAGAAGGTCGTCCGGGGAGCCGCGCCGAATGAGGTGCCCGCCGTGCAAGGCGAGGATCTCGTCGCAGTAGCGGGCCGCCAGGTTGATGTCGTGCAGGACCACCAGCACCGTGACGCCGCGCGCATCGGCCAGGCGCCGGACCAGGGCCATCACCTCGACCTGGTGCGCGACGTCGAGGGCCGAGATCGGCTCGTCGAGGAGGAGGCAGCCGGCATCCTGCGCCACCAGCATGGCGAGCCAGACCCGCTGGCGCTCGCCCCCCGAGAGGCTGTCGACGAGACGCTCGGCGAAGGCCTCCGTGCCGGTGAGCGCCATCGCCTCCGTGACGATGCGGCGGTCGGCGGCGCCGATCCGCCCCAGGGCTCCGTGCCAGGGATAGCGGCCCATGGCGACGAGCTCGCGCACCAGCAGTCCCGGCGCCTGGGGCGTCGCCTGCGGCAGGTAGGCGACGGCGCGCGCGAAGGCCCTGTCGCCCCAGTCGTCAAGGGCGCGACCCCGGAAGCCGATGCGGCCCCCGCTCGGGCGCTGCTGGCGTCCCAGCAGCTTGATCAGGGTCGATTTGCCGGAACCGTTATGCCCCACGAGGCCGACGACGCCCCGGCTCGGCAAGTCGAGGGTGAGGGGAGCGAGGAGCTGGCGCCCGGGCACCACGAACGACACCCCATCGAGCCGATAGCCCACCGCGTCCCCCGCCGGTGGGGCGGCCCCGGGGGCTTCGGCGGGTGGAGAGGCTGTGGCGATCATCCGGGATGGTCCGTCGGGGCGTGAGGTCGGGCGGGGCGGGATCAGGCCGAGGCGCGGACCGGGGGAGCGTCCCTCAGCAGCGCCTGCGCGATCTCCTGCCCGCGAACCACCAGGATGGAAAGCAGTGTGTCGCTCAGGCCGTGGCTCTCCTCGCTGAAACCCTGCAGGTAGACGGCCGGCTCGAAGCCGGGCCGGGTCCGCAGGCGGTAATCGCGATCGACGCCTCCGTCCGCGAGGTAGGGCTCCAGGGCCGGCATCAGGGACCGGACCCGGTCGCGCCGATAGCCGGTGGCCAGGATCACCGCGTCGTAGCGGTCCCGGCGGCGGGCGCCCTCGGCCTCGTCGACGAGGTCGAGCGCGACCTGCGGGCCGTGGTCGGTCACGGCCTCCACGCGGGTCCGCCGGTACAGGGCGTGCCGGGCCGCGCCCACGACCTTCTGCTGGTAGAGGATCTCGTAGATCCGGGTCAGGAGATCGCCGTCGATCACCGAGTAGTTGGTGCCGCGGAATTCCTCGATCAGCGCGCTGCGGCCCGGATCGGGCTGGCCATAGACGAAGTCGGTGAAGTCGGGATTGAAGATCTCGTTGACGAAGGGGCTGTCGTCGGCCGGCTTCAGGGCCTGGCCGCGGAAGATCATGTCGATCCGTGCGCCCGGCAGCCGGCTCTGGAGGTCGAGGAACAGCTCGGCGGCGGTCTGGCCGGCGCCGATCACGGCGATGCGCGGCGAGGGGCCGGCGAGGGGGAGCGCCTCGATGCTCCGAAGGTAGCCTGAGGAATGAAACACGCGCGGATTGCCATGCAAGCCCGCGAAGGCCTCCGGGATGCGCGGCTCGCCGCCCGTGGCGAGGACGACGGCCCGGGTCCGGCGGCGACGCTCGCGCCCAGCGCCGTCCGCCGAGCGCACGACGAGGTGGCGCACCGTCTCGCCCGTCCGCTCCGGCTCCACCGCCAGGACGGT
Organism: Methylobacterium sp. AC690; assembly: GCF_979256535.1. Lineage (NCBI taxonomy): Bacteria > Pseudomonadati > Pseudomonadota > Alphaproteobacteria > Hyphomicrobiales > Methylobacteriaceae > Methylobacterium > Methylobacterium sp. AC690. The sequence continues at coordinate 122,595 of NZ_CEEDOX010000009.1, read as the reverse complement.
CTCGCCGTAGTCGCACCGGTCGGCGAAGTGGGACGCCACCCAGCGCAGGTAGTCGTTGAACTCGATCCGGCTCGGATAGAACGACTTGCGGTTGATGTAGTCGGTCAGCCGGCCGTGCACGTGCAGGTAATTGATGAAGCTGAACGGGCTCGTCGGGTCGCGCAGGGTGACGAGGTCCTTCAGGAACGAGATCTGCATGCCGCTGTCGGGGAGCAGCATGCCACCGTGCCAGAGAAACTCGGGCTGGCGCTCCAGGTAGCGCACCCGGGCGGGGCGTCCGCTTCGGCGGCCGGCCTCGTCGAGGGCGATGGCGAGAGCGAGGTTCGACGGGCCGAAGCCGATCCCGATCACGTCCTGCACGGCGCCGTCCGGTCTCTCGCCGCCGAAGGTGAACGCCTCGGACTCAGCGGCCGGGCTTCGAAGGCCCAGGGCGGCGTCGGACTGATAGCCTTCTGTCATGCGGCGGCTCCCAGCGCGCGGTCTGCGATTGTCGCGTCGTCCCCGCGCGCGGGCTGCGCCTGCGGCGGGTTCGGCGCCCACAGCCGCTCGCCGAAGAAGCGCTCGCGCAACAGCATCACCAGGGCGGCGCGCTTGTGCGGGAAGTCGAAGGTCTTGATGCGGGCGAAGCCCGAGCGTTCGAGGTTGCGCAGCTGCTGGACGTGATCGGCCCGGGGCTCGCCGACGATCCGGTCGGTGCGCGCATCGTCGAGGAAGAGGGCGTGCATCAGCGAGGGCAGCCAGGCGGAGACGTAGGGCCGGCCACGGAACCGGTCCTCGCCCACCAGCACGTGCCAGCCGCGATCGTAGTCGCGCACCTCGTAGAACGGCGCGAGGCGGTTCTCCTTGGCCCAGTACACCTCGAAATAGCCGAACGGTTCGTCGCCGAAGCTGCCGATCAGGGGGAGCATGTGCGGATCGGCGATGAGGCCGGCGAGGTAGGCCTCGTGCTTGGCGCGGGAACCCGCCTCCGCCCAGACCGCGTCGACGCGCGGGTCGTTCATCCAGCGGTGCAGCCGATCGACGTCGTCGAGGGTCGCCGCCCGGAACGCAACCGACTGTCCGAGCCAGGGGATGAAGCGCCGATAGAGGAGTCCCGTAGGCTTGGGCGCACGCAGGGGATGGCGCCGCCCCTCGGTCATCACCGGCATGGCGGGGAAGTCCCGGCGCGACGGGTCCGCGAGCCAGGGCTCGGGGCGCTGCCAGAGCAGGGCGGCATGGACCGCGAGCGCGTCCCCGTCACCCACCGCGAGGCCCGCGGCGCGCAGGGCCGGCACGAGATCCGCGGCGCCCGCGAGGTCCAGACCGATCCGGTCCTGGTCCGGATGGGCCGCCGAGACGGCCTCGAACGCGGCCATCAGGGCGGGCAGCGCGGTTGCGGCGTCCAGGCCCTCCCCATCCTCGAAGGTCAGGCGGACGGGGCTGGTCCCGGACAGCCGCAGGCGCAGGGCCACACGGTCGTCCGCCACGACGCTGAGCTGTTCGCCGGCCTGGTGGACGATCCGGGGGCGGCCGGCCGCCTCTCCGGCGCGAAAGGGCATGGGGGTTCGCAACATCGGCCTCGCCTTCGCTGGCAGGTCTGCACGGCTGACAGGTCTGCACGCCGGCAGGTTCTCCGCTGTCAGGTTCTCCGCTGTCAGGCGCGGACCGCCCCCGGTCGCGCCGGGGACGCAGCACCTGTTGCCCACAAGGACGCCGGGGCGCCGCCGCGATTTAGGCCCGGCCCGAACTTTTTTCGCGGCGTCGGACTAAATTCGCGGCGGCCCTCACCGTCCTGCCTAGCGAGACCGCAGCGTTCCGGGAGCAGGCCCATGGCGATCGACGACAGCGAAGCGACGTTCCTCGTCGTCCTCAACCACGAGGCGCAATACTCCATCTGGCCGTCCTTCCGGCCGGTGCCGCAGGGCTGGGCCGCCACCGGATATTCAGGGACCCGGGCCGACTGCCTCGCCCATATCGACACGGTCTGGACCGACATGCGCCCGGCCTCGCTGCGGCGCGCCCTCGACGGGGACGCGCCGGCGCCCCGGACCTGAGCCCGCCGCCGCTCCCCAGCCTCGCATGTCGTCAGGAGATCCGATGACCGTCGTCGTCCCGCGCGCTCCGATCACGGTGGCCCCCGCCCGCGATTTCGTCCGCCACCTGCGCGGGCTGGCCGAGGCCCATGGCCCGGTCGCGGCCCTGCATTTCCTCGACGATCCGGCCTCCGGCGAGATCACGGTGAGCTACGCGGACCTCGACCGGCGCGTCCGGGCCGTCGCTGCCCGGCTCCAGGGCCATGCGCTGCCGGGCGACCGGGTCGCCGTGATGCTGGAGACGGGCCTCGACTACGTGGCGGCCTTCTTCGGCTGCCTCTATGCCGGCCTGATCGCGGTGCCGGCCTTCCCGCCCGAGGCACTCCGGGCGCAGCATCAGGCCCGGCTGTCGGCGATCCTGACGGATTCCGAGCCGGCGGCGATCCTCGTGCACCGCGAGGCCGCCGACATCGTCCGGGCCATGCCGGGGGCCGCCGCGGCGGTGGTCCTCAGCGTCGAGGACATCGCGACGGCGGAGGCCGCGGACTGGCGAGGCCAATTGCCGGAGCCGGACGGGATCGCCTTCCTACAATACACCTCGGGCTCCACGGCCTCGCCCAAGGGCGTCGTGGTCAGCCACGCCAACCTGATGGCGAACGAGCGCGCGATCCGCGATGGCCTCGGCTTCCGCGCGGACGACGTGATGGTGAGCTGGCTGCCGCTCTACCACGACATGGGCCTGATCGGTGGGCTGCTGCAGCCGATCCATGCCGGCATCCCGGCTGTGCTGATGTCGCCCAAGCACTTCCTGGGACGTCCCGCCCGCTGGCCGGAGGCGATCCACCGCCATCGCGGCACGGTGAGCGGCGGCCCCGACTTCGCCTTCCGGCTCTGCCATGACCGCATCGACGACGACGCCCTGGCGCGCCTCGACCTATCCTCCTGGCAGGTGGCCTTCTCGGGCTCCGAGATGGTGCGCGCCGCGACCATGGCGGATTTCGCCGCGCGCTTCGCCCCTGCCGGCTTTGACCCGCGCGCGCTCATGCCCTGCTACGGCCTCGCCGAGGCGACCCTGTTCGTTTCGGCGGGCAGGCGCGGCGCCGGCCTGCGCAGCCTCGACCTCGACCCCGGGAGCCTAGCCCGGGGCGAGGCACGGGAGACGGCGAGCGAGGAGGCGAGCCGCCTCGTCGAGTGCGGCATGTCGCAGGAGGACCACCCGGTCAGGATCGCCGACCCGGCCGGGGTCTTCCTGCCGGAGGGCGTCGTCGGCGAGGTCCGCGTCTCCGGCCCCAGCCTCGCCCAGGGCTATTGGCGCAACCCGGCGGCGAGCGCCGAGACCTTCCCGGAGGTCGAGGGCCGGCGCTGGCTGCGTACCGGCGACCTCGGCTTCCTGACGGCGGGGCGGCTCGTCTTGGTGGGACGGGCCAAGGACCTCATCATCCTGCGCGGGCAGAACGTCTATCCGCAGGACGTCGAGCGGGTGGTCGAGGCGGAGGTCGACATCCTGCGCCAGGGCCGGATCGCCGCCTTCGGCCTGGAACGCGAGGGCCGCGAGGGCATCGGCGTCGCCGTGGAAGTCTCGCGCAGCGTCCAGAAGCTGGTGCGGCCCGAGGCTCTGGCGGCTCTGGTCTCGGAAGCCGTGGCCGACGCTTTCCTGGAGACCGCCGGCGTCGTCGTGCTCCTCAATCCGGGCGGCCTGCCGCGCACCTCAAGCGGCAAGATCCAGCGCGGGGCGACCCGAGAGGGCTGGCTGGCGGGCAGCCTCGATGCCTACGCGGTGATCGAGGATGGCCGGCTGGCCGCGGCGCGAACGCAGCAATCCGCGGCTCTCACGCCCACCGAGGCACTGGTGGCCGGGCTGTTCGCCCGGATCCTCGGGCGGACGGAGCAGGATCGCGACAGCCACTTCTTCGCCCAAGGGGGCGACTCCCTCAGCGCGATCCGCATCCTGACCGAGATCCACGCCGCGACCGGCCTGTCCCTGCCCGCCGCGACCCTGTTCGCCCATCCGCGCCTCGGCGCCCTCGCGCAGGCCCTGGACCGCCTGCGCGAGACCGGCGCCGCCCAGGCCGCGATCCCGCGCGCGGATCGGTCGGGCGCGCTACCGCTCTCGCCCGGCCAGGACCGCCTATGGTTCGAGGCCGCCTACGGCGACGGCCCCGGCCACCACATCGCCGGCGGACTGCGCCTCGACGGCCCCATGGACCGTGCGGCCCTCGAAACCACCCTGTCCGCGCTGACGGCGCGCCACGAGGCCTTCCGCACGCGGCTGCGCCAGCGCCCGGACGGGCGGGCGGATGCCGTGATCGATCCCGTGGCCGCATCGCCCGGCCTGCCCGAAACGGACCTGTCTGGGCTCGACGAGCGGGCGCGCGAAGAAGCCCTGGAGGCGCTCATGCATGCAGAGGCGGAGGCTCCCTTCACCCTCGATGGCGGCGCCCTCTCCCGGTTCCGGCTGGTGCGCTGCGCCCCCGAGGCGCACGTGCTTCTCGTCACGATGCACCACATCGTCGCCGACGGCTGGTCGATGCGGGTGATCCTGCGCGAATGGCCGGCCCTCTACGCGGCGGCCCGCGCGGGCCGGGCGGATCCCCTCGAGCCCCTGCCGATCCAGCCCGTCGACGTCGCGGCTTGGCAGCGCGACCCGGCCCGGGAAGCGGCCCGCGCCGAGGACCTCGCCTGGTGGCGCGCGCGCCTGGATGGCCCGGAGCCGGATCTCGCTTTGAGCGACCGCGCCCGCCCAACCGAGACGGCGTCCCCCGGCCGGCTCGCTTTCCAGATCGATCCGGCCCTCGGCCGCGGCGTGGCGGATTTCGCGCGCGCCACCGGCACCTCGCCCTTCGCCGTGCTGACCGCCGCCTTCGCGCTGGTCCTGGGCCGCTTCGCGGGGACGCGCGCCCTGCGCCTCGCCGTGCCGGTGGCCGGGCGCCAGCGCCCGGAGACGGAGGGCCTCGTCGGCCTCTTCGTGAACACCCTGGTCATCCCGGTCGCGATCGAGCCCACCGGCGACGGGCGCGACCTTGTCGCTCGGGTCTGGTCCGTGCTGGCGGAGGCGCAGGCCCATGCCGAGCTGCCGTTCGAGCGCCTGGTGGAGGCGCTGCAGCCGCAGCGCGTACCCGGCCGCGCCCCCCTGGCGCAGGTCATGATCAGCCAGCAGCCGGCCGGGCTCGGCACCCTCGGGGAGGCGGGCGGCCTCAGCCTCACGGCTTTCGGGCGGGATACAGGCACTCCGGCCTTTGACCTCGTTCTGGAAGTTGCGGAGAACGCGGAGGCGCCCGCCTGCACCTTCGCCTATCGCACCGCGCTGTTCGACGCCCCAGCGGTCACGAGAATCCGCGACGGTTTCCTTCGTCTTCTGGTTGCGCTGGTGGCGGAGCCGTCGCGGCGGGTGGACCTCCTGCCCCTCGTCCCGGAACGGACCCGCCTGGCCCTGTCGGCCCCCTATCCCGGACCGCTCCCCCTGGCCGAGGACCTCCTGCCCGGCCTGATCGCGCGCGCCGCCGCCGCACGCCCCGACGCGCCCGCCGTAATCGGCGGCGAGACCACCACCTTCGCCGCCCTCGACGCCAGCGCCAACCGCCTCGCCCACGCCCTCGTCCGGCACGGCGTCCGGGCCGAGACCCGCGTCGCCGTCGCCCTGCCGCGCTCCGCCCGCCAGATCGCCGCCTTCCTCGCAATCCTGCGCGCGGGCGGCGCCTTCCTGCCCCTCGATCCCGGCCTGCCCCCCGCCCGGATCGCCGCCCTCCTGGCCGATGCCGAACCGCGCCTCGTCCTCGGCGACGCCGACACCCTCGCCCGCCTCGCCACCGTCCCCGGCCTGCCCGGGACCCTCGACCATGACGCCCTCGACCTCGCGGCCGAGCCCGCCACCGCCCCCGCCGTCACGCTGCACCCGGACCAGCTCGCCTACGTCATCCACACCTCCGGCTCCACCGGACGGCCCAAGGGCGTGGCCGTCGCCCACGGACCCCTGGCCGCCCATATCCGCGCCACCGGCGCCCTCTACCAGACCGGACCCGAGACCCGCGAACTCCACGTCCTCTCCATGAGCTTCGACGGCGCCCACGAGCGCTGGATGGTGCCCCTGGCCTTCGGCGGCTGCGTCGTGCTCAAGCCCGACGGCCTCTGGACCCCGCGCGAGGCCCTCGACGCCATGGAGCGACACCGCGTCAGCCATGCGGGCTTTCCCACCGCCTACATGCACGCCCTGGCGCTCGAGGCCGCCGCCGGCCCCGCCCCCAGCCCGCGCTCCTACGCCTTCGGCGGCGAGGCCCTCTCGCGCGAGAGCTTCGGGCTGATCGCGCGGGCCTTGCGCCCGCGCTTCCTCATCAACGGCTACGGGCCCACCGAGACGGTGATCTCGCCCCTGGCCTGGAAGACCGGCCCGGAGGCCACGGTGGAGGACGCCTACGCGCCGATCGGCCGGGCGGTGGGTCCGCGCCGCGCCCTGATCCTCGACGCGGCCCTGGAGCCGGTGCCGGTGGGGGTGACGGGCGAGCTCTACCTCGGCGGCGCCTGCCTGGCGCGGGGCTATCTCGGCCAGCCGGGTCAGACGGCGGCCCGCTTCCTGCCCGACCCCTACGGGGCGCCCGGGGCCCGGCTCTACCGCACGGGGGACCTCGCCCGCTGGCGGGCGGACGGGACGGTGGCGTATCTCGGGCGGGCGGACGCGCAGGTGAAGCTGCGCGGCTTCCGGATCGAGCTGGGCGAGGTCGAGGCGGCCCTGCTCGCCCAGGAGACGGTGGCGGGGGCGGCCGCCGCCCTGCGGGACGGGCCGGCGGGTCCGCGCCTGGTGGGCTACGTGGTGGCGGCGCCCGGCGCCGCGCCGGCGGAGGCGGGCTTGCGCGCGGCCCTGGCGCGGCGTCTGCCGGACTACCTGGTGCCGGGCCGGATCGTGGTTCTGGCGGCCCTGCCGCTGACGCCGGGGGGCAAGCTCGACCGGGCGGCCCTGCCGGCGCCCGCCGACCTCCCGGTCGAAGCGGCCCCGGCCCGCCCGCTCACCGAGACCGAAGCTGTGGTCGCGCGCATCTGGGCCGAGGCCCTCGGCCTCACAACCATCCACCCCGATCAAAACTTCTTCGAGGCCGGCGGCGACTCGATCCTCAGCCTCCAGATCGTGGCGCGCCTGCGCGCGGCGGGCTTTGCCGCGCAGCCCCGGCAGATCTTCGCGCATCAGACCGTGGCGGCCCTGGCTCGCGTGCTCCGGACGCGCGGCACCGAGGCGGCCGCGCCCGCCCTGCCGGAAGGCCCGGCTCCGCTCACGCCGATCCAGGCGTGGTTCCTGCGCCAGGACATGCCACGCCCGGACCACTGGAACCAGTCGCTGCGCCTGACCCTCGGGGCGGATGTCGACGGCGACCGCCTCGCCGACGCGCTGCGCCGTCTTCCGGCCCGCCACGAGGCCCTGCGCACGGCCTTCCGGCGCGACCACGAGGGGGCCTGGACCCAGGCGCCCGTCCCGGCCGAGCAGCTGCCCGACCCGGTCGCCCAGGTTGCGGTCGCATACGAGGCCGAGACGGAAGCCTGCTTCCGCGCCGCCGAGCGGAGCCTCGACCTCGCGTGCGGCCGGGTCTTCGCGGCAATCCTCGCCGTGGCCGACGACGGCCCGGCCCGCCTCCTGCTGACCGCCCACCACCTGGTCGTCGACGCCGTCTCCTGGCGCATACTCCTCACCGACCTCGAAGCGCTGTACCGCGACGATGCCGCGCTCTCCGCCCCGGCCGTCCCGTTCCGCGCCGTCGCGCACCATGTGGGCACGCAGCCGCCGCGAGACCCTGCGCCCTGGATCGCCGCCCTTGGCGCCCCCTCCCGTGCCCTGCCGGTCGACCATCCGGACGGCACCCGCCGGCAGCGCGACGCCCGCGAGATCCGGATCGCCTTCGATGCCGGCACCACCGCCGGCCTCGACAGGGCAGGGGGGGCGACGCGCCCGCGCCTGCACGAGCGGGTGCTCACCGGCATCGCCCGTGCCGTCGCCGCCTGGGCTGGCGGAGACACCCTGCACGTCACCGTGGAACGGCACGGCCGCGATGCGGCCCTGGCGGTGGAGCGCACCGTGGGCTGGTTCACCACGCTGGTTCCGGTGCGCCTCGCCCTCACGGGGGACCGCGATCGCGACGTTCGGACGGTCAAGGAGGCCCTGCGCTGCCTGCCCGGCGCGGCGGACGAATTCGGCCGCCTGCGCGAACTGGGTCCCACCGAGATCCGCGACCGCCTCGCCGCCCTGCCGGTTCCGGCCCTGACCTTCAACCATCTCGGCACCCTCGACGGTCTCGCCCCGGGCGGCCTGTTCGCCCTGGACGCCGAGGACATGCACCTCTCGGCCGACCCGGATTCACCGCTCGGCGCCGAGCTCACCATCGACAGCTACGTGCGCGGCGGCAGCCTCACCCTGCGCCTCGCCTATGCGAAGACGCGCTTCACGGAGCGCACCATTGGGACCCTGTCGGAGCGCATCCGGGACGAACTCGCGGCGCTGGCATCCGCACCGGAGGCGCATGGCCTGACCCCGTCCGCCGTGCCCCTCGCCGGCCTCGACCAGGACGGGCTCGATCGCCTCGGCCTCGACGACCGCAGCGTCCGCGACCTCTACCCGCTCGCCCCCGCCCAGGCCGGCATCCTGTTCCACGCCCTCGCCGCGCCCGGAACGGGCCTCTACGTGAACCAGCTCGCCGTCACCATCGGGGGCCTCGACGCCCCGCGCTTCGTGGCGGCGTGGCGGGCGGCGCTCGCCCGGCACCCGGTCCTGCGCAGCGGCTTTCTCTGGACCGAGGCGATGGGCGCGCCGCTCCAGGCGGTCCACGCGACGGCGGAGCTTCCCGTCGCGTGGCGCGACCTGCGCACGGACGCGGCGCCGGATCTCGGCGCCCTGGCGGAAGCCGAGCGGGCGCAGGGCTTCGACCTCGCGCGTCCTCCGCTGATGCGGCTCCTCCTGGCAGCCCTTCCGGACGGGTCCCACCGCCTGATCTGGACCTGCCACCACCTCCTCCTCGACGGCTGGAGCAATGCCCGCCTCGTCTCCGAGGTGCTGCGGACCTATGCGGGCGAGGCCTTGGAGCCGCCGCACCGCCTGTTCCGGGAGCACGTCGCCGCCCTGGCACGGGGCGATTCCGTAGGCGACGCGGCCTATTGGCGGGATGCCCTGGCGCCCCTCGACGAACCGAGCCTCCTCGCGCCCGCCCTCTCGGGCGAGACGGGGTGGACCGGCCACGGAACTGTCGACACCCCGCTGGATCGGGCGCTGATCGCGCGCCTCAAGGCCGTGGCGCGCGCCGAGCGCGTCACCCTCGCAACTCTGTTCGAGGCCGCCTGGGCCCTGACGCTGGCGCGCTTCACCAACCGGTCCCGGGTGGCCTTCGGCGTCACGGTCTCGGGCCGGCCCGCCGATGACGGCGGGATGCATGCGGTGCTCGGCCTGTTCATCAACACGGTGCCGCGCTGCATCCACCTCCCGGCCGAGAGGCCGGTCGGCACGTGGCTGCGGGAGCTGCAGGACGCGGCCGCGACCCTGCGCGACCATGCCCTGGCGCCGCTGGTGGCGATCCAGGGCTGGGCGGGGTCGCCGGGCCGGCCGCTCTTCGACAGCCTTCTCGTGGTCGAGAACTACCCCATCGATGCCGTGGTCCGCGACCGCGACGCGGGCGGCCTGCGCTTCGGGCCGGTGACGACCCTGGAGGCGACGGACGCGCCCCTCACGCTCTCGGTCCTCCTCGATGCGGCGCCGCGCCTGACCTGGAGCCACGACCGCGCCCGGATCGGCACCGCCGACATCGACCGGCTGGCGGCGCAGATGCTGGGCACCCTCGCGGCCCTGGCGGAGAACGCGCAGGCGCCCCTTGGGAGCCTGGACCTCGTTCCGGAGGGCGAGCGCCGCGCGGGGTGGGCCGGTGTCCGCCTGCCGGCCCCGGCCGGGCCAGCACCGGCTGAGCCGGCGATCCACCGGCGCATCGCCGCGCAGGCGCAGCGTCGCCCCCAGGCGATCGCCGTGACCTGCGCGGACGCGGACCTCAGCTACGGCGCGCTCGACGCCCGCGCCGCGCGGCTGGCCCGTCACCTCGTGCGCGCCGGTGTCCGACCGGGCGCCCTGGTGGGCCTCTGCGCCGAGCGCTCCCTCGATCTCGTGGTCGGCCTGCTGGCGATCCTGAAGAGCGGCGCCGGTTACCTGCCCCTCGATCCCGGCTACCCGGCCGACCGGCTCGCCTTCCTGCTGGCCGATTCGGGCGCCGCACATGTCCTGGTCCAGGGCGACGCCCTCGGGCCGGACGTCGCGGGGCCCACGCCGGCGCCCCGCCTCATCCGCCTCGACGGCCCGCTTCCGGACGAGACCGACGCCGTGACCCTGCCGGGGCCGCCCCATCCCGACCAGCCGGCCTACGTGATCTACACCTCGGGCTCCACGGGACAGCCCAAGGGCGTCGTGATCACCCACGCCAACGTCGCCCGGCTCCTGGAGACCACGCAGGGCCAGTTCGGCTTCGGCGAGGCCGATGTATGGACGCTGTTCCACGCCTACGGATTCGACTTCTCGGTCTGGGAGATCTTCGGCGCCCTCTGCCATGGCGGGCGCCTCGTCGTGGTGCCCCGTTCGGTCGCGCGGGCGGCGGACGCCTTCCTCGATCTCCTCGTGCACGAGAGCGTCACGGTCCTGAACCAGACCCCCTCCGCCTTCCGGCCGCTGATGCAGGCGGTTCTGGCCCGCACGCCGTCCCCGCCTCTCGCCCTGCGCACGATCGTGTTCGGCGGCGAGGCCCTGGATGTCGCCGGCCTCGCGCCCTGGTTCGAGCGCTTTGGCGACGCGGCCCCCCGGCTCGTCAACATGTACGGCATCACCGAGACCACGGTGCACGTCACCTCGCGGGCGTTGCGGGCCGGCGACGCCGCATCGCCGGACAGCCCGATCGGCGAGGCCCTGCCGGACCTGACTCTCCACCTCCTCGACGACGCCCTGGATCCGGTGCCGGACGGCGTGCCGGGGGAGATCCACGTGGGCGGCGCCGGCCTCGCCAGCGGTTACCTCGGCCGGCCCGGCCTCACCGCCGCGCGCTTCGTGCCCGATCCCTACGGCCCACCGGGGGCACGGCTCTACCGCAGCGGCGACCGCGCCCTGCGCCGGCCCGACGGCAGCCTCGCCTATCTCGGCCGGTGCGACGGGCAGGTGAAGCTGCGCGGCTACCGCATCGAGACCGGCGAGGTCGCGGCGGCTCTCCGGGCCGAGCCGGAGGTCGCGGATGCGACCGTGATCCTGCGCGACGGCCCCGGCGGGCCGCGCCTCTTCGCCTACGTGGTCCCGGCGGATCCGGCGGCCGGGGACCTGGACGAGCCCGGCCTGCGCGCCCGCCTGCTGCGGCGGCTGCCCGAGCACATGGTGCCGGCCGTCATCGTTGCCCTGGCGGCCCTGCCGCTGACCCCCAATGGCAAGCTCGACACCCGAACCCTGCCCGAACAGACGCGCGCCAATCCGGTCTCGGAACCGCCGGAGGGCGAGACGGAGCGGGCGATCGCGACGATCTGGTGCGAGGTGCTGGACGTCAGCGCGGTGACCCGCGACGACAACTTCTTCGCCCTCGGGGGGCATTCCCTGAGCGCCGCGCAGGTGGCGATGCGGATCGGCCAGCGCCTCGGTACCCCGGTTCCGATCCGCACCGTATTCGAGGCCCAGCCCCTGTGCGGCCTAGCCCGGGCGGTGGAGGCGAAGCGCGCCGACGGGGCGGGCGACCCTGGCGATCTCTCCGCCATGGACGATCTCCTCGCCGATCTGGAGGCCTGAGTGAACGCCCACGCCGCCGACCTCAGCCGCCGCTTCGGCCGCCTCCCCGCCGAGAAGCGCCGGCTCTTCCTCGAGGCCCTGGCCGCCCGCGGCATCGATTTCGGGCGCCTGCCCATCGTGCCGGGCGAAGCGGCAGATCCGGCGGTTGGCCAGCCCTCCGGTCTCCCCGTGTCCTGCGCCCGGCTCTCCTATGCACAGGAGCGCCTCTGGATGATCGGCCGAATGGGCGGCGACGCGGCCCTCCTGCACATCGCCGGTGGCCTCCGGCTCGACGGTCCCCTGGACCGGGCGGCCCTTGCAGCTGCGCTCGCGGCCCTCGCGGCGCGGCATCCGAGCCTGCGGACCGGCTTCCGCCCGGGATCGGAGGACCGGGTCGAGGCGGTGACCCACGGGGCCGTCGGCGACACCCTGCTGCGCGACGCGGATGTCTCGGATCTCGCCCCGCCGGCGCAGCGGGAACGCCTCGACGCCCTCTCGCGGGCCGAGGCGCGGGGGGCCTTCGACCTCGCCGTCCCGCCGCTGCTGCGGACGCTGCTGGTGCGCTGCGGACCGGACCGACACGTCCTGCTCCTGACCCTGCACCACCTCGTCGCCGACGGCCGCTCGGTCGAGATCCTCCTGATCGAGTTGATGCGGCTCTACGCGTCCGGGCGCGCGGCCGACCTGCCGCCCCTGCCCATCGCCTATGCGGATTATGCCCGTTGGCAGCGCGACTGGCTGGAAGCGGGCGAGCTCGACCGGCAGCTCGGGCGCTGGCGCGACCTTCTCGGCACCGGCGACCCGGTGCTGCCGCTGCCCCTCGACAGGGCCCGGCCCGCGGTCCAGAGCTTTCGCGGTGCGGCCGTCGCCTTCGCGGTGGAGGCGGGTGTCGCGGAGGGGCTGCGCGGGCTCGCGCGGGTGGCCGGCGCGACCCCCGCCATGGTGCTCCTCGCGATCTTCGCACTGCTCCTGCGCCGGATCACCGGCGAGACGTCCCTGCGCATCGGCGTGCCAATCGCCAATCGCGGGCGGCCGGAGACCGAGCGCGTGGTCGGCCTGTTCGTGAACACCCTGGCGCTGCGCCTGGACGTCGACCCGGCCGCAAGCGTGGAGCGCTTCGTTGTGGGGGTGCGTGAGGCCATGCTGGAGGCGCAGGGACATGCGGACCTGCCCTTCGAGCGGCTGGTGGATGCCCTGCAGACCCGGCGCAGCGTCAGTCACACCCCCCTCGTCCAGGTGATGCACAACCACCGCGTCGCCGGCCCGGACCGGTTCACGGTCGGCGACCTCACCGTGGCGCCGTTCGGCCGCGAAACTGGCAGCATCCAGTTCGACCTGGTGCTGGAGACGGTCGGGTCCGCGGACGGGACCCTGAGCGGGACCTTCGGCTATGCCCGCGACCTGTTCCACCAAGAGACCGTGGAGCGGATGCGCGACGGCTTCCTGCGTCTCCTGTCCGCTGCGGTGGCGGAGCCGTCGCGGCGGGTGGACCTCCTGCCCCTCGTCCCGGAACGGACCCGCCTGGCCCTGTCGGCCCCCTATCCCGGACCGCTCCCCCTGGCCGAGGACCTCCTGCCCGGCCTGATCGCGCGCGCCGCCGCCGCACGCCCCGACGCGCCCGCCGTAATCGGCGGCGAGACCACCACCTTCGCCGCCCTCGACGCCAGCGCCAACCGCCTCGCCCACGCCCTCGTCCGGCACGGCGTCCGGGCCGAGACCCGCGTCGCCGTCGCCCTGCCGCGCTCCGCCCGCCAGATCGCCGCCTTCCTCGCAATCCTGCGCGCGGGCGGCGCCTTCCTGCCCCTCGATCCCGGCCTGCCCCCCGCCCGGATCGCCGCCCTCCTGGCCGATGCCGAACCGCGCCTCGTCCTCGGCGACGCCGACACCCTCGCCCGCCTCGCCACCGTCCCCGGCCTGCCCGGGACCCTCGACCATGACGCCCTCGACCTCGCGGCCGAGCCCGCCACCGCCCCCGCCGTCACGCTGCACCCGGACCAGCTCGCCTACGTCATCCACACCTCCGGCTCCACCGGACGGCCCAAGGGCGTGGCCGTCGCCCACGGACCCCTGGCCGCCCATATCCGCGCCACCGGCGCCCTCTACCAGACCGGACCCGAGACCCGCGAACTCCACGTCCTCTCCATGAGCTTCGACGGCGCCCACGAGCGCTGGATGGTGCCCCTGGCCTTCGGCGGCTGCGTCGTGCTCAAGCCCGACGGCCTCTGGACCCCGCGCGAGGCCCTCGACGCCATGGAGCGACACCGCGTCAGCCATGCGGGCTTTCCCACCGCCTACATGCACGCCCTGGCGCTCGAGGCCGCCGCCGGCCCCGCCCCCAGCCCGCGCTCCTACGCCTTCGGCGGCGAGGCCCTCTCGCGCGAGAGCTTCGGGCTGATCGCGCGGGCCTTGCGCCCGCGCTTCCTCATCAACGGCTACGGGCCCACCGAGACGGTGATCTCGCCCCTGGCCTGGAAGACCGGCCCGGAGGCCACGGTGGAGGACGCCTACGCGCCGATCGGCCGGGCGGTGGGTCCGCGCCGCGCCCTGATCCTCGACGCGGCCCTGGAGCCGGTGCCGGTGGGGGTGACGGGCGAGCTCTACCTCGGCGGCGCCTGCCTGGCGCGGGGCTATCTCGGCCAGCCGGGTCAGACGGCGGCCCGCTTCCTGCCCGACCCCTACGGGGCGCCCGGGGCCCGGCTCTACCGCACGGGGGACCTCGCCCGCTGGCGGGCGGACGGGACGGTGGCGTATCTCGGGCGGGCGGACGCGCAGGTGAAGCTGCGCGGCTTCCGGATCGAGCTGGGCGAGGTCGAGGCGGCCCTGCTCGCCCAGGAGACGGTGGCGGGGGCGGCCGCCGCCCTGCGGGACGGGCCGGCGGGTCCGCGCCTGGTGGGCTACGTGGTGGCGGCGCCCGGCGCCGCGCCGGCGGAGGCGGGCTTGCGCGCGGCCCTGGCGCGGCGTCTGCCGGACTACCTGGTGCCGGGCCGGATCGTGGTTCTGGCGGCCCTGCCGCTGACGCCGGGGGGCAAGCTCGACCGGGCGGCCCTGCCGGACCCGGCCGATCAGCTGCCCGAGGACGCGCCGGCACGGCCCTTGAGCGAGACGGAGGCCGTGGTGGCCGGTATCTGGGCCGAGGCCCTCGGCCTGCCCGCCCTTCACCCCGATCAGAACGTCTTCGAGGCCGGCGCCCATTCGCTGACGGCCCTGCGGGTCCTGACCGCGCTGGGAACGGCCTTCCCCGGACGCGGCCCGACCATCGCCGACCTGTTCAACAACCAGACCGTGGCGACCCTGGCGGCGGCGCTGACCGCCGACGCGGTGGGCCATGCCGAGGTGGTGCAACTGGCGCGGGGCGGGACCCGCCCGATGCTGTACTGCTTCCCCGGCCTGATGGTGAACACCCGTGAATATGCGCCCCTGGTCCGCCGGCTCGGGCCGGACCAGCCGGTGACCGGCTTCGTCTGCTACTCCCTGAGCGAGGCCCGCAAGAATGTCGTCTCGGTGGAGGACATCGCCGCCCGCTACGCCGAGACCATCCGAGCCGAATGCGCCGGTCGGCCCTGCACGCTGCTCGGCTGGTCCTGGGGCGGCGTGCTCGCCTACGAGGCCGCGCGGATGCTGGGCTCGGACGTGGACCTGACCTTCGTCGGCATGCTCGATGTCTGCGACATCGACGTGAACTTCGCGGTCGGTGCCCTGCCGCTCCTGGACCCCCGGGAGCGTCGCGCCCGGGAGGCGCAGGTCGCCAGCTGGCTCGAACGCGCGCCCATGCGCGCCGACTGGGAGGACCTGTTCCGGCGCATGGACGAGAGCCTGACGGCGCAGTT
Organism: Methylobacterium sp. AC690; assembly: GCF_979256535.1. Lineage (NCBI taxonomy): Bacteria > Pseudomonadati > Pseudomonadota > Alphaproteobacteria > Hyphomicrobiales > Methylobacteriaceae > Methylobacterium > Methylobacterium sp. AC690. The sequence goes on along the minus strand of NZ_CEEDOX010000009.1, from coordinate 107,011 downwards.
CCTCGCCTACGTCGCCGCCACCGGACCGCTCCCCGCCGACGGACCGGGCCTCGGCAGCAAGGAATTCGAGCTCTGGACCTTCGTGGACAACACGCTGCTTTACCGGGGATACCGGGCCGCGGCCTTCGACGCCCCGATCCGGGTCTGGCTCGCCGGAGAGTCGCTCGCGCGCGGCCTCAACCACGTGGACTGGACCCGCTATTCCCGAAACGTGCTCAGCCGAGACGTCATCCCGGGGGTGACCCATCGGGAGATCGTCGATTCCCCCGCCTTCCACGACAGCTTCGCCGCCCGCCTGAATCCAAGCCCCGCCTGAATCCAAGCCCCGCTTGAATCCAAGCCCCGCCTGAGGGGGCGTTCAAGCGTCGTCGAAGACCCAGAGGACCGGGCTTGCCGCCACCGTGAAGCCGAGGCGCTGGTAGAGGCGCTCGACCGGGCCGTCACCGACGCATTGCAGGGACACCGTTCCGGCGCCGGCCTCCGCGGCACAACGGAGGGCGGCCCGTGTCACCGCGGCGCCGAGGCCCCGGCCCTGGTGGGGGGCGCGGGTGCCGACATTGTAGAGGCCCGCGCGCGATCCGGCGCGATAGAGTGAGGCGCAGGCCACGGGCGTCCCGGCCTCGCTGAGCGTGAGGTGGCGGGTCTCGACGCCCGGCACCGCCCGCGCGGCCGCGAGGACCGGCACGAACACGGCCTGCGCCACGGCATTCGTGGCCGGGTCCGCGTAGAGGTCGCCGCAGACCGTGAGGAAGTCCCGCCCAGGAGCGGGATTGGTTTCCACCGTGAGGGCGAGACTGTCCGAGAGGGCCGACCCGGTCGTGGACGATCCCGGCGCGCCGCTGTCCCGGACCATCCAGTGGGTCGGGAAGCGCCCGATGCAGGCCGGTTTCACGTCCGGATCGGGGGAGGCCGCGTCGTCGAGGGCGAGGAGGGCCGGCCGGCGTCCGTGGCGGCGGGCGGTGGCCGCGACCCAGCCGAGATCCCCCGTCCCGACGGCGAGGTTGAAGCCCGGCTCCGGCAGGGCGGATCGGATGTAGCACCCACCGCCGGGGGCCGGCTCCACGCCCGCGACGTAGCATCCGGCCTGCATCCGGAGATGGGTATCGAGCAACGTCTGAAAGTCCAATCCGCCCAAACTCATCCGTTCTCCTCCGGCTGTCGCTCCGTTCGGGCGCGCGAGGATCCCATAATCTTCCGCCCGCCAAGCGTATCATGCGCCCGCCAAGCGTATCATGAACAGAAAACGCGAGACTAATCTAGAAAAATACGAACTCTTATTTTCTAGAACTCTTCTAATTATAGATATCATCTACAATCAGAAGCTTGAATTCGATCTCGATTTGTCGACATAGCCTCGTTCGTGAAATCGACGATCACGCGGGATGCGACGCCGGACGCCCGTCCGGCCCGTCCCGAAGGATCGTCGCGGCCATCGCCACGAGGAGGGCTGTCGATGACACGGACCCCGGTTTCCGCATCCCCGCGGGGCATGCCGCCCGCCGCCGCCACCCTGCTCGCCGCCCTGGTGCGCGAGCAGGCGGCCCTGGTGGAGGTCGCCGCCCGCATCCTGCGCGACCGTGCCACGGCGGAGGACGTGGTGCAGGACGTCGTCCTGAAGCTGTGCGAGGCCTCCGCCTGTCCCGAGGTTGCGGCGCCGGCCCCCTACCTGCGCCGGATGGTCCGCAACGCCGCGGTCGACTGCGCCAGGCGGCACCTGCGCGAGCGCTGCCGCCTGGCGCCGGATGCCGACGCGGAGGCGGTGCCGGCCCCCTGCGCCTGCCCGCTGGCGCATCTGGAGCGCTGCGAGGCCCTGCGGGCCGTGCTGGCCGCCCTGGAGCGGACGCCGGATCGCACCCGCCGGGTCTTCCTGGCCCATCGCATCGACGGCGTGCCGCAGAACGTCCTGGCCCGGGAGGCCGGGATCTCGCCGACGCTGGTGAACTTCATCATCCGCGACGGCACCGCCCTGTGCCGGGCGGCGGCCGCGTGAGCCCGGCTCAGGGCGCGGGCGCCTCGGCCGCGATCACGTCGCGCAACAGGGCCGCGAGGCGCTCCCCCTGCGCGCGGATGAAGAAGTGGCCGCCGGGCCAGATCTGCACCGCGGGCGCGCGCCCGAGCCAGGCGCCCCATCCGGGCAGCAGCCCGGGCGGGTTGTCGAGGTCGGCGTCGCCGCCCAGGATCGTGGCCGGGAGCCCGAGGAGCTGCGACGTCGGATCCGGTACATGTTGCGAGGCGAGGCGGTAATCGGCCCGTACCACCGGCAGCACCAGGGCAAGCAGGTCGCGCGCCGCGAACAACTCGGGCGGGGTCCCGCCGAGGCGCCGCATGCGGGCTTCCAGGGCCGCGTCCGTCAGGGCCTCCTCCGCGAGCGGGCCTTCCCCGGTCAGCGGCGCCCGGCGCCCGCTCAGGACGAGGTGACGGGGCGCGCCTCCGGCGGCCGCGAGGGTACGCGCGACCTCGTAGGCGATGAGGGTGCCCAGGGAATGGCCGAACAGCACGAGGGGCTTCTGCGGCATCGCCCGGAGGGCCCCGGCGATCTCGGCCGCGACGGTTGGCAGGTCGGTGGCGAAGGCCTCGCCGAAGCGGGTGCCGCGCCCGGGCAGCTCCGGCACCCGCACCTCGGCGACGTCGGCGAGCGCGCGCTCCAGCGACGCGTAGGCGGTGGCGTTCCCGCCGGCGAAGGGCAGGCAGACGAGGCGCACCGGACCCGCCGGGTTGAGGGGCCCGCGCGGGAAGACGGGACAGGTCTGCGTCATGGGGCGGTCTCGATCAGGTCCGGAGCGGCATCGCCTGGGCGTTTCTACACAGGTTTCGGCAGTGCAGGCAAAGAACAGTCGTCGAATGTGATCGGATAATACGTTTTTATACTGAATTAGAATAATGATAAAGCAAGCATTGCGGTTGTCTTGCGGCTGTCCTTCGTCTAGGGCTGGCCGACCTGAGCAGCCACTCGATCGGGGCGCATCGCCCATCCGCACGAACGGGGAGATCATCCTGTGACATTGCTGGCAGCCGAGGCCGAGGTCCACCTCGCCGATGCGGAGCGCCACGTGGCGCATCTCTGCGCGCATTTCGAGGAGCACGACTTCGTCGTCGAGGCGGCGCCCGGCCGGACCCGGATCGCCTTCGACGTCGGCACCGGCATCCTGGAGAGCGACCGGGACCGCCTCACCCTGCGGGCCGAGGCCGATGACACGACCCGGCTCGCCGCTATCAAGTTCATGCTCGCCCAGCACCTGCAGGAGCTGCCGGGCGCGGCGGAGGCCCGCCTGGTCTGGACGGGGGACGGCTGCGCGGACACCACCCTGCCGAGCCTGCGCGAGGTCCGGGTGAGCCGCATCCGGGATCTCACCCCGAACCTGCGCCGCATCACCTTCGCGGGCCAGGATCTCGGTCGCTACGACGCGCCGGACATGCACATCCACCTGCTGATACCGCCCGCGGGCCAGCCGCCGGTCTGGCCGGTGCCGGGCGCCAACGGCATCCCGGTCTGGCCGGAGGGGCCGGCCGCGCCGGCCCTGCGCACCTACACCGTCCGGCGGGTCGACGCGGAGGCCGGCGAGATCACGCTGGACTTCGTCCTGCACGCGGCGCCCGGTCCGGGGGCCGCCTTCGCCGCGCGGGCCCGCCTCGGCGATGTCGTCGGCATACTGGGACCCGGCGGGCGCGGCGTCGCCCCCGCGCAATGGTACCTCCTGGCCGGCGACGACACGGCGCTGCCGGCGATCGGCCGTATCCTCGAGCGCCTGGCGCCCGACGCCACCGGCGTGGCGGTCGTCGAGGTGGACGATGCAGCCGACGAACTGGCCCTGCAGCATCCCGCGGGCCTCGCCCTGCGCTGGTTGCACCGCAAGGGCGCCCCCGCCGGCACCACCCCCCAGCTGGCCGAGGCCGTCCGCGCCATCCCGATCCCGCAGGACCGCAGCGTCTTCGCCTGGGCCGGCACCGAGTTCGAGACCTTCAAGGCCCTGCGCGCCCATTGGCGCAAGACCTGCGGCCTGCCCCGCGACCGGCATCTTGCGGTGGCCTATTGGCGGCGCGGGCACAGCGAGGACGCGGAGGCGTAGGGGCGCGCGATGGCCGCCTCCGGCTTCCTCGACATCGCGCCCCTGCGCGCGAGCCCGGGCTTCCGGCTGCTCTACGCGGCGCGGGCCGCCTCCTTCCTGGCCTTCGGGGTGCTCGGCGTCGCCGTCAGCCTGCAGACCTACGCACTCACGGACTCGTCCCTGCAGGTGGCGCTGCTGAACGCCGCCGTGGCGGGGCCGATGGCCCTGTCGCTGATCGTCGGCGGCCGGCTCGCCGACCGCTTCGACCGACGCGCCGTGATGGTGTGGTCCCGGTCCGCGCATCTCGCCGCCATCCTGATCCTGATGGGCAACGCGGCGATGCCCGAGCCCGGAATCCTGCCGATCTTCGCCGCGGCCGTGGTGGGCGGGGCGACCTTCGGCTTCGGCATGCCGGCCCTGATGGCCGCGACCCCGGCCCTGGTCGGGCGCGAGCACCTGGCCGGGGCGGCCGCCCTCACCGCCGTGGCGGCCCAGGCCGGGGCCATCGCGGGGCCGTTCCTCGCCGGGGCGATCACGGCGCGGATGGGCCTCGTCGCCTGCTACGGATGGGTGGCGCTGGCCTCGGGCCTGACGCCCATCCTCCTCGCTCGGCTGCCGCGCCTGCCGCCGGAGCGGGGCGCGCCAATGGGCGACGCGTCGTCGGATCGGGCGGGAGGGCTCCGGTTCCTGCTGCGCTCGCCCCTGGTGCTCGGCCTCCTGCTCATCGACCTCGTCGCCCTGGTCTTCGCGGTGCCCTACGTGCTCCTGCCCGAACTCGCCGCCCGCGCCGTCCTGGGCGATGCCGACAGCCTCGGCCTCCTCTACGCCGCGCCCGCGGTGGGCGCCCTGGTCGGCGCCCTCGGCTCCGGCCGTGCCGGGGCGAGCCCCCGGGCGGGGCGCTGGCTGCTCGCCTGCGTGGCGGTCTGGGCCGGCGCCTGCCTCGCGCTCGGCCTCGTCGGCGGCCTCGTCCCGGCTCTCCTCGTCCTCGCCGTCCTGGGCGCCGCCGCGAGCCTCGCCGGCATCCTGCGCGCCGCCCTGATCCAGCGCGCCACGCCGGACGCGATGCTCGGCCGGGTCTCGAGCCTCTGGGTGCTGGAGGAGACCCTCGGCCCGGCGCTCGGCGGCATGCAGATGGGCACCAGCGCGCATCTCGCCTCCGTGCGCCTCGCCCTGGTGGCGGGCGGGGGGCTCTGCCTCGCGGCGACGGCCGGATTCGCCGCCTTCGTCCCGAGCCTCCGCCAGGCGAGCCTCGCGCCCGAGCGCGCCCCCAAGACCGGCCATGCCGGGCTGGTCCCCGCCGATGCGCGCTGAGGCTCGTCGCCGGATCGTCCTCGGATGGATCCTCGTTCTTCTCGCCGCCGTGCTTCCGGCGCGGGCCGAACCGGCGCCCCCCCGCGTCGCCGCCCTCGACTGGGGCGCGGTGGAACTGCTGCTCGGCCTCGGCGTCGTGCCCGTCGGCGTGACCCAGCCGGAGGGCTACAACCGCACCGTCGTGGCGCCCGCCCTGCCGGCGGGTGTCACCGATCTGGGCCTCGTCGTGGAGCCGAATCTCGAGGTCCTGGCCCGCCTGAAGCCCGACCTCATCCTGGGCAACCCCCTCCAGGTCGCCAGTCAGGGCGACTTCCTCCGACGGATCGCGCCGACCGAGGCGGTCTCGATCTACGCCCAGGCCGGCACGCCCTACGCCCAGGCCCGGGCCGAAACCCGGCGCATCGCCGCGCTGATCGGGCGCGAGGCCGCCGCCGAGGCCCTGGAGACCCGCACCGCGACGCTGCTGGACACTCTCGCCGCCGTGGCCTGCCCCGGCGATCGGCGACCGGTCTTCCTCGTCTGGATCGTCGATCACCGCAACGTGGTGGTCTACGGGCGCAACAGCCTGTTCCAGACGGTGCTCGACCGCCTCGGCCTCGCCAATGCGTGGACCGGGCCGACCAACGCCTACGGCTTCGCCGTGCTCGGCATCGAGCAACTCGCCGCCGGTCCACCCGACGCCCGCATCGTCCATATCGGGCCGATCCGCTCGGATGCCGCCCGTGCCCTGGCATCGAGCCGGCTCTGGCAGACGCTTCCGGCGGTGCGCGATCACCGGGTCACCGTGCTGGCGCCGGTCTGGTTCTACGGCGGCCTGCCGGCGATCGCGCGCTTTGCCGGGCTGATGGCGGAGCAACAGCGGGAGACGTGTCCGCGTGGCTGAGGCGCGGGCCATCGCGGGCGCCTCCGCGCGTCGCCCCTCCGGCACGGCGCTGCTCATCGGGGCCGTGAGCCTCGCGGCCACGCTCCTCACCCTGCGCAGCCTCACGGCGGACCTACCCCTGGCGCGGGCCCTGTCCGCCCTGTGGAGCCCGGACTGGACCGACATCCATCAGGTCATCCTGCACGAGAGCCTCGCGCCCCGTCTCGCCACCGCTTGGCTCGCCGGCGCGGCGCTGGCCCTGTCCGGCACCGTGCTGCAGCAGGTCCTGCGCAATCCCCTGGCCTCGCCCTCGACCCTCGGCATCTCGGCCGGCGCGCAGCTGGCCCTGGCGCTCGCCTCCCTGTTCGCCCCGGGCCTGTTCGCGGAGGGGCACGAGGCGGTGGCGCTCGCAGGCGCCGGCCTCGCGGCCCTCGCGGTCTTCGCCCTCGGCCGAAGCCGGGGCTTCGCGCCTCTCGGGCTGCTGCTGGCCGGGCTCGTGATCGAGCTCACCTGCGGGGCGATCCAGACCCTCCTGGTCATCTTGCACCAGGAGCGCCTGTTCGGCCTGTTCGTCTGGGGGGCTGGGTCGCTGGCCATGAACGACTGGTCGGCCCCGGCCTACCTCGCGCCGCGCCTCGCGGTCGCCGCCGGGCTCGTGGCCCTGATGGTCCGGCCGCTCGCGCTCCTGGATCTCGACGAGACCAACGCGCGCAGCCTCGGGCTCGGCCTCGGGCCGGCCCGCCTCGGCGCCCTGGTGCTCGCGGTGGCGCTCGCCGGCTTCGTCGTGAGCGGCGTCGGCGTGATCGGCTTCGTCGGCTTCGCCGCGCCGATCCTGGTGCGGCTCACCGGCACCCGGCGCCTGCGCGACCGGCTGATCGCCGCGCCCCTGCTCGGGGGGGCCCTGCTCTGGCTGACCGATGCGGTGGTGCTGGCCCTCGGCCCCCTGGTCTCGCTGCCGACCGGCGCCTTCGCGGCCCTCCTCGGCGTGCCACTGCTGCTCTGGCTGCTGCCCCGCCTGCGCGGGGTCGGGAGCCTCCATCACGCCGCCGAGGCGGCGGCGCGCGCGCCGAGACCCTGGCGCCGCATCGCGGCCTGGGGCGCGCTGCTGGCGCTCCTGTCCGTCGGCGCCCTGGTGCTCGGCCGTCAGGACGGCGGCTGGGTCCTCAGCCTCGGCGACGGGCTGGCCGAGGTGATGCCCTGGCGCTGGCCGCGCGTCGTCGCCTCGCTGGCTGCGGGCGCGACCCTGGCGCTGGCCGGCGCCCTGGTCCAGCGCCTCACGGGCAACCCGCTCGCCAGCCCGGAGGTCCTCGGCGTGAGCGCGGGAGCGGCGTTCGGGCTCATCGCCGTCAGCCTCCTCGTCGCCCTGCCGGACCGGGCGATGCTCCTCGGCGCGGGTGGGCTCGGCGCGCTCGCCACCCTCCTGGCGATCCTGACGCTCGCCCGGCGGGCCGCCCTCGCGCCGGAGCAGATGCTGCTCGCCGGCATCGCCCTCACCACGGGCTTCGGCGCGCTGCTCACCATCCTGATGATCAGCGGCGATCCCGCGGTGGTCATGCTGCGGGCCTGGACGGCGGGTTCCACGGCGCGGGTCGCACCCGGCGATGCCGTCGCGGCCGTGGTGCTCCTCGGGATCGGGGCGGCCTGCCTGCCCCTGGTGGTGCGCTGGCTCGACCTGATGCCGCTGGGGGACGCCACCGGGCGGGCCCTGGGGTTGAACCTGCGCGGAAGCCGCCTCGCGATCCTGACGCTGGCGGCCCTCCTCACGGCAGCCGGAACCCTCGTCGCCGGCCCCCTGAGTTTCGTCGGCCTGGTGGCTCCCCAGGTGGCGCGGCTCGCCGGCCTGGCGCGGGCCGCACCCCACCTCGCGGGCTCCGCCCTCGTCGGCGCGCTGATCATGGTGGCGGCGGATTTCGTCGGCCGGATGGCCTTCTTCCCCGACCAGCTTCCGGCCGGCCTTGTCGCCGCTCTCGTGGGCGCGCCCTTCATGATGTGGCTGCTGGCCCGGCGATAAAACTTGGTCTTTTTATTAATTACAAAGTACAAATGTGCTAATTCAACAACGTCGTATTGAAATATGCGAGACAATCCCTGAGTCAGCTTGATCAATAGCCTTCCGCATGTGCACCCTGTCGCCGCAAGATAGGTTTACCTGCTTAGAATACCTCCAAAATTCGCGGAAGTGTTCGGCAAGTGCCGATTTGACGGATCTCGCTGATCCCGTCTGCTGCATGACGTCAAGATCGGCATCGGAAAGCATTCCCCATGATCCAGGTCGAACTCCGTCCCGCCTCCTCCAGGTCCGCGCGTCCCGGTCGCCGGATCGGCGCGGCAGGCGTTTCCGCCCTCGCGCTGGCGGCGACGGTGCCGGTCCTGGGGAGCGGCACGGCCCTGGCGCAGGGCACGGGCGGCACCGCCGCGGTCCAGCTCGACACCATCTCGGTGGCCGGTTCGGGGACCGGCATCCCGGCCGGCACCGCGAGCGCGTTGAAGGCGGCCACGTCCTACGTCGTCCCGACGTCGAGCACCGGCACCAAGACCGACACCCCCTTGCGCGAGGTGCCCCAGTCGATCTCGGTGGTCACGCAGAAGCAGATCGAGGATCGCGGGGTCCAGAACCTGGCCGACGCGCTGAGCTACAGCGCCGGCGTGGTCTCCTCGCCGCAGGGGCAGGACGGCCGGTTTGACCAGCTCATCATCCGGGGCTTCGACCAGACCCAGCGCGGCATCTACAAGGACGGCCTGCGCCTGCCCCAGACCAGCTTCTCGGGCTTCCCCATCGAGCCCTACGGCGTCGAGCGCATCGACGTCCTGCGTGGCCCGACCTCGGGCCTGTTCGGGCTCAACGATCCCGGCGGCCTCGTCAATTTCATCACCAAGAAGCCCCTTGCCGTACCGTATCGCGAGATCTTCGGGGGCTACGGCAGCTTCAACCGCAAGCAGTTCGGCTTCGACCTGAGCGGTCCGGTCAATCCCGAGAAGACGATCCTCTACCGCGTCACCGGCCTCCTGCGCGAGGGCGGCACGCAGGTGGATAATACGCCGCTGGACCGGATCTACATCGCCCCGGCGGTCACCTTCGCGCCCTCGGCCGATACGAGCCTGACGCTGCTCGGCAACTATCAGAAGGATCGCATTGGCGACACGTTCCGGTCCATTCCGCGCGACTACACCAACGGCAGCAATCCCTATCGGGCGCAGCTGCGCAGCCGCTTCCTCGGAGAGCCGAATTTCTCCAGCTTCCTCGCCGAGCACTTCGAGGGCGGGTACCAGTTCTCGCACCGGCTCGACGATTCCTGGACCGTGCGCCAGAACCTGCGCTACGCCCATGCCTCGACGGACTACAACACGGTCTACGCCAACGACGGCAGCTCGACGGCGCCCAACATCCTGGGGCGCTCGGCGCAGACCTGGCTGGAGGAATACGGCGTCTTCACCGTCGACACGCAGCTCCAGAACGATTCCCAGTTCGGCCGTATCAAGAACACCGCCCTGGTGGGCGTCGACTACAGCAAGGTCAGCAACAAGAGCAATCAGTTCGGCGGTCCGACCGCGGCGCTCCTCGGCGCCGGCCCCCTGGTCGGCCCCCTCGACATCCTGAACCCGGTCTACGGCACCGGCGTCGCCTCCCTGCCGCAGACGCGGCTCGCGCGCATCGACCAGGAGCAGGTCGGACTCTACGCCCAGGACCAGGTCAAGTTCGACGACCGCTGGGTGCTCAGCCTCAACGGCCGCTACGACTGGGTGACGACGAAGACGACCGCCGCCAACCCGCCGATCGACGCCGTGCGCCAGCAGCTCGACGCCTCCGGAATCTCCAACGCCATTCCCGCCGTCTTCGGCGCGAACCAGGATGCCCAGGCCTTCAGCGGCCGGGCCGGCCTGTCCTACCTCTTCGACAACGGCCTGACGCCCTACGTCTCGGCGGCGCGCTCCTTCAACGTGCTGCCGGTCTACGTCCAGCAGAGCACGACGCAGACCATTCCGGATGTCGGCGTGATCCCGACCTCCTACAACATCCTCCCGCCCAAGCCCGAGCGCGGCGAGACCCTCGAGGCCGGTGTGAAGTTCCAGCCGCCGGGGGCCGCGAGCTCGATCCTGTTCTCGGTGTTCGACACCAAGAAGACCAACGCACTGACCTTCGACCCCACCGATCCGCTGCAGCAGGCGTTCTATCAGGTTGGCGAGATCTCGGTGAAGGGCTTCGAGACCGAGGCCACCATGGACCTGCTCGACGGGTTCAAGCTGATTTCCTCGGCGACCGTCCTGAGCGCCGAGGTCACGAAGGACGAGCCTCCCGCCGGAGCCCTGAGCGCGGTCGGCCGACGCCCCATCCAGGTGCCGAACTTCACCGCCGCCACCTGGGCCGACTACACCGTACAGGAGGGCCCGTTCCGCGGCCTCGGCCTCGGCGCCGGCTTCCGCTACGTCGGCGCCAGCTTCGGCGACGTCCAGAACACCATCCGGGTGCCGGACTACTTCCTGGTCGATGCGGCGGTGCGATACCAGTACGAGAACTGGCGCTTCCAGGTGGCCGCCAACAACCTCCTCGACCGCGTCTTCGTTGGCACCTGCTCGCAGCTGATCGGCTTCGTCGGCTGCAACTACGGCGAAGGCCGCCGCGTCACCGGAACCGTGAGCTATCGGTGGTGACCCGTCGACGATCGTCGAGCGCGGCCCGTCCAATCCCGGGAACGTGCCACGGCCGCTCCTCCGTGATGCGTCGATGGCGCGCCGTCACTCGACACGGACGAGATCCGGAATTTGGACGGCGAGCGCGTATGCGGCCGGGAAACGGGGGATCAGCGTTTCCGCCGGGAGGCGGCCACAGAAGTGACCTGACCGGCTGGCTTTGGACCGGGCTGATTGAGAGGATCAGCCAGGATTGAAGGAGTTGGGCATGAAGCGAGGTCAGAAGACGGGTGCGGAGCAGGTTGTGCTGAAGCTGCGCCAGATTGAGGTGCAGACGGCCCAGGGCAAGAGTTTGGCGCTGGCTTGCAAGGAGGCCGAGATTTCCGAGCAAAGCGACTATCGCTGGCGCAAGGAGTACGGCGACCTGCAGATCGATCAGGCCCGTCGGATGAAGGATCTGGAGCGCGAGAACGCGCGATTGCGCCGGCTCGTGGCTGTCTTATCGTTGGAGGGTCAGGTGCTGGCGGACGTCGCCGCGGGAAACTTGTAGCCCCGGAGCGACGCCGGCAGGCAGTCGACGCGATCCAGGAGAGGTATGGCCTCTCGGAGCGCCACGCCTGCCGGATCGTCGGCCAGCACCGGGGCACGCAACGCTACGTGCCCACGGTACCGGCTGACGAGGATGCGCTGACCCGCGCCATCGTCGCCTTGGCGTCTTCGTCACGGACGCCAGGGCTACCGCCGCGTCACCGCGCTGCTGCAGGCAGTGGGTTGGCAGGTGGGGAAAGACCGGGTTCAGCGGATCTGGCGTCGTCAGGGGCTCAAGGTTCCGCAAAAGCATCGGCCGCGAAGCCGGCTGTGGTTGAACGATGGCTCCTGCGTGCGGCTGCGGCCGCTCCATCGCCATCACGTCTGGAGCTTCGACTTCGTGCAGGGTCAGACCCATGACGGGCGAAGCCTGCGTATCCTGACGCTGATCGACGAGCACAGTCGCGCCTGCCTGGCGCTCAAGGTCGCGAGGCGCATCAAGAGTCTGGGTGTGATCGAGGCGCTGGCCGATGCGATGTGCCTGCATGGCATGCCAGACAACATCCGCTGCGACAACGGCCCAGAGATGATCTCGAAGGCTTTGCGGAAATGGGTCGCCAAAACCGGCCCGCAGATCCAGTCCATTGTATCAGGATCGCCGTGGGAGAATGGCTATTGTGAGAGCTTCAACGGCAAGCTGAAGGACGAGTGCCTACGCCGAGAAATCTTTTACTCGCTCAAGGAGGTACAGACCGTGATCGGGATTTGGCAGAATACCCACAAGCGCGTTCGACCGCATCCGTCCTTGGACTACCGGCCGCCCGCGCCTGTCACCGTCCCGGACCTGACCTTCCGGCTACCCATGGCCGCCACCATGCAGTAGCCTCTCAATCAGCTCGGTCCAAAATACCGGTCAGGTTCGTCCCGCCTGCCAGGGTCGTCCCGCCTGTCGGGTTCGTCCAGCCTGCCAGGTTCGCGTCGGTCAGCCGCGCTCGTTCAACATCGGGAAGCCGCGCTGGTGCCAGACCGGATAGGCCGGGGGCACGTCGCTGGCCGCGTCGAGCCTGGCCACCTGTCCCGCCGAGAGGCTCCAACCCACCGCACCGATGTTCTCGATGAGCTGCTCCTCGTTGCGCGCCCCCACCACGATGCTGGACACCGTCGGGCGCTGGAGCAGCCAGTTCAGCGCGATCTGGGGCACGGTCTTGCCGGTCTCCGCGGCGACGCCGAGCAGCGCATCGACGATCCGGAACAGGCGCTCCGGCTCGTAGTGCGGTCCGGTCTCGGCGATGTCATGCGCCCGCGTGCCGGGCTTCGGCGGTTGATCGCGACGGATCTTGCCGGTCAGCTTGCCCCAGCCCAGGGGGCTCCAGATCACGGCGCCGACGCCCTGGTCGCGCCCGAGCGGCATCAGCTCCCACTCGTAGTCGCGGTTGAGCAGCGAGTAGTAGGCCTGGTGCGCCACGTGCCTCGGATAGCCGTATCGGTCCGCAACCGCGAGCGACTTCATCAGGTGCCAACCGGAGAAGTTCGAGGCGCCGATGTAGCGGACCTTGCCGGAGCGCACGATCCCGTCGAGCGTCGAGAGCGTCTCCTCCACCGGGGTGTTGTAGTCCTGCCCGTGCAGTTGCAGCAGGTCGATGTGCTCGACGCCCAACCGTTTGAGGGCCTTGTCCACCGCGTCGACGAGATGCTGGCGGGACGAGCCGAAGCCGTTGGGGTCGTCGCCCATCGGGAAGGTGGTCTTGGTCGAGATCAGCAGGCGGTCTCGCTTGCCCTTGATGGCGGCGCCCAGGATCTCCTCGGCCAGCCCCTCCGAATAGACGTCGGCGCTGTCGAACATCGTCACGCCGTGGTCGAGGCAGACGTCGACGAGGCGAGAGGCACCGCCCGCGTCGGTCGACCCCCATGCCTTGAAGAAGTCGTTCCCTCCGCCGAAGGTCGCGGTGCCGAAGCTCAGGGCGGGGACACGAAGGCCCGAATGTCCGAGGCGTCTGACGTCCATGGTCGTTCTCCGTTTCGAGGGGGTCGCTTCGCCGGCGATCGGCGACCCGACCCGGGGCTTCGCCGACCGAAGGCGGCATCCGCCCCGGCGGACCGGCGCATGTCCGGGGTGCGCGATGGGATCGGGCCTGGCGCGGTTGGCCGTTCGAGGCGGACAACCCACCGTCGACCGGCCGGTTCACGCCGGTGCCGAAACGCGCATCGTGGCTTGCCAGGACGGCGATGGCGTCGGCGAGTTCCTCGGGCCCGGCCCCGCGGCCCATCGGGATGCGGTCCGCGAACCGCGTGCCATGCGAGGCTGCGAGCGAACCGCGTGCCATGCGAGGCTTCGAGCGATCCGCAGCCCGCGACCGACGCCGCGTCGGCCCGGACGGCATCGTACGGCGTCGCATCAGGGCGGCGATCGAAGCGCGGGACCGTTGGTATCTGCCAGGGAGGGGCTGCGCAGGTGCCACGCGGTGGCTGTTTGATAGGCATGCCCGATCCGCAATGCCATGGCCTCTTCGTAACCACGGCACGTGATCTGGAGGGAGAGCGGCAGGCCCGCCCCGGTGAAACCGTCGGGCAAGGCCAAGGCACAGAGATCCAGCAGGTTACCGAACCGGGTGAAGCGCGAGGGCAGGTGCCCCTCGTCGACCTCAGCGAGGGGAATGGCCGCCGTCTCGGTGGTCGGCGTCAGCAGGGCGTCGAACCCCTCCATCGCGGCCAGGAACCGGCGCTGGAGATCGCGGCGCAGGGACTGGGTGGCGAGATAATCCTGCGCGGTCACGCTTGCCCCGGCCAGGATGCGGGCCCGGACGGCATCGCCGAGGGGAGCGTCCGGGTCCTCCGCAAGGCGGCCGTTGACGAAGTAGGCCTCGGCATTGGTCACCGCGCTGGCCTGGACGCTCGTGAGCTCGGCGAAGCGGAACGGCAGGGCAATCTCCACCACCTCGGCACCGAGCCGTTCGAACTGCGCGAGGGCCGCGTCGTAGGCGCTCAGGACCTCGGGCGAGACCCCCTCGCGTTCCACCCTCGGCATGTGGGCGAGACGCAGTCCGCGCACGCCGCGCGTCAGTCCGGGTAGCGGATCGACCGGGTCGATGCCGCGCGTTGCGGGATCGAGGATGTCGGGTCCCGCGATCGCGCGATAGAGGACCGCCACGTCGGCGACCGAGCGGCCCAGCGGCCCCGGCGTATCCAGGGTGGCGCTCAACGGGACGATCCCGTGGGTGCTGACGCGCCCGACCGTGACCTTGAGCCCGGTGAGCCCGCAGAACGAGGCGGGCAGGCGGACGGATCCGCCCGTGTCGGTGCCGATCCCCCAGGGTGCCATGCGGGCCGCCACGGAGACGCCGGTGCCGCTGCTCGATCCACCGGGGGTGCGGGCCACCGCGAGGTCCCAGGGGTTCCGGGGCGTGCCGAGATGCGGGTTGGTGCCCCACCCGCCATAGGCGAACTCCACGGTGTGCGTCTTGCCCAGCACGATCATTCCCTGCCCGATCAGCCGTTGGGCGATGGTGGCCGTGGTGCGCGCCCGCCGGGCCCGGTGCGCGGCCGATCCCCCCATGGTGATCCGGCCGGCGAGGTCGATCAGGTCCTTGAGCACCACCGGCACCCCGTGCAGGGGACCGACGGCGTGACCGGAGCGGATCGCCCGGTCGGCGCCCTCGGCGGCGAGGCGCGCATCGTCGGCATAGACCTCCGTGAAGGCCTGCAGCGTCGTCTCATGGACGGCGATCCGGGCGAGGTGCGCCGCGACGGCGTCCACCGGCGACAGGCGACGGGCGGCGATCGCCTCGGCGAGGGAGAGGGCGTCGAGATGGGTCGGGTCGGACATGGAACGCCTACTGGACGCTGACGAGGGACAGGTCGAGGAACCACGATTGGGCCGGGATGAAACCCTTCACCCGTGGCGACATCGCGCGCGGATTGCGGTCGTGCACGACGTAGAGCCAGGGCGGGTCGTCCACGAGGCGCTCGTGCGCGGTGCGGGTCGCCGCGGCGATCACCGCCGGGTCGGTCGAGTCCGACAGGCGCTGGAGCGCGGCGTCGAAGGTCTCATCCTTCCAGTTGGGGAAGTTGAAGCCGCCCGGCGGAAAGCGATCGGAGGAGAAGTAGCGGGCCATGACGCCCGCATCCGAGGTGGGCGAACTCACGTTGAGCGCCATGGCACCCGAGAGGCTCGCGGCATCCGGCAGGGCGCGGGTGGCGTTCAGGAGCACCTGCCATTCCACCACGTCGAAGCGCACCTCGACGCCGCAGGACTGCTTCAGGTTCTCCTGCAGGAATTCGTTCATCGGCAGCGGCAGCATCTGGCCCGAGCCCGAGGTCGAGATCATCACCGGGAAGGCCAAGGGCTTCCGGGGTCCGTACCCGGCCTCGGCCAGGAGGGCCCGGCCCCGCTCCGGGTCGAAGCCGTAATGGTTCTGCGGCGCGCCGAAGCTCGGATCGTCGGCCTTCAGCCAACCGACCGCCGGCTCGGCCGTCCCGTTGAGGAAGCCGACGATCGCGTCGCGGTCCACGCAGTAGTTCAGCGCCTGCCGGATCCGCACATCGCGGAACGGGCTGTCCTTGGCGCCGATGTTGTAGAACCACGGCCAGACATGCGGGTAGGAGCCCGTGGTGACGGTGAAGCCCGCCGCCTTCAGCGTGGGAATCCCGTCGGCGGCCGGGACCTCGATCCAGTCGACCTGTCCCGAGCGCAGGGCGGCGATCCGGGCATTCGCCTCCGGGATCGGCATCAGCCGGATCCGGTCGACCTTCGCCCGGCGCGTGGCGTCCCAGTAGCTGTCGAACCGCGCCAGATCGACGGCCTCGCGCGGACTGACCCGCGTGATCCGGAACGGTCCCGTCCCGGCGGCCGGCAGCATCGCGGTCCCGGCCCAGGTGCGCCCGCCCTTCTCGAACGAGGACGGCGCGGTGAACAGCAGGTAGACCATCATGTAGGGGAAGTACGAGGCCGCGACGGTCGTCGTGACCGCGACCGTGCGCTCATCGAGCTTGCGATAGCCGGCGATGATCGGCACACGCGTCTTCGTGATGCCGGCGGCGGCCACCTCGTATTGCGGGCTGTCGGCCTTGAAGTAGCGGTCGAGATTCCACAGCACGGCATCGGCGGTGAAGGGCGTGCCGTCGTGGAACGCGACGCCGTCGCGCAGATGGAACAGCCAGGTCCGCTTGTCCTCGGGCATTTGCTCCCAGCGCTCGGCCAATCCGGGCTTGAGGGTCGCGGGCCGGTCGCTGCGCGTGAGGTCCCACTGCACCAGCGGCTCGAAGACCGGATAGCCGAGGAAACGCAGGCCTTCGAAGCCGTTGTTCGGCATCCCCGTGGTGGTTGGGATGTCGGTCGCCGTCATGGCGATACGCAACGCGCTCTCGGCCTGCGCAGCGGACGTGCAGGCCCCGATCCCCGCGGCGATGAGCGCCGCCCGCTTTCGACCCATCATCGTGTCGGACCTCGTGTTTCCGTGGCGGAGCGTGGGCAGACCATCAGGTGCGCGAGGACGGCGCGTAGAAGGGCTGGCGCGGGGCGTCAGGCAGGTAGCCGTCGTAGAAGGCCTTGACGTGGGGCGTGACGGCGAGCCCGAGCTCCCGCCGGGCGACCTCTTCCGGGGTCCGCGGCCGGCCGAGGGTTTCGGCGATCTCGGCGAGCACGGCATCGCGGTCGACCCGGGTGAAGCGGCCGTCGGCGTAGACGATCTGCCCGTCGACGAAGACCGCATCGACGGCTCCCGTCTTGGCGCGCTGCATCAGCGCGTCGAGGATCGGGATGTCGGTGTCCTGGTAGGGATAGGTCGCCTTGTCGTAGTCGATCAGCACCGCGTCGAAGAAGCGGCCCGGATCGAGCCGGCCGATGCTCTGGCCGAAGGCGGTGGTCTTGGCGCCGTGCTCGGTCGCCATCCGCAGGACCTGCGGGCACGTGGGCACGTCGTCGTCCATGCCGGGGGTGCGGTGCGCGCGCAGGACGAGGCGCAGCTCCTGGAGCATATCCCGGTCCTCGTTGATGCCCGCCTCGTCGAGGCCCATCCCGACGGTCATGCCCTTGGCCTCGTAGAGGTTGAGGGGCGCCACGCCGGAGCGCAGGCGGAAGTTCGACGAGCAGTTGTGGCAGATGCAGGTGCCGGTCTCGGCGGCGATGTCGGCATCCTCCGCCGTCAGCCAGACGCCGTGCCCGAGGGTCAGGTGCGGCCCGAGCACGCCGAGGTCGTGCAGGTGCCGCACGGCGGTCTTGCCGGTCCGGCGCCGGGCATATTCCTTCTGATAGACGGTCTCGAGAAGGTGCATGTGCATGGGCACGCCGTGCTTGCGCGCGGTGGCATCGAGGGTCTGCAGCGCCTCGTCGCTGCACCAGTGCAGGTTGGCCGGAGCCAGCTGGATCCGGGTGAGGCGCTCGCCCTCGTTCTCCGCCTTCAGGGTCTCGAACAGGGTCATGAAATCCGCGAAGGGCATCGACTGCGCCTTGAGATGCGCCATCAGCTGCCCGGCGACGGGCTGGGGCAGGCGTTCGCAGAAGGCTTCGTCGGCCTCGTAGACGAGGCGGTTCTGCTCGCGCACGGCGTAGCAGTAGGAGGCGCGCATCCCGATCTTGCGATAGGCGCCGAGCACCTGCGAGGCCGCGCCGTGGACCTGCTCGTAGCCGCCCGCCATCCAGCCGTGGATGTGCTGCACGGTGGTGACGCCGGAGGCGAGCATCTCGAAGGCGGAATAAAGGGTGTCGAGTTCGTGGTCGACCCGCTTGGCGGCGATGCGGGTGGCGAACCAGAGTTCCAGGGCGTGGTCGGGCGAGCCGAGTTGCAGGGGGGTGAGCCCGACATGGTGATGGCTGTTGACGAAGCCCGGCAGCATCACGTGGCGCGGGTAACGATGCACGGTCGCGTCCGGTGCCGTGGCGCGCAAGGCCGCCGGATCGCCGACCGCGACGAGGACGCCGTCGCGCACCAGCACGGCGGCGTTGTCGTGGACGATCGGGGTATGCCGGTCCTGCACGCCCGTGATGATGGTGCGGGCCTCGACGATGATCTCGGTCATGCTGATCCTTCAGGCGGTTGAGAACGATGGCGGCGGACGAGGACGGCGCTCAGCGCGCCTCCTGCTCCGCGAAGGCCCGGTCGACCTCGTCGGCGAGGAGTTCGCCGAAGCGGTCGCGCAGGTCGTGGAAGCGCGGGTCGCGGGGATTGCGCGGGCGGGGCAGATCCACCGGTACGATGGTCTTCACCCGGCCGGGACGGGCGGTGAACACCACGACCCGATCGGCCAGCGCGACCGCCTCGTCGATGGAATGCGTGACGAGGACGATCGAGGCACCGCTGTCGCGCCAGATCTGCAGCAGGAAATCCTGCATCTTGGCGCGGGTCTGGACGTCGAGGGCCGCGAAGGGCTCGTCCATCATGAGGACCTTCGGGCGCATGGCGAGGGCCCGGGCGCAGGCGGCGCGCTGGCGCATGCCCCCGGAGAGCTCGTCCGGCTTCTTGTCCATCATGTCGGCGAGGCCGACCCGCCGCAGCATCTCGGCGGCAATCTCCCGGCGCTTCAGCTTCTGGACCGCGCCGATGGAGAGGCCGAAGGCGACGTTGTCGAGGATCGTCAGCCAGGGGAACAGCGAGGCGTCCTGGAAGATCAGGCCGCGCTCGGCCGACGGCCCCGTGATCGGCAGGCCGTCAGCTTCCATCGTGCCGGCGCTCGCCGGCTCCAGCCCGGCGATCATGTAGAGCAGCGTCGACTTTCCGCAGCCGGAGGGGCCGAGGAAGACCACGAACTCGCCGGGGGCGATGTCGAGGTCGACGTCGCGCAGGGCCTGGACGGGGCCGCGTCCGGCCGGCGTCCAGGTCTTGCCGACACCCGACAGGTGCACGGCCGGGCGGCGGAGCGAGGGGGTCGGGACCGGAGCGTTCATCGACCGCCTCCCTGGGGTGCGATCCACCACAGCATCCGGGCCTGGATCTGGCGCAGGGCCCAGTCGAAGCTGAAGCCGAGCAGGCCGATGATCGCCATGGTGAAGAAACTGAGGCGGGCGTTGAAGGTCGAGCGGGCGAGCGAGACGATCTGCCCGAGGCCGCTGCCGACGCCCACCGCCTCCGCGATCAGCACCACCATCCAGGCGGCGAACAGGTTGAGGCGCAGGGTCATGAACAGCCCCGGCAGGATCGCCGGCAGCACCACGCGGAAGAAGGTCTGGCGGGTATCCGCCCCCATGATGCGGGCGACGTTGAGGTAGGTGACCGGCACCGCTGCGATCTGGGTGCTCGTCGTCAGCGCGATGGCGAAGAACAGCGTGATGAAGACGAGGAAGATCGCCGGCACGTCGCCGATTCCGAAGACGAAGATCGCCACCGGCAGCCAGGCCACCGGCGAGATCGGCGCCAGCAGGAGCACCGTGGGCAGGACGAGGTTGCGGAACAGCCGGACATAGTGGAGCAGCGCGCCCACCAGGACGCCGCCGACGAAGCCGAGGACGAGCCCGACCGTGACCCGCATGGTCGTCCACCCGATGGTGGCGAGGAGCGGCGTCACACCCCCGCCCTCGCTGCGGCTGCCGATCCGGTTGGACCGGTCGAAATACTTCAGGGTCGCGGGCAGGTCGGCGAGGAACAGGTGCGGGGGCGGCAGGAGCAGCGGGTTCAGGAACCCCAGGGCCCAGAGGGCCTCCCACAGGCCGGCGAACAGGCCGAGCGAGGCCAGGCTCCAGCCGAGGGTCGCCAGACCCGCGCGCAGGCGCGGGTATCGCCGGGGAGCGAGGGGCCGCCCCTGTCCCGGAGCCGCCTGCGCGGATTGTGCGGAAACCGGCGCCACTGCGCCGAGGGGAACGTCCGTCGCGGCCATGAGGCTGCCTTTCGGAAGATCGGGAATCGGGTCCGGGAGACGCGGGGTCCGTCAGGCCGATTTCAGCTTCAGCCCGTCATAGAGCGGCCGGTTCTCGGCGATGACCTGCTCCATCAGGCTCCAGTCGAAGGCATCGGGTCCGGGCGCCTTCTTGACGTAGCCCATCTCCTTCATCGACTGCCCGCGGGCGATGATGAAGTCGGTCTGATTGCGCTGATCCGTGCAGACGGGTTGCTTGGCGGAGGCGTCGACCGCGGCTTCCATGGTGGTCTTGTAGTAGTTGCCGACGGTGTCCTTCAGCGCCGCGGCGCGATCGGATTCGATCTGCGACTGCGCGGTGAACAGGGCCTTGATCACCGCCCGTACGGTGGCGGGGCTCTTCTCGATCAGCGGCGTCCGCGCCGCGAGGACGCAATCGGAATAGCCGGCGCCGTAGACATCGGTTCCGTCCGAGAGGAGCGTGGCGCCCTTGCGCGACTGCAGGCACTGCGTGGCGTAGGGCTCGATATGGCAGATCGCATCGACCGCGCCGGCGATGAAGGCCTGGGCCAGCTCCGGTGAGGTATCGAGGTAGCGTACGTCGAGGTCCTGGAAGGTCAGTCCGGCCTTCTTGAGGTAGTCGAACGGCAGGACCTCGAGGGTGTCGGCCTGGAAGGTGCCCAGGGTCTTGCCCCTCAGGTCGGCCGCGGACCGGATGCCTTCGCGCGCCACGATCATGCAGCCCTGGACACCGCCGCCGGCGACGATCTTCACCGGGGCACCGGCGTCGTACAGGGTCATGAAGTTCGAGTAGGGGATCATCGACATGTCGACGAGCCCGGCACCGAACATGGTCGTGATCTCGGCGTTCGAGGGCGTCACCACGAAATCCAGGCTGACCCCGTCGCCCTCGGTCAGTTTGCGCTCATGGGCGAGGAACATGCCGAGGTTGCAGAAGCCGGACCCGTGGGTCGCCTTGACGGTGGTCATCGCGCCCGCCGCGGCGGCCGGTGCGACCAGGGCCGCGAGATGGGCCGGCAGCGCGATGGCCGCGCCGGCCGATCCCGCTGCGCGGAGCAGGCCACGCCGGGAGAAGCGTTGAAAGAACAGACCGTCACGTTCGCACATGATGCTCTCCGATCCCGCAGAGGGCGATGACACCGCGACCGTTCGGTCTGCCGGACGCAGGGCTGCATCGAGGAGGGCATGATGCAGTCGGACCGGGCAGCACCGTCCAGGACGGGCATCGTCGGATGGGCACGCCAACCCATGAGAGCCGGTGGCTCTGCGCTGCGCGCCACCTCATGCAAGGCACGCGCCAAGCCGCCTATGCAGGCCGTTCACCGTCCTATCCGTTCGCGCCATGGAAGATCAATCACGAGAAAAATCAATCCAGAAGGCGCTCAGAGGCGCGTATCAGGCAAGCATTCGCGTTTTGAATCTGATTCATATTGGACGACATCGCCCTCTTGTACGGTCGCTTACGGGTGCCGGCGATCGATTCAGCGATCGCAGCGGGGTCCGGCGACGGAGCGAGCCGGCGACGGCGCCGTCCCATCGGCAGGCCGGGCTTGGCATCCCGCCCGGCGCATTGCCTCGCCATCGATTTTTCCGCAAGCGAACGGCATTCTCCGCGAGGGCGGACCGGAGCGCATCCACCGATGGAAGACCGTTTTGAGATTGCCGTCGTCGGCCTCGGCGCCATGGGCAGCGCGGCCCTCTACCAGTTGGGCTTGCGCGGGGCGAAGGCGGTCGGCCTCGATCGCTTCGCCCCGCCGCATAGCTCGGGGTCGAGCCACGGTGAGAGCCGCATCACTCGGCAGGCCGTCGGCGAGGGCCGCGATTACGTCCCCTTCGTCCTGGCCTCGCACCGGATCTGGCGGAGCCTGGAAGCAGAGACCGGCGAAACGCTGCTGACGGCCTGCGGCGCGCTCGTGATGGGGCCGGGCAGCGGTGTTTCCTCGCATCACGGGAAGCCGGATTTCGTCGGGCGCTCGATCGATGCCGCGCGGGCTTTCGCGATCCCGCACGAGGTTCTCGACGGGCGCGAGGTGGCGCGCCGCTTCCCCCAGTTCCGCCATCTCGGCGGCGACGAGAAGGCCTATTACGAGCCCGGCGGCGGCTACGTCCGGCCCGAGCGCTGCATCGCCGCGCAGCTCCACCGAGCCGGCGCGCTCGGGGCCGAGATCCGCACCGGGACGACGGTGCGATCGATCCGCCAGGAGCCGGGCGGGGTCCGCATCGAGACCGATCGCGGCCTCGTCCAGGCCGATCAGGTGGTGGTCGCCGCCGGAGCCTGGACCGCGCCCCTGCTCGGCGCGCCCTTCACGGACCTGCTCACCGTCAACCGCCAGCTGCTGCACTGGTACGCCCTCGACGACGCCTCGGCCTACGGGCCCGATGCGCCGGTCTTCATCTGGATGCACGGTTCCGGCGACACAGACTACCTCTACGGCTTCCCGCCCCTGCCGGGCGAGGCCGAGGTGAAGGTCGCCACCGAGCAGTACGCGACATCGACGCAGGCCGAGTCCCTCGACCGCGTCGTGAGCCCCGCGGAATCCGCCGCGATGCACCGACACCACGTGGCGGGCCGGCTCGCCGGCGCATCGGCGCGGGTGACCCGGGCCGCCGCCTGCCTCTACACCGTGACGCCCGACCGGGGCTTCATCATCGATCGCCACCCGCGGATGGACCGGGTCCTCGTCGTGTCGGCCTGCTCCGGGCACGGCTTCAAGCACTCGGCCGGAATCGGCGAGGCCGTGGCCGAGGAGATGCTGCGGGGCGGCGGGCGCATCGCTCTCGCACCCTATGCGCTCGCGCGGTTCGGCTGATCCCCACAGCCATGGCCTGTCGATTGCTTGACCCGATCGGACCCGTAAGGGCAGTCTCCCCGAAGAGCGCGCGTCGAGCCCCGGTCTCGTCTCCGGTCGAGCCGGATGTGCTCAGCAGAAGGTATCCTTCCATGCGCAAGCCGACTTCGACGTTTCTCGGCTCTGGTCTGCTCGCGGCGGCCACCGTGCTGTCGGCGTCCCTGGCGACGGCGGCGGATGGGATCGAGGCGATCAAGCAGCGCGGGACCCTCATCGTCGGCGTGAAGGCGGATTACCGGCCCTTCGGCTTCCGCGATCCCAGCGGGGCGATCATCGGGCTCGAGCCGGACCTGGCCGCCGACGTCGCCAAGCGCCTCGGCGTGAAGCTCGAGCTCGTGCCGGTGGTCTCCTCCAACCGGATCGAGTTCCTGCAGCAGGGCAAGGTCGACCTCCTCATCGCCACGCTCTCAGACAAGCCGGAGCGCCGCCGCGTGGTGCAGGCCATCGACCCGCAATACTATTCCGACTTCGTCAACGTGATGCTGCCGAAGAAAGCCGGCATCACGGACTGGGCGCAGCTGAAGGGCAAGCCCCTCTGCGCCACCTCGGGCGCCTGGTACAACAAGGACGTGGCCCGGACCTACGGTGCGGAGATCGTCGCCTTCGACGGCTCCGAGAAGCCGCTCTTCGCGCTCAAGCAGGGCAATTGTCTCGGCTACGTCTACGACCAGAGCATGCTTCAGGGGAAACTCCTCGACGCCGACTGGAAGGCGGATTACGGGCTGCCGCTGAAGGGCATCCTCGACGCCCCCTGGATGATGGCGGTGGCGCTCGGCAACGGCGCGCTGCAGGGCCTCCTGGAGACGACGACCAAGGAGTGGATGAAGTCCGGCTTCATCGTCGCGGAGGAGAAGAAGTGGGGCATCGAGCCGACGGAATACTCAAAGGCGATGCACGAAAAGTACAAGAACGCGACCAACTGAACCGCGCCGGGCCGAACGACCGGCCATCTCGAGGAGCACGATGGACGCCGTTCCGAACTGGTTCCGGGGCCTCTACGAGACCACGGGCTACAACTTCACGGTCTTCTACGACCCC
Source organism: Methylobacterium sp. AC690 (assembly GCF_979256535.1). NCBI lineage: Bacteria > Pseudomonadati > Pseudomonadota > Alphaproteobacteria > Hyphomicrobiales > Methylobacteriaceae > Methylobacterium > Methylobacterium sp. AC690. Next base: position 82,943 of record NZ_CEEDOX010000009.1, on the reverse strand, counting down.
TATGACTGGGACCGCTACGTCAACGGCTTGAAGACCACCCTGCTGCTCGCGGTGACGACGATCCTGGCGAGCCTCGTCATCGGCGCCGTGGGAGCGCTTCTGCAGGGCGGCCCCTCCCGGTTCCTGCGCGGCCTCGTCAACGGCTTCGTCGTCGTGTTCCGGAATACGCCGCCGCTGGTGCAGATCTTCTTCTTCTACTTCGGGCTCGGCACCCTGCTGCCGGCCACCCAGACCGCCGACGGCCTGCGGGTGCCGCTCCTCGACAACGTGCAATGGGCCATCGTCGCGCTGGCCCTGTTCGCCGGGGCCTTCAACGTCGAGATCTTCCGCTCGGGCATCGAGGCGGTGCCGCGCACCACCGTCGAGGCGGCCGAGTCCCTCGGCTACACCCGGCTCAAGGCCTACCTCTACGTCGTGCTGCCGCTCGCCCTCCGGGTCTGCCTGCCGGCCCTCAACAACAACCTGATCAATCTCCTGAAGACCACCACCCTGGCCTACGCCATCGCGGTGCCGGAGACGCTCTACGCGGTGAAGCAGATCTGGTCGGAATCGCAGAACGTGCTGGAGATGATGATCGTCCTGCTGGCGACCTACGCCGTCCTCGTCGGCGTCCTGGTCTGGCTGATGCACCGCTGGGAGCGGGCCCTGCGAATCCCGGGTTACAGCCGGTGAGGCCACGGCCGTCGACGGCGGGCGACCTGCCGGTCCTGCTACCGTTCCGGGTCTCGCGCACCCGGGCCCGGTTCACCCTCAGCCCGGTGCGGGCCTGGCTCCTCGGAGCGTGGCTCGCCGGCCTCGTCCTCGTGATGCCGGCCCTCGCCCAGGGGCCCGACGCAGTGCTGTCGCCGCTCCAGGTGATCCTGCGCTGGGCACCGCTGCTGCTCACGGGCTTTGCCTTCAACGTCGCGATCTCGCTCGTGGCGATGCTCCTCGGGACGGGGGCGGGCGTCGGGCTGGGCCTCGCCCTGGTCAGCGAGGGGCCGATCCTGCGCCGCGTCGCCTGGGGCCTGACGCAGTTCTTCCGCAACGTGCCCTGGCTGGTGCTGCTGTTCTTCGTGATGTTTCTCGTGCCGTTCCAGGTCACGGTGTTCGGGTTGCGCGTGCCGCTGCCCGACTGGATCAAGGCGACGGTCGGATTCGCGCTGCCGGTGATGGCCAACGTCGCCGAGATCGTGCGCGGCGCCGTGCGCTCCGTTCCGGCCACCCAGTGGGAAGCGGCCGAATCCCTGGCCTTCACCCGGCGCCAGACGCTGTTCCGCATCATCCTGCCGCAATGCCTCAAGCGGATGTTGCCCCCCTGGATGAACGTCTACGCCTTGATCGCCATGGCCACCGTCCAGGCCTCCATCGTGGGCGTCACCGAGATGCTGACGCTGACGGCGCAGGTCCACGCGGCGGAAGGGGGCAGGCCCGAACTGTTCGCGCCGCTCTACGGCTTCGCCCTGCTGTGCTTCTTCCTCTACTGCTACCCGATCGACCGGCTGACCGCGCGCCTGGAGCGGCGGTTCGAGACGGCGTGAGGCCTCCCTTGTCCGATGGTGCGTCCCCGATGTCGCGTGTCCCGCCCGCCGACCGCCCGATCGTGCAGGTGCTCGACGTGCACAAGGCCTTCGGCGAGGCCGAGGTCCTCAAGGGCATCAGCTTCGACGTGCGCCGGGGCGAGGTCGTCTGCATCATCGGGCCGTCGGGCTCGGGCAAGTCGACGCTGATCCGCTGCATCAACGCCCTCGTCCCGGTCACCTCCGGCACCATCCGGGTCGACGGCATCGAGGTGGTCGATCCGAAGCTCGACAAGCTGGCCCTGCGGCGCAAGGTCGGCATGGTGTTCCAGCAGTACAACCTGTTTCCACACAAGACGGCGCTGCAGAACGTGATGATGGCGCCCATCCACGTGCTCGGCCAGGACAAGCGGGAGGTCGAGGTCCGGGCGCGCGCGCTCCTCGCCAAGGTGCGGCTCGCGGGCAAGGAGGCGGCCTATCCCGGCGAGATGTCGGGCGGGCAGCAGCAGCGGGTCGCCATCGCCCGATCGCTGGCGATGCGGCCGGAGGTGATGCTGTTCGACGAGGTCACCGCCGCGCTCGATCCCGAGACGGTCAAGGAGGTGCTGGTCACCATCCGCGAACTGGCCGAGGAGGGCATGACCTGCCTCCTCGTCACCCACGAGATGAACTTCGCCCGCGAGGTCGCCGACCACGTCTACTTCACCGATCGCGGCGTCATCGTCGAGCACGGTCCCCCCGAGACCCTGTTTGCGTCCGCCGTCGATCCGCGCACCCGACGTTTTCTGTCCCAGGTTCTTTGAGGCGCTCGCCCGGCGCCGTCGGACAAGCTCGGGGCATCGCCTCCGTGCCTGCTGGGAACGCGACCGACGGCTCGCGGCCCCACTCCGTCGGGGCACGCGACCCGCGCCGTGTCCGGAACCGGTGGCTCGACCGGCGACGGTTCCGGCAGCCGATCAAGGGAGGCGAACGCCGCGCTCGGCCTCGAACTGGCGCTTCCAGTCCCGCCGCAGATCGCCGGGTCGTCGCTCGAAGCGCTCGTCCAGGAGGGCCGAAGCCTCGATGCGGTCGGTGCGGAAGTGGCGGAAGGCCTGCCGCCATTCACACCATGCCGCGAGCAGCCGGACGGTTTCGGCGTAGCCGACCATCACCGGCCAGACGACGCGCTCGCTCGCACGGCCAGCTTCGTCACGATAGCTGATGCGCAGCTTGCACCCAGTGCGGATCGCGGCGCGCAGCCGCGCCATGTCGAGGCCATCGGCGGATGCGGGCCGCGTGGGGCCGGCACTGACGCCCGGGTCAGCGATGAACGGGCGCAGGTGATCGGGGACGACCTCGGAAATCTTGGCGAGCAGGTTGCGTGCTGCGCTCGCCAGCCCTGGATCGCCCCGCTTGGCGACCCACTGCGCACCGATCACCGCCGCTTCCAGTTCGTCGGCGCTGAGCATCAGCGGCGGCATGTCGTACGCGCGGTCGAGGACGTAGCCGACCCCAGCCTCGCCACGGATCGGCACGCGCTGCGCGATCAGGTCCGCGACGTCGCGGTAGACCGTGCGGACGGTCACTTCGAGTTCGCCCGCCAGCACCGCGGCCGTGATCGGACGCGCCGAGCGGCGCAGGATCTGGATGATCTGGAACAGGCGGTCGGCGCGGCGCATCGGCTCATCTCTCCTGACAGGATGCTGTCAGCAGGGTTCGGCTACGTCCATCCTCGGCGGGGACAAAACCGCACTTGCTCCGGAGAACGACGTGCATCTTGCCTCGACCCGTATCATCACCGCCGACGTCGGCCGTCTCGTCAGCTTCTACGAGGCTGTGACGGGGCTTACCGCCACGCACTACACGCCCGACTTCATCGAGATCCGCACGCCGGGCGCAACGCTGGCGATTGGGAGCACGCGTACGCTGGGCTTCTTCGGCGGGGATGCTGTCGCCGAGCCTGCAGCCAATCGAAGCGTCATCATCGAGTTCCGGGTCGGCGACGTGGACGCGGAACACGCACGGATCACGTCCAGCATCGCCGTGGCGGTGGTGCAGCCGCCCACAACGATGCCGTGGGGTAACCGCTCGCTGCTCCTGCGTGACCCGGACGGCACGCTCGTCAATCTGTTCGCCCCCATGACGTCGGAGGCCAGGCAGCGCTTCGATCAAGGCTGATACGGCGAGACGCGGGCCGTCGCATGCTGGGACCACTCTCGGCCCTGATGGGCGTCCCCGGCGTGACCGTGCCGGTCGCGAGGACCACGTCCGGCCGGCCATCGGGCGTGCAGGTGAGGACCGCCTCGGCGACGACGCGCGAGCCCTCCTGGGGGCGCGTCTCATCGAGACTCTGAGCGGCGCGTCGACATCGCCATGACGCGTCATCGTGCTAACGTCGCATCGCGGGATGGGGTACGCCCGTCTTCACCGCCTCGCCCGTGGCGTGCCCGCCCGCGCGACGCGCTGGTCTTCAGTCCTGCATGTTCGACGAACGAGGAGCGCCACATGGGCGGCTGGCCTACGGATACCGGCTCTTACCACCTCGGTGATTTGCGGTTGCAATCGGGCGACATCCTCCCCGATGCACGTCTGACCTGGAAGACGCACGGTACGCTTTCCGCTGCGCGGGACAACGTCGTGCTCTACCCGACCAGCTATTCCGCCCAACACCCCGACCTGGAATGGTTGATCGGTCCTGACGGCGTGCTCGATCCCACGCGCTGGTTCGTCGTCATTCCCGACATGTTCGGCAACGGCCTCTCGACCAGCCCGTCGGGGACACCGGCCTGGCCCGGTCTCGTGACCACTTGGGACAACGTTCATGCCCAGCGACGCCTCCTGGCAGACCTCTGGGGGATCGAACGGCTGCATGCCGTCTACGGCTGGTCGATGGGTGCGCAGCAGGCCTATCACTGGGCCGCCCTGTTTCCCGAGGCGGTCGAACGCGCGGTCGTCGTCTGTGGAAGCGCCCGGACGGCCACGCACAACCGGGTCTTCCTGAAGGGGTTGCTGGCGGTTCTGGAAGCCGCGCCGGAATACCGCGGGCCAGGGCGTTTCCTCTCTGAACCGAAGGCTGCGTTGCGGGCGTTCGGGCGCATCTATGCCGGTTGGGCGCTGAGCCAGGACTTCTATCGCGCCAACCTGCACGAGGTCGCCCTCGGCGCCCCGGATCTGGAGACGTTCCTGCGATCCGATTGGGAGGAGCGCTTCGCGCGCCGTCCCGCAGCGGACCTCTACGCGCAGCTCCAGACCTGGGAAGCGAGCGACATCAGTGCCAACGATCGCTACGGCGGGGACCTGGACCGGGCGCTCGGAGCGATCACCGCCCGGGTCCTGCTCATGCCGGGGGAGACCGACCTGTACTTTCGCGTTGCCGACAACGCGGCCGAACGATCCCGGCTGCGCACCGCCGCGCTGACGCCGATCCCCAGCATCTGGGGACACCGGGCCGGCAATCCCGCCGGCATTCCGGCGGACGCCGCGTTCCTCAAGAACGCTGTCCGCGCCTGGCTCGAGACCTAGCGCGCGATCAGGCCCCGGCGCCCTCCGACGCCGGGGGCATGATCGACACGTGGGCGGCGATCACCTTCCACCCCTGCTCCGGGAAACGGAACCACGTCTGGCTCTGGCGGCCGATCCCGGGCTTTCCCCGTGGCTTGAACTCGAGGTTCACCGTGGCGAGATCCGTGCCCACGGTCAGGATCTCGAGGCGAATGCGGGCCTCCTTGATGCCCCCGGGCACCGGGACGGCGGCGACGCGGGCGGCATGGATTGCCGCGAAGCCATAACCGTTCTCGTGGACCGCATAGCGGATCGTGTGGGGGCTATCCCAGAACGTGTCGTCCAGGACACCCACATCCTTGTCGATCAGCGCCTGCTCGTAGCGCTCGAACAGGGCGGACACTTCGGCGACCACGTGCGGCTGGTTCAGGCTGGCATCCATCGCTTATCTCTCCATAGCAACCGCGACCCGGATCAGGTCGAGATCCGTTCCGACACCCCCGATGATCGACAGGCCGATCGGGGCGTCCTGGTCCGTAGCGCCCGGAAGGTTCACCTGCGGCACACCCGTCAGGCCGCCATGGCTGGTGAGGCAGCTGATGCGCTCACGCAGCGGGTTGAGCAGGTGGAGGGGCAGTCCTTTGGGCGGCGCCGCGAACGGTGTCGTCGGCAGACACAGGATCGTGCCCGGCGGGAGGAGGAGGGCCATCCGCGCCCGCGCCTCGATCCGCATGAGGGTCGCGGCATTCCGCTCGGCCTCCGACATCATCGAGCCCTGAATGAGGGCCCGGGCGACACCGAAGGCCAGGCGGGGATTGCAGGTATCGATCCAAGGCGCGAACGTCGCCCAGGCCTCGCTTCCCTGCAGCACCCGCTGCGCCCGTTGCCAGACCGACAAGCCCTGCGGCGCCAAGGTCACGTCCTGCCGATGTCCGATCAGGCTCGCGAGCCGGTCGACCATGGGTGCCAGTGCGGCCTGCACCGAAGCGTCCGCGAAGCCGAAGGCATCGGTGGCGACGAGCAGGCGAGGGGGCAGGGTGGTCGGAAGCGGGTCGCCGAGGAGGATCTCGGCGACGCGGGAGAACGTGCCAGCGTCGCGGGCGAACCATCCGCACGTATCGGAGGTCGGCGCCTGCGGGGCGATGCCGGTGAAGTCGACGCGACCATGGGTCGGGCGAATCCCGTAGAGTCCGCAGAAACTCGCCGGGACGCGCACCGAGCCGCCCGTGTCTGTTCCCAGGGCGAAATCGCACGCCCCGGCAGCCACGGCGGAGGCCGACCCGCTGGATGAGCCTCCGGGGACACGATCGGGCGCGACCGGGTTCAGGGGGGTGCCGTCATGCGCGTTCTCGCCGAGGATGCCGAGCGAGACCTCGTCCGTGACGGTCTTCCCGACGACGGAGGCTCCGGCGTCCAGCAGGGACCGCACGACGGCCGCATGCCGGGTCGGCGTCGGATGGACACGCGGCCAATCCGGATTGCCGCCGCCGGTCGGAATGTCGGCGACGTCGATCAGATCCTTGACCGCGAAAGTGAGACCGACAAGCGGACCGGACGGGGCCCCCGCGACCTTGGCCCGGGGGCCGGGCAGGAAGGCTTCGGTGGCGTTTCCAGGGGGTGGGGTCATGCGTGTGTCCGCTCGTGAATGGGCCGGCTCGCCCGTTCCTGCCAGTCGGCGCCGGGTACGGCGGCGAACAGGGCGGCCGTGTAGGGATGCTTCGGCGACGCGTAGATCTCTGCCGTGGGGCCGACTTCCACCACAGCCCCCTGCCGCATCACGGCGATCCGGTCGCAGACCTGGAGGGCGACGCGCAGATCGTGGGTGACGAACAGCATGCTGAGCTGAAGCCGAGCCTTGATGTCGGCAAGAAGCGCGAGGATCTGGGCCTGCACCGAAACGTCGAGCGCGGAGACCGGTTCGTCGGCGACGAGGATATCCGGCTGGAGAGCGAGCGCGCGGGCGATGCCGATCCGTTGGCGCTGGCCTCCGCTGAACTCGTGGGGAAAGCGTCGCGCGGCCGACGGATCGAGGCCGACCAGACCGAGCAGCACGCGCGCTTCCTCCTGAGCCACCGCGGGCGTGGTGCCGTGGATGATTGGTCCCTCCGCGATGATGTCGATCACGCGCTGGCGCGGATCGAGGGAGGCGTAGGGATCCTGGAACACCATCTGCACGCGCTTGCGATGCGGGCGCATCTGGGCGCGGCTCAGGTCGGCGACGTTGTGGCCCGAGAGCAGGATTTCGCCGCCATCCACCGGCATGAGCCGGGTCACGGCGCGGGCCAGGGTGCTCTTGCCGGAGCCGCTCTCCCCGACCACTCCGAGGGTCTCCCCGCGCCGGAGTTCGACATCGACCTGGGCCAGCGCCCGGATCGCCCGGCCGCCGAACAGCCCGCGCGCCCCGTAGGCCTTCTCGATCTTACGTCCCTCCACGACCAGGGGGGCCGTACTCGCTGGCCGGACCGGAGGCGGCGCCAGCTTCGGCACGGCGGCGATGAGCGAGCGGGTATACGGATGCTGGGGGCGGCCGAGGACGTCCGCGACCCCGCCTTGCTCCACCAGCCGTCCCTTCTGCAGGACCGCCACGCTGTCGGCGATATCGGCGACCACGCCGAAATCATGCGTGATGAACAGGACCGAGGTGCCGTGCTCGCGTTGAAGGTCACGGATCAGGTGAAGGATCTGCGCCTGGGTGGTGACGTCGAGAGCCGTGGTCGGCTCGTCCGCGATCAGCAGGCGCGGTTTGAGCGCTAGCGCCATGGCGATCATCGCGCGCTGTCGCTGCCCTCCCGACAATTGGTGCGGGAACGCGCGGGCGAGGCGTGCCGGGTCCGGCAGGTGGACGCTGTCGAGGAGCGCGAGGATCCTGTCGCGACGCGCGGCGCGGCCGATCGTCGTGTGAATGCGCAGGATCTCGTCGAGTTGGCGCCCGATCGTATGGAGGGGGTTCAGGGCCGTCATCGGCTCCTGGAAAATCATCGCGATCCTGGCGCCCCGGATCGCTCGCATCCCGCGCTCATCGATCGCCGCAAGGTCCTGCCCCTCGAACAGGAGGCGGCCGCCGGCAATGCGGACATGCGGTTTCGGCAGCAATCCCAGGATCGCGCGAGCCACCATCGACTTCCCCGATCCACTCTCGCCGATCAGGCAGGTGACCGCCCCGGCCCGGAGGGCGAGGTCGACATCCGTCACGGCCTGGGCGCGGTCCGCTCCGGGCGGCAGGCCGATCGAGAGCTTCTCGATGTCGAGAACGGTGGTGTTCATCGCTCGCGCAGCCTCGGATTCAGAGCTTCGTTCAATCCATCGCCCACGAGATTGATGGCCAGCACCGTGAGCAGGATGGCGATGCCCGGGAAGGTGCAGATCCACCACGCCGAACGCAGAACCGCGCGGCCGGCGCTGATGATCAGGCCCCAACTCATCACGTTGGGGTCGCCGAGGCCGAGGAAGGCGAGCCCGGCCTCGATCAGGATCGCCGTGCCGATCAGAAGTGAGCCGACCGCGATGATCGGCGCGGTGCAGTTCGGCAGCATGTGCCGGAAGATGATCCGCGCGTCGCTGGCCCCGAGCCCCGTGCAGGCGAGGATGAACTCCCGGCCACCGAGGACCGCGAACTCGCCCCGGACGAGGCGCGCGATGCCCGGCCAGGACACGGCCGCGATGGCAATGATCTCGCTCGTCACGGAGGGCGAGAGGATCGCCACGATCAGGATCGCGAGGACGAAGGCCGGAATGGTCTGGAAGAACTCGGTGACCCGCATGAGGACGATCTCGACGGCGCCGCGGTAGTACCCGGCCAATCCGCCGACGATCACGCCGAAGAGGATGGCGCCGAGCGTTGCGCCGACGCCGATCAGCAGGGAGGTGCGGGCGCCGTAGGCGATCTGCGCGGCGACGTCCCGCCCGAGGGTATCGGTGCCGAGCAGGAAGCGCCCGCCCGGTGGCTGGAGGGCAGGCCCGACGAGGCGGAATGGATCGCCTGGAAAGAGGGCTGGCGTCGCCAGGACCAGAAGCAGAAGCCCGAGCAGGATGGCCGCGCCGAACAGGGCCATGCGGTTGCGGGCGAAGCGCGCGAGACCGGCGCCCATGCTCAGAGCTCCATTCGCGGATCGAGGGCGGTGTAGATGAGATCGACCGCGAGGTTCACCAGAACGACGAGGCAGGCCGACACGAAGAAGATCCCCAGCAGCAGGTTCAGGTCACGAGATTGCAGGGCGTTGAACGCCAGCGTGCCGATCCCCGGCCAGCCGAAGACCGTCTCGACGACGATGGACCCGCCGATCAGGTTACCGGCCTGAACGCCCGCCATGGTCACGACGGGGAGAAGCGCGTTGCGCAGAACGTGCCCCGTCATGATCCGGGTTTCGGTCTGACCCTTGGCGCGCGCCGTGGTGACGTAGTCCATGCCGACCTGCTCCAGCACGGAGGCCCGCATCACCCGGGCGTAGACGGCGAGATAGAACAGCGACAGGGCGATGGCCGGCATCACGAGATGGCGGGCAACGTCCCAAACCTGATCCCAGCCCTCGGTGTCGGCGCCGACCGTGTCGAAGCCGCTGGTCGGGAGCCAGCCGAGATGGATCGCGAAGACCACGATCATCATCAGGCCGAGCCAGAAGCCCGGCGTCGCGTAGGCGACGAGGCTCACGAGCGAGATGACGCTATCGCGCCACGAGTTCCGCCGTGTGGCGGCGATCAACCCCAGCAGGGTCCCGGCCACGAGGGCGGCCCCGAAGGCCGTCAGCATCAGCAGGCCCGTCGGCCAGAGCCGGTCGAGGATGAGGTCGGTGACCGGACTGTCGTTGCGGAACGAGTATCCGAGGTTCAGGTGCAGCATGTTCGTCAGGTAGACGAGGAACTGCGTGCCGAGCGGCTGGTCCAGCCCGAACTTCTGCCGCAACTGCTCCAGGTATTCAGGGCTCGCCGCACCGCTCTCGCCCGCCAGGACCGAGGCCGCGTCGCCGGGCGCGAGGTGAATGAGGAAGAAGTTGAGTACGACGATGCCGAGCACCACCGGAATCGCCAGCAGGATCCGGTGGCCGAGATAGCGCGCGAGCCGCACGACGCTACTTGTCCATCCAGGCCCGCTCGAACGCCTGCTGCGTCCCCAGCGGACCTGTGGTGTGGTCGTGCAGCTTCGTGTTGAACACGCTGACGTATTGTACGTCGATCAGCCAGACCATCGGGCAGTCCTCGGCAAGGATCTGCTGGACTTTCTTGTAGATGTCGCCGCGCTTGATCGGATCTGGCTCGCGCATGCCCGCGTCGAGTATCCGGTCGACCTCCGGGTTGCTGTAGAACATGTCGTTGACGAAGGTGACGCCCTTGCGGATCTGCGACGTCAGGAACTGCTTGTTCAGGCCATAGACCGGATCGACGCCCTGGCTCAGGAACGGCTCGTTCAGGTCGTAGTCGTAGTTCGTGTAGACCCGCCGGAGCCACGTCGCCGTGTCCTCGGACCGCAGCGTCACGTCGATGCCGACCGGTGCCAGGGCCTGCTTCAGGTATTCGGCCTGCCGCAGCCATTGTTCGCCGAATGAATTGACCTCCAGATGCAGGCCGAAGCGCATGGAGTCGGCGCCGCGCGGCGCGCCGGCCTCGTCGAGCAGACGGTTGGCGATCTCGAGGCGATCCGGAACGTCGAACCGTCGCAGGTCGTCCGTGTAGAGCCCGGCCGTCTTGAATTTGCGGCTGAGCGGACCGGTCGCGGGCTGGCCGTAGCCGTACATGACGTCCCGCAGGATGACGTTGCGATCGATCGCATAGGCGATCGCCTGACGCACGCCCTTCTTCTGGAGTTGCGGGTGCCGGCCGTTGAGTTCGAGCACGCTCTGGGCCGGCGTCATCTCGTAGCCCTTGGTCGTCAGCCCCAGGATGGGATTGGATGTCATGCGTGCCAGGTCGGCGTAGTTCACCGCGCTGTAGGCGGCGAAATGGGCCTCGCCGGCCTCCATCGCCGCCGACCGGGTTCCCGCATCCGGGATGAAACGGGCGATGATGCGGTTGAGGTAGGGCAGGCCGGGTTTCCAGTAATGCTCGTTCCGATCGAGCCGCACGGACTGCCCACGCTCCCAACTCACAAACTTGAACGGCCCGGTGCCGATCGGTTTGTTGGCGCTGGGGTTCTGGAGGACATCGGTCCCCTCGAAGACGGACTTGCACAGGATCGGAAGGTCACGCCCGGACAGGGCCTTCATCAGGTACGGCGCCGGGTTGGCGAGGTGCAGAACCGCCGTCAGGGGATCAGGCGTGTCGACCGACGTCAGTTCCGTCAGCATCACCGGAGCGATCGGGTTGTACTTCTTCAGGACTTCCATGAACGAGTACTGCACGTCGGCGCTGGTGAACGGCTTGCCGTTGTGGAAGGTCACGCCCTCCTGCAGCTTGAAGGTGATGGTTTTGCCGTCGGGCGCGATCTCCCACGATCGGGCCAGGTTCGGTTGGGGGTTCAGGTCCCAGTCATAGGTGCACAGCCCCTCGTAGACCTGCGTCGCGATGGGCGGGATGTTGCCGGCGGTGACGGCGTAGTGCGCCAGCGTCGAAGGTTCGGGATGCACGATCATCACCATCGTGCCGCCCCGCCGGGGTTCGGCCGCGGCCACGTGTCCCGAGGCCGCCGCAAGGCCGACCGGGAGAGCGAGCACCGCGCGGCGGGAGAGCTTCGTCAGGTGTGGTGACTGAGACAAACCAGAGTACTCCAGGCGATAGGCGAAGGCTCAGCAAAACGGATGCCAGAACGTCCGAGGATGTCTCCCCGAAACACGGCGGTCGTGTTCGCGATCAGTATTTGAGAAACAGCAGCAAAATCCGCCGCCCGATGAAGACAATACGATGAGCGATGTCGTCTGCCGGCGCCCAACAAGGAGATTGTTGCTCCCGCGACGGATCCGACGGCCGCCCGCATCCCGCCAGCGTCGCGGGCGGCGGGTCGAACGGCCCCTGCCTCATCCCGGCTCCTCACGGTGTTCGATCCACCGCGCGAGAGCAGGCGCCAGACCTGCGGTCGCCTTCGCCCCGGGCCGCGCGAAGCGACCGGCGCGCGCCGGCGCGGGTGCCAGGCGGACCAGGGCCTGCGCCTGGCCCAGGGCCGCGGCGAGCGGATCCACGAGGGGAACGGACATCTCTGCGCGAAGGCGCTTCGCGAGACCCGTCAGGGGAGCGCCGGCGAGCACCACCACGTCGGCGCCGTCCTCCCGGATCGTTCGCCGGATCAGCGCCGCGATCTCGGCTTCCAGCTCATGCTGGACCTCGGTGACCGAGCGGAACCCCACCCGGACGGCCCGCAGAGCCGAACAGCGCGCGCCGAGGCCGGCGAGCGCGACGGCATCCTCGTACCAGGGCAGCAGGGTGGGTGAGAAGGTGACGATGGCGAACCGCTGGCCAAGCATGCAGGCGGTGTGCATTGCGGCTTCCGCCATGCCGATCACGGGCAGGTCGAAGAGTTCCCGCGCCGCGATCAGGCCGGGATCGCCGAAGGCCGCGATGATGGCCGCGTCGTACCCCCGGCGATGCTCGGCCAGCATTTCGAGGACAGTGCTGCCGGCCAGTTGCGCCTCGGCCCGGCTCGCGATGTAGGGCAGGCCCCGGATCGCCGTGATGGCGGTCAGGTCGGTGTCGGGCGCCAGGGCTCCGGCGGCCTCCGTCGACATCCGCTCCGTCATCGCCGTGGAAGTGTTCGGATTGAGAAGCAGGATCTTCATGCCCGGGCGCGCTCCCACAAGGCCGTGATGGCGCGCTCGGCGTCGCGCCGGATCGTGTCGGCATCGGCGCGGGTGGGGCGGCCGTCCTCCACCACGACGGCGCCGTCGACCAGAACCATCGCGACGTCCCGTCCCTGCGCGGTGTGGACGAGGTTTCCGAGGGGATTGCGGTTCGGCGTCAGGTGCGGGCGGCGGAAATCGAAGACGACGAGGTCCGCCCTTTTGCCGGGCTCCAGGCTCCCGATCTCGTCCGCAAGACCCATGGCGTGGGCGCCCGCCATCGTCGCCATGTCGAGCACGGCCTCGGGTTGCCACTCCGCGGTGACCGCGCCGGCCTGGATGCGGCCTATGGCGAGCGCCCAGCGCATCACCTCCACCATATCCGCGTGCATGTTGTCGGTGCCGAGGGTCAGCCGTGCCCCCGCCGCGCGGAGGCGTGCGGTGGGGGCGATCGTTCCCCCCGTGGCATTGCCCTTCGCGATATGCGCGATGCCGATACCCGCACGCCCGATGCGGGCGATGTCGGCCTCGCTGACGTGGATGCAGTGGGCGGCGAGCAACCGATCGTCGAGAAGCCCGACCGCGTCGAGAAGTTCGGGCGGGCTCATCCCGTCCCGCTCGCGGATGCGGGCGACTTCGACCTTGCTCTGGGACAGGTGCGTCGTGACCCGCAGGCCGGTAGAGCGGGCCGCCTCCGCGATCCGCCGAAGGAACGGCGTCGAGCAGGTATCGGGCGCGTGCGCCGCGAGCTGGACGCCGATCCGAAGGTCACTGCGGCCCTCGTAGCGCGCGGCGAGGTCGAGCGCCGCCCCGAGGGTTTGGTCGCCGATCGCGTCCCGATGCACCCAGCGCCCCGTCGAGACGCCGCTGAAATCGACGTCGTGGATGCGGCCGCAGGACCAGACCCGGAGACCGAGCTCCGCCATCGCGGGGGTGATCACATCGGCATGCACGAAGGTATCGTTGATCAGCGTCGAGCCGAACAGCAGCGCCTCGAGGGCCCCGAGCCGAGCGATGGCGCAGGCCTCGTCCGGGGTCACCATGTGCCCCTGCGGGATGCCCGGCGTGTAGGCCGGGGCGAAGCCCAGATCCTCGGCGACGCCGCGCACCATGGCGAGGGTCGTATGCGTGTGGATGTTGACGAAGCCGGGCGTGATGACGCGTCCCGGCAGATGCAGGACACGGCGCGCAACGGGCAGGGGCTCGCCGGTCGGCGCACGACCGATCCGCGTGATGCGGTTGGCCGTGATCCCGACGACGGCATCGGCGATCACCGGGTCGCGGGGGTTCGCCGTCAGCGCCGTGGCGCCCGTCAGCAGGAGGTCGAGCGGACGCATCGGGGTCATCGATTCCGCACGTGGGCGAGGAAGCGGCGCGTCGTCTCGTGCTGCGGCGCGGTGAAGAGGGCGTCGGGCGCGCCCTGCTCGACGATCGCCCCGTCCGCCATGAAGACCACGCGGTGGGCGACCTGCCGCGCGAAGCTCATCTCGTGCGTGACGACGATCATCGTCATGCCGTCGCGGGCAAGAGCGCGCATGACGTCGAGGACTTCGTGGACGAGTTCGGGATCGAGCGCGGAGGTCGGCTCGTCGAAGAGGATCAACTCCGGCTCCATGGCGAGCGCACGCGCGATGGCCACACGCTGTTGCTGGCCGCCGGAGAGTTGCCCGGGCCGCTTGTCCCGGTGGTCTGCGAGCCGAACCCGCTCCAGGTGCGCCGCCGCGCGCGCCTCGGCCGTGGCCTTCGGTAGTCCCAGGGTCAGGCGCGGTCCCAGAGCGACGTTCTGCAAGGCGCTGAGGTGGGGGAAAAGGTTGAAGCGTTGAAACACGAAGCCGAAGCGTCGGCGCTGGCCGGCGATGTCTGCCTCACCGAAAGGCTTCCACCGTGTCCCATCCGGAGCCAGCTTGCCGCCGATGACGTCGCCCGCCAGGGTGATCGTGCCCGATGTGGGGGTCTCGAGCTGGTTCAGGCAGCGCAGCACCGTGGTCTTGCCCGAGCCCGATGGCCCGATCAGCACCACGGCCTCGCCCGCGCCGATCTCGAAGGAGACATCCTTGAGGACCATGCGGTCCCCGAACCGCTTGCACAGGTTCCGGATGGACAGCAGCGGCGCCGGCGCGGGGAGGGATGATCGTTCGGGCCCTACCATGCGGGAAGCTTCCGTTCGATCAATCTGGAGATGTAAGCCAGCACTGAAATGATGAGGTAGTAGTACAGCGCCAGCAGCGCGAAGATCTCCAGCGGGGCAAAGTGTGACGCGATGATCGCCTGGCCGGAGCGGGTCAGCTCGTAGACGGAGATCACCGACAGAAGTGAGGTGTTCTTCACGAGGGTGATCAGGTCGTTGGTCAGCGCCGGCGTCATCGGGCGGATGGCCTGCGGCAGCAGGACGTGGAGCAGGATCTTGCCGCGGGTGAGCCCGATGGACTGCGCCGCCTCTGTCTGGCCCCGTTCGATCGAACCGACCGCGCCGCGCACGATCTCGGCGATATAGCCGGCACTGTTCAGCGAGAGCGCGATGACCCCCGACAGGTATTCGCCGGGCCGCCATCCGAGCATCGGAAGGCCGAAGAAGACGATGAAGATCTGGATGAGGAGCGGCGTTCCACGGATGAAGTCCACGTAGGCCCGAACGGCGAGGCGCGCCGGCGTAAAGCCGCCGAGGGCGATCAGGCCGAGCGCGACGCCCCCTGCCAACCCGAGGAGACCTGCGAGGGCGGCGATCCTCAGGCTCGTGAGGGCGCCCTGCGCCAGGAGTGGTATGGCCATCGCGACGACGGCCCAATCGATGCTCACGGCATCGCCTCAGGAGAAGGTCGGGATGTGGTCGGCGAGATCCATGCGGATGCCGAACCATTTCTCCTGCAGGGCATAGATATCGCCGCTCGCCTTCAGGGCGGTGATCCGTGCGTCGAGGAACGCGATCAGCGCCGCATCCTCTTTCCGCACCCCGATACCGGCCCAGTTGCGGGGCCCGATATCGCGGACAACGGCATACCGTCCGGGCGCATCCTTGGTGACCTGCGTCAGGGTCGCAAGCGTGTTGATCACCCCATCGACGGAACCCTGAGCCAGTGCGAGATAGGCCGCGGGGTGATCGTCGTAGGTCTTGACCTCCGAGAATCCGGTGCCGGCGGCGGCCTTCAGCTTCGCGTCGAGCCCGACCTTCATGGTGTCGCCGGCCGAGCCCAGCTTCACGCCGAGGATCTTGCCGGCCATCCCATCCAGGGAGCGGATTGCCTGGGCGTCGGATGCGCGGACGAGGAGTTCCTGGGTCGCCTCCGCGTAGGGGATCGTATAGCCGACGCGCTGAACGCGCTCCTTGGTGTAGGTGAGCGAGGTCATGATCAGGTCGAAGTTGCCGGCGTAGAGGGCCGGGATCACGCCGGCCCAAGCCGTGTCCACCATCTCAACCCTGACGCCGAGGGGTGCGAAGAGGAGCGCGGCGAGATCGACATCGTAGCCGACCACATTGCCGCCCTCGCGAAAGGTGAAGGGCCGGTACGCGGCCTCGCAGCCGACGCGCACGAGCCCGGCCCGGCGGATCGCTTCGAGCGTCGTCTCTGCTGCCGCCCAGGCCGATCGGCGCAAGGACACCGAGGCCAGGCCCGCGAGCCCCCCGACGCGCAGGAGCCCGCGGCGGTTCGGGTGCCTGAGGTGGATCTTCGCGACCATGGCAGTCTCGCAATCGGTTCGCCGGACAGGTGATCACCCCATCCAAATTGCATGCCATCGGTAAAAACCGAATAGAATCAACGGCGACGACGCGTGACTGGCAGGCACGCTTGCCAGGTGGAAGGCCGCAGACCGAACGGTGCGATGCCGAGGGACATCCGGGAACTGCGTCTTCGCGACCGGGCGCGTGAGCGCGGGTCGGGCGGTCAGTCCGAACTGGGTCGGCGGGTCTCGGAGCCGGTAAGGCACGTCTCGGCGGAATGCTGTTCGCTCGCCCCGTCCGCGGAAACCGCTGGCTGGCCCAGCGCGGTACGGACGGTTTCACCCGTCCTCCGAAGATGCTGCCGCCACACGGCACCGGCCGCGGGCGCATCGCAGGACCGGAATGCCGCCATCAGCGCCGCGTGCTCAGCAACGGACTCGCGCCAGCGCAGAGGGTCGACGATCGCCATGTAGCGTCCCCGTCGGGCCCGCAACAGGATCGACGCATGGGTCGCGATCAGGAGCGGGTTCCCGGACAGGCGAACCACGGCGTCGTGGATGGCATTGTTGAGCGCAAAGTAAGCATCTTTCTCCTGGTCAGCGTAATGCTTAAGCATTTGTGCATGTTGAAGCTCCAGAGCGATGATGTCGTCAGGGCATGCGCGAGCAACGGCCAACTCCGCGGCAAAACCTTCCAGGCCTGCGATCAGCTCGAACAGGTGCCCGGCCTCCGTGATCGTCATGGACATGACCCGCGCACCGCGATTTTGGCTGAGTTCGATCAGACCATCGGCCTCCAAAAGCTTCAAAGCCTCGCGCAGGGGCGTGCGCGAGACGCTCAAGCGTTCGCACAGCGTGCGCTCGACGATCCGGCTCCCCGCAGCCAGATCGCCACGAACGATCAGATCCCGCAGGGTGTCGGCGATCTGCCGGGCGAAAGGAACGCGGCGGGACAGCGGGATTGCGTCGGCAGGCGGGGCGGGCCGGGCTGGCTCGGCAGGGCGATCCATCTCAACGCATTCCCGGTCATGCCTCAATCGGCGTTCGCGCAGGGAATACCCAGGGACGTCCTCATGGCAATCCGCATCGACCGGTGCGGTCGATGCCCCGTGTGGCAACCGCCACCGCCATTGCCTGCAGTTCAGGCTGACGTCAGGTCGCGCCTATCGGGCGACGAGCCCTTCGACGACTTCCTGGACCTCCAGCGCCTCGACGAAGGTGGCGAGCGCGTGCGGCTCGCCACGGGTCATCCGGACGACACCGTCGAGCTGACGCCGGAGGGCGACCAGCCGTGCCTGGTCGTTGGGCAACGCATCCGGTGCCGTCTCGAAGTGTCCGTTCGGCCGTAGGCGCTCGGCGATCGACCAATCCCGCAGGCGAACCGCCCCGCTCTCGCCCAGGAGGGTCCAGGTGTTGTGGTCGTCCTGCCGGGTTCCACCGACTTGGCCGGTGACGAAGACCGGTACGTCGCCCGCTCGGAGCGTCGCCTGGATCGCCCGTTCGGAGCGGTGGGGCTCGGGAAAGTTGGCATTGCCCCGCAGCTCGCGCAGCGGGCCCACGAGACGTCGGGTCAGGAACAGGAAATGCGAGACGACTTCGCGCGTGAAGCCGCCCTCCCTGCGCGCGTCGAGCCAAGCCGCGGCGTCGGTCTGCCAGGGCCGCGGCCAATGCGCGAAGGCCACATCGATCACCAGACGACGCGGGGCGCCGATTGCGCCCTCGGCGATCCAGCGTGCGATGGTGGCCACCGCAGGAGAGGACGCGAACGGGAAGTTCACTGCGCCCACAGCGTCGCCCTCCGCCACGAACCGGCGTGCCTCTTCCAGGTCGACAGCGAGGGGCTTCTCCAGGAAGACGCTGCGCCCCGCGGCCGAGGCCCTCCGGGCGTAGCCGATATGCGAGCCGGGCGGCGAAGCCACGTAGACACACGTACTTGCCGCGATCAGCGCGTCGGCATCCGCCATCCTTGTCACCGCCGGAAACGTGCCGGCGATCCGGTCCAGCGAGGCGGGGGATGGATCCCAGATCCCGGCAACGCGGATAGGAATGTCCGTCTGAGCGGACACGACGCCGAGCATGCGTTCCCCCATGATGCCGGCGCCGATGATGCCGAGGGACAGAGCGTCTCGTGTCATGTGCAAACGGCCTTCTCGCGGGAATGTCCAGGCTGTATCTGCGTGAACGGTCTTGGTTCAGGGATGAGCGTCCAGCCGGCGGCTCCAGCCGGGCGTGACGATGGTTGCCGGCGTTCATTTCAGAGGCCTGGAGCAACTCAGCTGCTTGGAGCAAGTCAGCGGCTTGGAGAAAGACGCACGGCGGTCGGACTGCCCTGACGATTTGCCCGGGATTTCTGATCATCCGGCCTTTGGGTTCGGTCCATCGATCATCCTCGTGACGGGCAGAGCTCGGGGGCTGACCTCATCCGAACTCCGATCGGTCCAGGTGGCAGGCGACGTGGCGTTCACCCGCAAGGCTGCGCAGCACCGGTCGCTCGACCCGGCAGCGCGCGATGGCATGGGCACAGCGCGGATGGAAGGCGCAGCCGGGCGGCGGAGCCAGGGGCGAGGGAGGCTCGCCGACGAGCCCCTGGAAGCGGCGCTTGCCCGGCACGAGCCGCGGCGTCTGCGCGAGGAGGCTGATCGTGTAGGGATGGGCCGGGGCGGCGAACAGTGCCTCCGCCGGCCCCTCCTCGACGATGCGGCCGAGATACATGACCAGGACCCGCGTCGCCACGTGCTCGATCACCCCGAGATCGTGGCTGACGAACAGGTAGGTCAGCCCGAGATCGCGGCGCAGGTCGAGAAAGAGGTTGAGCACCTGGGCTTGGATCGAGACGTCGAGGGCCGCAACGGACTCGTCGAGGACGAGCATCTTCGGCCGCACCGCCAGCGCCCGGGCGATGCCGATCCGGGCTCGCTGCCCCCCGGAGAACTGATGGGGGAAGCGGGCCATCGCATCCGCCCCGAGGCTCACGCGTGCGAGGAGGTCGGCGACGTAGTCCCGCTTGGCCCCGGCGCTCACGAGGCCATGGGCGACGGGCGCCTCGCCGACGATGTCGAGAACGCGCATGCGTGGATTGAGTGAGGCCGTGGCGTCTTGAAACACCATCTGAACGCTGAGCTGAGCGGCCCGGCGCTCGGTGGGGGTCATCTCAGTGAGATCCACGCCCGCGCGTCGAACGCGCCCGTCGCTCGGCACGTGGAGGCCGGCCACGAGGCGGGCGAGTGTGGACTTGCCGCAACCGGACTCACCGACGAGCCCGACGACTTCGCCGGCCTCCACGCGCATGTCGATGTCCGAAACCGCCTGGACGCTGGTGGGTCGGCGGCGCTCGCCGAGCAGGCGGGCGATGCGGGCGGCGAGGGAGGGTGTTGTGCCGAAACGCTTCGACACGGATTCCAGGGTCACGAGGGGCTTCACGCGACGACGGTCTCGCTGAGAGGATACCGGCAGAGGGCCTCCCGGCCCGACCGGCGGACCAGGGGCGGAGGCTCGGAACAGTCGGGCCGGACGTTGAAGCAGCGGGGCGCGAAGGCGCAGCCCGGTGGACGTCGGCCCAGCGGCGGGGCGAGGCCAGGGATCTGCGCCAAGCGGGCGCCGCGCTTGTTGCGGCTCGGGGCCGAGCCGATCAGTCCGGCGCTGTAGGGGTGGAGCGGCGCCTCCACAACCTCGGCCACCGGACCGGCCTCGACGACCCGACCCGCATACATCACGAGGAGCCGGTCGGCGAGACCGGAGACCACCGCGAGGTCGTGGGTGATCCAGATCAACGCGGTGCCCATCTCGGCACACAGATCCTGCGCCTCCGCCAGTATCTGGGCCTGGATCGTCACGTCGAGCGCGGTGGTGGGTTCGTCAGCGATGAGGAGGGCGGGGCGATGCAGCAGCGCGATGGCGATGGCGATCCGCTGGCGCATGCCGCCCGAGAGCTGGTGCGGGTAGGCCCCGAGGCGCTCGTCGGGCGCGGGGATGCCAACGCGCACCAGCGCCTCGCGGGCGCGGGCGCGGGCCGCCTTCGCGGAAACCCGCTCGTGGGCGGTGATCGCCTCGACGATCTGGGTTTCCACCCGGAGTACCGGGTTCAGGGTGGTCATCGGGTCCTGGAAGATCATCGCCATGCGGGCGCCGCGCAGGCGCCGAAGCTCGGCCTCGGACAGGCCCATGAGATCGCGGCCCTCGAAGACGATCCTTCCTCCGGCGACACGGCCCGGAGCGTCGATCAGGCCCATGAGGGCAAGCCCGGTGACGGATTTGCCGGAGCCGGATTCACCGACGAGCCCCACCACCTCCCCGCGGTATACGGACAGGTCCAGCCCCTGGACCGCGAGGTGTTCCCGGCCGCCGGCCCGAAAGGCGACCTGAAGGTTCTCGACGGCGAGGACGGGCGCATTGGCCGGAGGTGTCCGGTCCGGCGCGCTCACGCGGAGAGCCTGGGGTTGAGCACGTCGCGCAAACGGTCTCCCACGAGGTTGATGGCCACGATGACGGCGACGAGGGCAAGGCCCGGAAAGGTCGAGATCCAGTACTTGCCCGAGAGCAGGTAGTCGTAGCCGTTCTT
This sequence comes from Methylobacterium sp. AC690, assembly GCF_979256535.1. Taxonomy (NCBI): domain Bacteria; kingdom Pseudomonadati; phylum Pseudomonadota; class Alphaproteobacteria; order Hyphomicrobiales; family Methylobacteriaceae; genus Methylobacterium; species Methylobacterium sp. AC690. The sequence continues at coordinate 62,049 of NZ_CEEDOX010000009.1, read as the reverse complement.
GATCAGAAGCCCGAGGGAGGGTTCGGTCACCGGCACGCCGACGCCGAGGAAGGAGAGCGTGGCTTCGAGGGCGATGGCGTGGGCCACCTGCATGGTCGCGACCACGATCACCGGAGCCAGACAGTTCGGCAGGAGGTGCCGGAAGATCAGGCTGGTGCGCGGGAGCGCGAGCGCCCGGGCCGCCTCCATGTACTCCCGGCGCCGTTCCACCAAGGCCTGGGCCCGGATCGCCCGAGCGTAGTAGGCCCACTGCACGGCCACCAGGGCGATCACCACCTTGTCGATGCCCCGCCCGAAAGCGGCGAGCAACACCAGGGCGATCAGGATCGCGGGGAACGAGAGCTGCAGGTCGACGAGGCGCATCAGCACGGCATCCAGCCGCCCGCCCGCATTGGCTGCGAGCACGCCGATGCAGGAGCCGACGGACGCGGCGATGAGTGTCGCCGAGAGGCTGACGACGAGCGAGACGCGCAGCCCGTAGACGATGGCCGACAGCATGTCGCGCCCCTGGGCATCGGTTCCGAGCCAGTAGGTGAGCCCGGCGAAGCTCCGGCTTCCAGGCGGCTGCGTGCCATCCATGACATCGAGGCTCGCGAGGTCGTAGGGATCCTGCGGCGTGATCCAGGGCGCCAGCGCTGCCACCAGGGCCACGGCCACCAGGATGACGAGGCCGAGGCCGGCCGCGGGGGAGCGGAAGAACGCGCGAGCGTGGGCGCGCCAGACCGGATCCGCCCGGTACGGGACCGGCTCTTCCGGGAGAGTGGCCGCGGGCGTCATGCGTCCGTTTCCGCGAGGCGCACCCGGGGGTCGAGGGCGGCATAGATCAGATCGATGACGAAGTTGATCAGCACGAACAGACACACCGTCAGCATGAGGTAGGCGACGATCACCGGCCGGTCGAGGCGGTTGATCGAATCAATCAGCAGCTTGCCGATGCCGGGCCAGGCGAACACCGTCTCGGTGACCACCGCGAACGCGATCATCGAGCCGAATTCCAGGCCGATCACCGTGACCACGGGCAGCAGGATGTTCTTGAGGACATGAACGCCGACGATGCGGGCCGGCCGCAATCCCTTGGCGCGGGCAAACCGGACGTAGTCCTGCAGCATGGCCTCACGGGTTCCGGCCCGGGCGAGGCGGATCACCACCGCGAGCTTGAACAGGGCGAGGTTCACGGCCGGCAGGATGAGGTGGCGAAGGCCGTCGAGGGTGAGGAAGCCGAGATCGAGCCCGAGGACGCGCACGGTCTCGCCACGCCCCCCGGCCGGCAGCCAGCCCAGCGTCACCGAAAAGATCAGGACCAGCATCAGTCCCTGCCAGAAGTTCGGCAGGGAGAAGGCCAGGATGGACCCGCCCATGATCGCCTTGTCGGTGGCTTTTTCCGCGCGCAGGCCCGCCCAGAGTCCGAGGGGCAGGCCGAGGGCGATCGCGATGAAGAGCGCTGTGAAGGCGAGTTCCAGGGTCGCGGGGAGCCGCTGCAGGATCACCGTGAAGGCCGGCTCGTTGTAGACGAACGAGCGGCCGAGGTCGCCGTGCAGCGCGCGCCAGACGAAGGTGGCGAACTGCATCCAGAGGGGCTGGTCGAGGCCGAGGCGTCGGCTGATCTGCGCGCGTTCGTCCGGCGTCGCGTCCGGTGCGGCGAGCACGTCGACCGGGTCGGCAATGGCGTAGACACCGAGAAACACCAAGGTCGCCATGGCAGCGACCGTGAGCACCGCCTGGCCGAAACGCTGGATGAGGTAGGTCAGCACGGGCAGGGCTGCTCCCGAGGATCGACCGTCACGGGGTCAGTTCCACGTTCATCACCAGCGTGTACTGATCGATGCGCGGCACGTAGCGCAGGCCCTTGGCCGTGGCCCAGGGCGTCACCTCGAAGTGAAGCGGGATCAGCGGGTAGTCCTTCATGGCGAGCGCCGAGGCCTGCCGAAGCAGATCCTCGCGCTTCGCCTCCTCGAAGGTCGCCATCGCCTCGACCGTCAGTCGGTCGACCTCGCGGTTGCAGTAGCGCCCGCGATTTGTGAAGCCGAGCCCCTTCACCGGGTCGAAGCACAGCAGCAGCGAGTTCAGGGAGTTCGACATGTCGCCCGAGTCCGCTCCCCAGCCGGAGAGATAGGCCGAGAACTCGAACTTGTTGCGCCGGGTGAAGAAGGTCGAAGCCGTGGAGGCGTCGATGCCGGTCTTCACGCCGATGCGGGTCCACATCTGCGCGATGACCTGTGCCACCTTCTCGTCGTTGATGTAGCGGTCGTTCGGCGTGCCGAGCGTGATCTCGAACCCGTTCGGATAACCGGCTTGCGTGAGCAGGTCCTTGGCCCCCTTGGGGTCGTAGGGCACGATCGGGAAGTCCTTGGTCGTGCCGGAGAGCGGGTAAGGCAGGATCTCGCCCGCCGCCTGCGCCACTCCGCCCATCACCCGCTCGACGATGGCCTTCCGGTCGACCGCCTTGGAGAGGGCTTCCCGCACGCGAACGTCACGCAGGGGGTTCCGGTCGGTGCCCTTGATGGTCGGGGTCTTCCAGTCCGGCCCATCGAACTGGTCGAGATGGACGTAGATGATGCGGTTCGACAGCCCCTTGGTTACGGTGAACCCGGCCCCCTCGATCCGGGGCAGGTCCTGGATCGCCGGGCTCTCGATGAGATCGACGTCGCCGGCGAGCAGCGCCGCGACCCGCGGTCCCGTCGAGGGGATCGGCTTCATCGTCACCTTGTCGAAGGCGGACTTGGGTCCCCAGTAGGACGGGTTCGGCGCCAGCACGATCTGCGTGCCGCGGACGTATTCCCGCAGGACGTAGGGGCCGGTGCCGACCGAGACCTTCGGATCGGCGAAGTCGGTGGACCGCGGCGGCGTTCCCATGCCGGTGCAGCCGCCCTTGGCGAAGGTCACCGCGCCCGCGGCCCCCGACGCCTTGGCGCTCAGCATTCCGAGCGCCGTCAGGTTCGTGGGCAGAAGCGGCAGCGGGCCGTCGGTGGTCACCACCACGGTGAGCGGATCAGGCGCTTCGACCCGCGTGAAGGGTTTGACGAAGGTGGCGAAGGACGAGGGCGAATTCTCGACCAGCGGGATCCGGCAGAAGGTGTAGATCACGTCCTGCGCCGTGAACGGCGTGCCGTCCGAGAAGGTCACGCCGGGCCGCAGCTTGAACTCCCAGGTGGTCGTATCGCGCGGCGTCCACGACAGGGCGAGCGAAGGCTTGAGCCTCATCTGGGCGTCCGTATCGACGAGCGACTCGAAGATGTGCCGGCGCAAGGCGTTGTTGGGCCCGAGGTTGTGGAAGTGCGGATCCATCGAGGTCGGCTCGGCGCTCAGGCCGACCCGAAGGTCCCGCGCCTGCGCCGCATCGCCCGCGAGGGCGACGACACCCGAGATGGCGACGACACCTGAGATGGCGAGGCCGGCCACGGCCCGAATCCAGCATAGGCCGGGGGTCCGCCCGGCAGTCTCAGGCGTCTGCGTCATCAAGGATGTCCGTCGTGGATCGTGAAACGGCGTGAGGCACGGGCAGGGCCGAGCCCAGCGGCAGCAAGGTCTGCCTCTCTGGGCCGGAAGCGTCAATCATGCCAAACCGTGACGTGACGGTCCAAACGTCTTTGCAGACGAACGCCGACTGATCCGTTACCAAGGCGGTTGCTTACCGCTCCGGCGACCGCTGCCCGGACTCGGGTTTCGGATCGGGCCCGGGGTTTCCGCCGGGCTTCGCAGCCGTGGGACCGGTGATCCGCGTTTCGGCTCCGGCCCGGATCCGACAGGTCGCCACACACTGCTCCGGCACACGATCGAAAGCCGTGACGCGAAATCCATGACGCCAAAGCCATGACGCCAAAGCCATGACGCGACAGACCCGGATAACGTCAGATGCCCCCTCGCGAGCGGAGGTGCCCGATAGCGTCGCGATTCTCGCCACGCTCGTCGCTTTCGACACAGTCAGCACGCGCTCGAACCTACCGCTGATCGACTGGGTGGAAGCCTTCGCCCGTGGTCATGGGGCCGCGGTGGAGCGGGTCCCGGACGCCACCGGCAACAAGGCGGCTCTCTGGATCAGCGTGGGGCCCGGGGACAAACCGGGTTACGTGCTCTCGGGCCACAGCGACGTGGTCCCGGTCGAGGGCCAGCCTTGGTCGTCCGATCCCTTCGTCCTGCGCGAGGAGGCAGGGCGCCTCTACGGTCGCGGCACTTCCGACATGAAGGGCTTCCTCGCCGTCTGCCTCGCTGCGTTACCTGCGATGATCACGGCGGGGCTCACGACACCGATCCATCTCGCGATTTCCTACGACGAGGAAATCGGCTGCCTCGGCGTCCGCCCCCTCATCGCGCGGATGCTGGAACGGGGCCTGCACCCGCGCGGCTGTTTCGTCGGCGAACCGACAGGAATGGAGGTGGTCGTCGGCCACAAGGGGAAGTCTGCTGCGCGCGTCACCTTTCGGGGCCTCGCCTGCCATTCGGCATTGGCCCCGCAGGGCGTCAATGCGGTGGAGTACGCGGCCCGCTTCATCGAACATGTGCGGCTCTCGGCCGAGGCACTCGTTCGTGACGGGCGGCGGGACGCACTCTACGATGTGCCCCACACCACGGGCCTGTCCAGCGTCGTCCGTGGCGGATCGGCGCTCAATATCGTGCCGGAAACCTGCTCGGTGGAGTTCGAGTACCGCGCGATCGGTGGCGACGATGCGGCGGCTCTCGCGGCGGCGGCGATCGCCTATGCCACGGACATCTTGGCGCCGATGATGCAGGCCGTCGATCCTGCCTGCGGCGTCGCGATAGAGCCGCTGATCGACTATCCGGGCCTTGAGACCCGCCCGGAGGCCGAGATCGTCACCCTGGCCAAGACGCTCGCCGGCCGAAATGGCCACGCCAAAGTTTCCTACGGAACCGAGGCCGGCCTGTTCGAGGCGCTGGGCAACACGCCGAGCGTGGTGATCGGCCCGGGCTCCATCGCGCGCGCGCACAAGGCGGACGAGTATGTGACCCGCGACGAACTCGAAGCCTGTGCAGCCTTTATCCATCAGCTCATCGCGCACAGCTGCATCTGAAAGGGAACACGCCCGTTTTCGTCGATGCCGGCAGGCGTCATGACGGCATCAACCTCAGCTCAAACCTCTTGAACCCACGATGAAAACACGCTTGGCATCAGTCCTGGCGAACATGAGTCCTGGCGAAGCAGGAAATTCCCTGTCCGCGAAGATCACCCAGCGTCTCAACATCAGCCATGACAGGCGGGCGACGGGCCGTGGCCTCTGTGGGTTCGCGAGCGGGGGACGAGACGGCGCTGTGGTCAGGCGATCTTTCCTCGCTCGGCTGGGAGTCCGAGGGTGGATGGGCGGCGCGAAGCGGCCGAATTCCCCTCTGCACGAGGCTTGCAGGGTTCGGGCGCTCAGAGGCCGGACCCTGCAATGACCAAGATCGATACGGACGCTTTCCTCGCCGACCTGTACGCCTTGCGCGAGATCGGCCAGTTCCGGACCGGTGTTCACCGGCCCACCTTCTCGCCCCAAGATATGGAATCGCGCCGCTGGCTGATGGCGCGACTCGAGGGATGCGGACTTGAGGCATCGATCGATGGAATCGGCAACGTCCTCGGGCGTCATCGCGGCCCAGGCCCCCACCTCCTCGTAGGCAGCCACATCGAGACCCAGAACGAGGCTGGCTGGCTCGACGGGGCGCTCGGCGTCGTCGCCGGCTTGGCGCTGGCCCGGGCCGGCCTTCCGGTCGACGTCGTCGCCTTCGCGGACGAAGAGGGGCATTTCTCCGGCGGCTTCCTCGGGAGCCGCTCAGCGATCGGTGACCTGACCGAGGCCGAGATCGACGCCGCCCGCAACCGGACCGACGGCACGCCCCTGCGCGCGGCCCTCGAATCGGCCGGTCTCGCGGGGCAACCGCGGACGCGATTGGATCCCGCCCGCTACCGCGGCTTTCTGGAACTGCATATCGAACAGGGCACGCAGCTAGAGGCCGCCGGCCTGCATCTCGGCGTGGTCAGCGGCATCGTGGCGATCTGGCAGTTCCGGATCGTTTTCGAAGGCCATCAGGACCATGCCGGCGGCACCACCATGGCCGAGCGCCGGGATGCCGGGCTCTCGGCGGTACGCCTGCTCGCGGCCATCGACCGGGAATTTCCGAAGGTCTGCGGCCCGCGCAGCACCTGGACGACGGGCCGGATCACCCTGGATCCCGGCGGCTACAGCATCATCCCAGGGCGCGCCGAGGTGGCCTTCCAGTTTCGCGACGTATCGATTCCGGTGCTGGAGCGGATGGAGGCTTGCCTCGACGCGCTGGTGCGCGAGTCGAACCGGCGGGAGCGCTGCACCGCCACGCTCCTCGCGCTGTCGAAGGCGATCCCCGCCCCTTGCGACCCCGACCTGATGCGAGCCCTCTCGGAGGCTGCCGAGGAGGTCTGCCCCGGCCTCTGGCAGGTGATGCCCTCGGGGGCCGGCCACGACGCCCAGAACGTCGCCCGCATCCTCCCGGCCGCGATGCTGTTCGTCCCATCGATCGGCGGCATCAGCCACCATTGGGCGGAGAATACCACCGACGCGGATTTGGCCTTCGGCGTGCGCGCGCTCGGAGCGGCGGCGGAGCGGGTGCTCAGCGGCTGATTTCGCCCGGCGTTTCCGGAGTTCCCGTCGACCGTCCAGCCGCTTGGCCTGCTACCGTCCGCGAGGGGCGCGGACCGCGGCTGGGCCAACCGCACCGTGGGTTTCCTCTCGACACAGCGCGTGCAAGGCGCGGATGTCCGGGTCGAGCGGGAACATGGCGCTGGTCCGGATCAGGGCCCGGACCCGGCTCGGCGAACCGATCTGTGCCTCACCGCGCCTCGAGGCAGCATCCATGAGGGAGACGGCGATATGGCTCTGGTTCGAGCGATGCGCACGCGTATCGTGCGGGTGCGCTGCCGGGACGATGCGACACGGTCGTCGGTGACCCACGCGCCTTCGGGTCGTTGCCCGTGCCTGTGGTTGAGAACGCCAACCCGAGGCAGCAGCATGGGGCCGTCGCGCCAATGCCAGGGCTTGGTGTGGTCGGCACCCGCGTCGACGATGGGGCAGTGCTCGTCGCCGTCCGCACGGAGCGACACAGCCGAAATCGTCTGCCCAAGGCGGTCGCTGGACCGGAGCACGGCACGACCCTGGCGACGAAGGACCACTTCAACCGGTGTGTCGATCCGTCAGTGAATGGCCCTGACGGTTCGGCGTGCTCGGGCCGCCCTACGAGACGGGACGCTGTCATCCGGCTTCCCACCGGTCCTGGTCAAAGATCGAAGACGACGGGCTTGCCCGCCGACGAAGAGCGGATCGGCGCACGTGACCGACAAAGGTCGGATAAGACGCGTCCATCCGCTCTACGTCCGGGGCGGGTGGATCTGCGACATCGCGCTTCCCATCGGGAACGGCGCCGACGCGGCCGGTCACGCGCCGCGTCCGTCGTCTCAGGACGGGGGGCGGGAATAGTCCATCCGCTCAAGGTCGGCCAGCAATCCCGGCCCGGTCGGATGCCAGCCGAGCCGCGCCTGCGTCCAGGCCTTGGATGCCGACATGTCGAGGCCGGCGAACATGCCGAGCCACCCGAAATGTCCGGCCGCCTCTTCCGGCGACAGGGCCGTCACGGGCACCTTCAGGCCGCGGCCGATGACCTCCGCGATGTCGCGGGCACGGACCCCCTCCTCGGCGACGGCGTGGTAGCGAGCCCCCGCATCCGCGTTTTCCACGGCGAGGCGATAGAGGCGCGCCACGTCGAGCACGGGACCTGCCGCCCAGCGGTTCGCCCCGTCCCCGACATAGGCCGATACGCCTTTGGCGCGCGCGAGATCGATCAGGTAGGTGACGAGCCCCTGCTTGACCGTGTCGTGGACCTGCGGGAGGCGCACCACCGAGACGTTCACACCCTCGTCCAGGAGCTCCGCCCCCGCGAGTTCCGAGGCCACGCGGGGGTTCGCATACGCGGCGTTGAAAACGTCCTCGGTCGCCGGCTGCCCTGGCTCTGAGCAACCGATGCCGACCCCGGAGGTGATCAGGAGGGGGCGGTCGGACCCCTTGAGCGCCGAGCCCAGGGCCGCGATGGCGCGCCAGTCCTTCTGACAGTTGGCGACGAAGTCGGAGAAGTCGTGGTCGAAGGCGGTGTGAATGACCCCGTCCGCCCTGGCAGCGCCGCGACGGAGACTGTCGACGTCCTCCAGGGTGCCGAGGAACGGTTCGGCCCCCGCTTCGGCCAGGGCCCGTGCTCCGGCCTCCGACCGCGTCATCCCGAGGACCCGATGGCCCGCGGAGAGGAGTTCGGGGATGATGGCCGAGCCGATGAAGCCGGTGGCGCCGGTGAGGAAGATGAGCATGGGATGCGGTCCGTTGGGTTCGGACGCCAACTATCCGCTCGGCGCCGATCCCGTTAAAGTAGTGACCGTATCCCGGTATACCGGCTAACAGGATCGCCATGCTTGCCAGCTCGGAAACCTCGCTCGGAGCATACCTGCGGGATCGGCGGACCAGGCTCGATCCTGCCGCGCTGGGGTTCTCGGGCCGCCGGCGCACGCCCGGCCTGCGCCGGGAGGAGGTCGCCCAGCGCTCGAACATCAGCGCCACTTGGTACACGTGGCTGGAGCAGGGACGTGGCGGAGCGCCCTCGGCTGACGTCCTGAACCGCATCGCGGTCGGGTTGATGCTGACCGAACCGGAGCGCGAGCACGTGTTCATGCTCGCCCTCGGGCGTCCTCCCGAGGTCCGCTACACGCCGAAGGAGGGGATCACCCCGCGCCTCCAGCGGTTGCTCGACACGCTTGAGGTCAGCCCGGCGCTGATCAAGACCGCGACCTGGGACGTGGTCGCCTGGAACCGGGCCGCCGCCGTGGTGCTGACCGACTGGGACACGGTCCCTCCCGGCGAGCGCAACATCCTGCGCCGCATGTTCGGCGACCCGCGCGTGCGAGCCGCGCAGCATGATTGGCAGAGCGTGGCGCGCTACGTCGTCGGGGCGTTCCGGGCGGATGCGGTGCGGGCGGGCGCCGCATCCGAGGTGAACGCATTGGCGGAGGAACTCAGTCGCACCAGCCCGGAATTCGCAGCCCTGTGGCGGGAGAACGACGTCCGGGCGCACACGGACGGGGTCAAGCGGCTCCGGCACCCGATCCTGGGTTCCATCGAGCTGGAGTTCTCGGCCTTCTCCGTGGACGGCCGTCCGGATCTCGGCATGATCGTCTACAACCCTGTCACGCCACGCGTTCGAGAGGGAATCGGCGCGCTGCTTCGGGGGTCCCGCGATCGGGCCGAGGCCGAGAGGCCCCGCACGGACCCGGCTTGAATCCGCAGGGACGTCCCGGAAGGCGTGACGTCGATCCTCCGCATCTCGACGGAATCGACCGGACCGCTTTAGCTCCGCATGCGGCAAACGTCACGGCAGGCGAGATCATCGGACCGGACCCCATCGGTCTCACCGCCGCCGGGGATCGGCAGATTTCCAAGGGTCGATTTTCGGACGGCCGAGGCATGAGGCGGCCGTCGTTTTCGGACCCGCGCACGACCCGAGAAACCTGGGAACGTCCGCTCCTCGCCCCTGAGAAAGCAGCGATGGACGACCGGGTCGGGTGGTTTTCTCCCGTCCGCTTCCGCGCGAGAGGATAAGAAAAGCAGCCGTTCAACTTGGCTGCGGAGGTCTGCGGCCCTGCGCCAGCTCGGATTGGGATTCGATACCCGCACGCGTCTGCCCGTTACCCCTCCGCAATCTGGGTGACGGGTGCAACGGTTCGGACGGTACCGACGTTTTCGCTCCCGACCCGAAGCACTTGGGGGTCGTGGGAGCAGAACATGCTGATACGTTTCGGGTTGACCTTCATTCTGGCCGCCACGGCGGCCGGCGCCGCCCTGGCCGCACCGATGTCCGACGAGGACAAGGCCGCCCTGCAGCAGCAGTGCGCCGGCGATTTCACGACCTTCTGTGCGGGACTGCCGCCCGAAGACGGTCCCGAGACTCAGGCATGCTTCCAGAAGAACATGTCGAAGCTTTCCCCCGGCTGCCAGAACGCCATCCAAGCCTATAAGAAAAAGGGCTGAGGGACACCGCAGGCGTCGGACTGACGTCCGTGGCAGTCGCCGTGAACGTCAGTCCGATGGCTTTGACAGGAAGACGCCCGGCGACATCTGCGCCGAACACACCTCACCGCGGACCCGTGGCCATGCTCGGCCGATAGCCGTGACGCGAGAAGACGTGACCGCCGTGCCGCGGGAGACGGGCGCCGCCCGAGCGGAGATCCGTGATGTCGCCCAGGCCGATGTGAGGGACGGGCAACAGCAGACGACCCGTGGCACCGTATCGTCGCCGGCCTGGCAGTGAGCGACTGGCGACCCAGCATCGCTCTGGACAGACGCATCGGTATCCGACCCGCACGTCCTATGAGCCGGTCTCGACCGAAGGTCGGCTTTCGGGCCTCGAACGCGTGTCCGCCTGCCACCGCGAGCCGACGTTGATGGACCGCTCGCGACCGGCCGCCCCCGAAGAAACCGATGGCTTTGCGCACAACGTGCAAGGAGGCACGCGCCGTCCTCGTGAAGCGTGCGAGACAGTCCGGTCGGTCTCTTCGGGGCGCGTTGCGATGCTGAACACATTCACCCGCTCGCTCGTCGCCGTGAGCCTGCTCGGCACGCCGGCCATCGCTCAGACCGGATCGGCGCGGCAAACCCTTGTCGCGGGAGAGCGGGTGGTGGATCTGCCGCTCGGCGACGGTCGAAACCAGCGCGTCCTCTACGAGGCACCGCCTCACCCCCGGGCAACGCTGGTGATGTTGCCGGGGGGCTCCGGCGACATCGGCGTCGGGCGCGAGGGCGACCTGCGACACCAGGAGAATTTCCTTGTCCGCACGAGGGCCGACTGGGTGGCGAGGGGCTACGCCGTCCTGATCCCGGACACGATCGATCGGGCGAACCTGCGAGGCAGGCGAAGCGCTCCAGCCTACGGCCGTCTGGTGGCCGGTCTGGCCGCCTTCGCCCGGGAGCAAGCGCCTTCGCCCGTCTTCCTCGTCGGCACCAGCCAGGGGACGATCGCGGCGGTGAGCGGCGCCGCCCAAGCCGGGCCGGGTCTCCTTGCGGGCCTGGTGTTGACCGAGGCCGTGTCGTTACCGGGACGACGGAGCACCGAAACGGTCTTCGACGCGGATCCGCAGAGCGTGCGCGTTCCGGTGCTCGTCGTGGCCAACCGCAAGGACACCTGCGATGTGACCCCACCCGAGATGGCTCCACGCATCGCCGCCGCCCTGCCGCACGCGCCGAGTGTCCGCATCCTTGCGGTCAGCGGCGACATGCGGAGCTCGGCCCGGGACTGCGCTTCGCTCTCACCTCATGGTTACGACGGCATCGAGGCGGCGGTGGTGGGCGGGATCGTCGGGTGGCTGCAAATGCACGGCGGTTGACCGGAGCGGCCCAACGCGCGGTCGCCGAGCGGGTGCGTGCGTCCGGGCCGTTGCCGCGTGGACGGGTCCCGCGGACGGTGAGAGCGGCCCGAACGCGCCGGGAGAGACCCGGGCGCGTGGGCAGCACGTCGCGCCTCGCCTGCGGGCGAGCCGCAACGACCACGTCAGGGCCGAGCAGGGGCGGTACGCGCACCGCCTCCCGCCGCGGCGCCGCGGCGGGAAGGCGGATCAGGCGTTGCGGCGCAGGGCCGCCAAGATGACCGAGCGCGCCCACGCCGTCCGGCGCCAGCGGCGGCATGGCGGGGTGAAGCAGGCTTGCCCGCCCGCTTGCCCGCCCGCTTGCCCGCCCGCTTGCCCGCCCGTGTCGGGGCTCCGGGATGACGTGCTACTGCGCGACCACGCGATCCTCGGCGACCGTGCGCTGGGGCGGCGCGCTCCGCGCTTCCGACCCCAGGTGTCGCCGCAGCGTGAGTGCGAGCGCGCTCGAACGCCAGGGTCGGTGCGCGACATCGACGATCGGAATCGCCGAGAGAACCTCCGGTCGTACCGTGTCCGAGGCCGACAGGGAGAGGATGATCGGACGATCGACGATACGGGCGGCGCGGCGGGCGAAGGCGAGACCGAGCGAACGCGACGGCTGGTTCTCGACGATCAACACGTCGAAGCGCTTCGGCTCCGTCCGCAGAGCGGTCAGCGCCGCGTCCGGATCTGTGTAGCCGATCGGCTCGTAACCCAGGGCCGCGAGGGTCTCCTCATCCTCCTGCACCGTGGCGCGCGCGGCTCCAACGATCATCACAGTGCCGCCGGCGGCCGGGACGCCGCGCTCCGACGCCGCGCGTGCGGCCAGCCACACCTCGAACGCGCTGCCGGCGCCCGGGGCGCTCCGGACGTCGAAGGCGCCCGCCTGTTCCTGGACAAATTCGAACGCCGTGGCGAGACCGAGCCCCGTTCCGGCCGGACGCGTGGTGAAGAACGGCTCGAAGATCCGTGCGCACGTGGCCTCGTCCATCCCGCAGCCCGCGTCGGACACGCGGATGCGGGCGTAGGTGCCGGATGGCAGCTCTCCGTGCGAGAAGGCCCGCGGCTCTGGTAATCGGACCCGTTCGAGCTGCACGTCGACCGCGGCACCCGGCTCGGACGCCTGGATGGCGTTGCGGATCAAATTGTGGATCACCTGCTGCAGCTGCGCCGGCTCGCCGTCGACGATCGCGCCGTCGGTGGTCCCGGTCAGGCGGATCGCGGTCGGGTCGGCGGTCGATGTGCGGATCACGTCCACCGTCTCGGCCACGATCGCGTCGACCGCACTCGTGTTCTGCGATGAGCAGCCCCGCCGCCCGTAATCCAGGATCTGTCCCGCGATCTCATGGGCCCGACCACCCGCTTGGACCAGCAGCCCGATATGCTCGGTTGCCCGTCCCGGATCGACCGGCAGGGCATCCGCGGCGATCTCGGCATGACCGAGCATGACGTTGAGGACATTGTTGATGTTGTGCGCCACGCCGCTGGCGAAGATCCCGATCGCTTCGAGTCGCTGCGCGCGCCGCAGGGCCGCCTCGATCTCGCGACGTTCGGCCCAGACGTGCTGGCGCTCGAGCGCCGCGCCGAAGCTTTCGGCCACGACGCGCAGGAGCCCGCGCGAGTGCCGCATCCAGGGAGGCAGGACGCTGATGGTGCGCTCGAAGCACAGCACACCGACGATGTGTCCGCCCCGTCGCAGGCGCGCGCAGGTGAACGTTGCGACCCCGCGCTGCGCCAGGGGGCGAACCAACGCCGGGGGCCCGATTTCGTCGGCGGTCTCGACGAAAATGTAGTCTTCGGACGCAGCGATAATGTCAGGCACGAGAGCACGTTGCGCGAGCGGCCAGCCGCGGGGCGCCTGCAGCCCCGCTCGGTTCCACAAGTGGACCGTGTCGGAACCGTCGAGCATCAGGATGTAGCAATGGTCCGTGCAGGCTCCCGTGCTGACCATCGCCATGACATCGACGATGCGCGATGCAATCTCGTCGGGCTGGCTCGCCGAGAAATGGTTGGCGGCCTGCGCGACGACCGATTGAAAGGCGATCGTTCGGCGCAGGACGAGGGTCCCCGCTCGCATCAGCAGGCCTACGCGCACCACCAAGGCCACCAAGCACAAGGCGGCCGCATAGAGGGCGAGACGGAATCCGTCCGCGCGGGCCTGCCGCTGGTCCCGAAGGGTACGGCGAGCCTCCAGGAGCGCTTGGCGCGCCGCCTCGCTCGACGAGTTCGGCAGGGAACGGGCGACGGTGTCGACCTGCGGCAGCAGATCCAAGAGCTGGCGCCCGTGCAGGACGATGGCGGAGATGTCCGCACCGCGGTCCGAAGGTGCGCTCGCCGCCAGGACATCGAGCCGCGTGCGGATGTCGTCGAGGCGCTTGGGGCTCGCTTCGCGGGCAAGTTCCGAGACCCGGATCTGCAGGGCGGCGACCGCGCGGGCGAGTTTGGGATCGATGTCCGGCTCCGAAAGCCGATCGCTGAGGGAGTCGAAGTAGGCGATCGAGTTCTGCACCAGGGCATTGCCGGTCTTGAAGCGCTCGACCATCTGCGCCTCCCGGGCGATCGCCTCGGCGAGCGAGCGCATCTCGCCATCGTCCGGTCCGCTCGCCGCCTGCAACCCGGACAGCGCCGCTTGCATTTCGTGAAGGTGGGCCACGATCGGATCGTAGTTGCGCAGGAGCCCGGTCCGCGCCCGGAGCACGTCGTGCTGCATCCGGGATTCGGCGAGAGCGATGGCATCGACCGTGCGCCGGGTCTGCGCAAAGGCGGCGTCCATCTCGCCCTTGCCGTTGATCATCAGCCACGTAAGCAGGGCGGCCAGCAGCACCCCGAGGACGGCGGCCTGCAGGGTCAGCCTCATGGCTGAGGCCGGGCATCTGGCTGAGGCCGGGCATCTGGCTGAGGCCGGGCATCTGGCTGCGGCAGCGCGTCGGGCGCCCGCGAAGCCGTGAGGGGACGCCCCTCGTAGAAACCCGTGAGCGTGCCGAGGAACGCCACGATCGCGCTGGTTTGCGCTTCGGTGAGCTCACGGCCGAGTTGCACCCGGGCCATCAGCCGCACCGCCTCGGGGAGCGTGGCGACGCCGCCGTCGTCGAAGTAGGGCGCCGTCACCGCGACGTTGCGCAGGCTCGGCACGCGGAGCACCTCGGCGGCCTTGTCGGGGATCGTGACGAAGATCCCGACTTTCTCGAACAGGTTGCCGCCGACGTTGACGCCCTGGTGGCAGGCCGCGCAGCCGATGCCCTTGAACAGGGCGTAGCCTGCCCGCTCCGACTCGGTGATCGCATGGACGTCGCCGTGCAGCCACCGGTCGAAGCGGCTGTCGGGAGTGAGCAGGCTGCGCTCGAAGCTGTTGATCGCGTCGATCACCGCCGCTCGATCGACGTCCCGGCCATAGGTCGCCCGGAACGGACCATCGAGGGCCGGGTCGGCTTGGATCACCGCGAGGATGTGGGGCCACGATCCGCCCAGGAACTCCGGCCGGGTCAGGGCGATCTCGGCTTGGTCCCGCAGCGTCGGGATGTCGCCCGCCCACCCTAAGCGGAAGCTCAGCGCCGCGTTGAAGGCCGTCGGCGTATTGCGCGGCATCGGCGTGCCGTCAGTGGTCACATTCCTGGCGGCCGCGCTCGCGCCGTTGCTGCGGAGATCGTGACAGGTGATGCAGGCCCGGTCGCCCCCACGCGACAGCCGGGTGTCGGCGAACAGCATCCGGCCGAGGGCGACCCGCTCCGGATCCGCCCCGAGACTGCTCGGGACGGGGGTGATGACGTCCCGGGCCTCCACGGCCTCAGCCGGTTGCGGGGCTCCGGGCGGCCCTTCCCCGGCGGCCAGCGGCAGGATGGCCAGGGCGCCGCCGATGAGGACGGCGCCGAACGCCGCCACGGGGGAACGGGCCCGGCGCGACGGCGCCACGATCACAGCCTCTCGACCGGTACGGCGAAGACGTAGCCGATGCCGCGCTCGGTCACGATCAGACGCGGCGCGCTCGGATCCGCCTCCAGCTTGCGGCGCAGCCGCAGGATCTGCACGTCGATGCTGCGGTCGAACACATCCTCGTGGACGCGCGTGGCTTGCAGGAGCTGCTCGCGGCTCAGGGGACGCTGGGGGGCATCGAGGAAGGCAGCCAGCAGCGCGTACTCGCCCTTGCTCAGGGCGACGTCCGCACCGTCGGGGTTGGTCAGGCGCCGGCGCCGGCGGTCGAGCACCCAGCCGTCGAAGCGGCTGCGATGGGAGTCCTGAACCCGCGTCGGGGCGGGCGCGACCTCGGCCCGGCGCAGGATGACCCGCACCCGCGCCAGCAGCTCGCGCAGGCCGTAGGGTTTGACGATGTAGTCGTCCGCACCGAGTTCGAGGCCGATCACCCGGTCGATTTCGTCCCGGCGGTGGCCGGTGGTGATGATCACCGGCAGCTCGCTCCGGGCGCGCAGGTCGCGCAGCAGGTCGAGGCCGTTCTCCGATCCCAGGCGCAGGTCGAGCACCACGAGGTCGAACGCGCCCTCCGCGAGCCGCCGCTCCGCCTGCTTCCGGTCCGTCGCCGGGGTGACGTCGACATCGTGGTCGGCGAAGTGATCGGAGACGATGCGCTGGATGCCCGCATCGTCCTCGATGAGCAGGATGCGTGTCGTACCGGCCCGCGCACCTCGAGCCGGACCCCGGCTCAGACTGGGTTCGATCATTACCAACTCCTTCTCGCGGCAGCCTGCCGCGCCGGCACGATCTCGACAGGCCGGTTCGGAAACCGGGAGACCCGTCGCGCTAGAGCCGTATCCGGCCCGATTGCATCGGGCCGGCGTCTCCAGGGCGTTGTGTTTGCGCGCATCCTCCGACGAACCCGCGGCCGCCTCGTCGGACTGCGCTCCGGGCGATCAATCCCGGCAGCCCCCGTGTCCGTCGCCAGCCCGCCCCCGAATCCCGATCAGGTCGTGTCCGGGCGTCGGGCCTCGAACCGCCGATTTGGTATCACGCCCCCTAAAGGATTGCGCCCTTCATAATACGCGGTCGTTTCCGAGCAAGCATTCGCGTCAGACATGGCTTCCGTACGGGATTCAAAGAGATGTATTACCGTTGTAATACAAAATTTCTCAGGCCGAAACCGCGGCGTAATTGAGGAAATCGACAGTCATCATACCAAGTGCGGCAGGTTGATATGACTGTCTCCACGATTGCCGGGCGACGAACGCTCTGCCTCAGACGTTTTCACCTTTCCAGCTTTGGGCGTCGCGGGTCGTTCGCCGACCCTGTCGGATTGCCCGCCGCGAGGCGGCCGGTGCCTGCCGGTTCGGTCCCCTTGCCAGGTCCGGGACGCCGACCGGGACGCAACGGTCTCGTATACGCAAGGCGCGAGAGGTCGGTGACCAGCGTCGCCTTCGGCGGCTGCATCCCCATCATCCGCCCGGGTTAGATCGACCGTCTGCCCGTCGGCAAATCCCCCAAGCACGACCTGAAGACCGCACTCCCGTGCGCCCAGACTGGGAAACCCGCCATGTCGCTCGACGTCCTGTGCATCTCGTGGGGAACCACGGGCAATCTCAGCCCCGTGCTCACGGCAGCCCGGCAACTGCACCGGGCAGGTCACCATCCGCGCATCATGGCCGATCCAGCCATGCAGGCCGAGATCGCGGCGGCCGGCTTCCCGTTCGTCGGGTGGCGCCGGGCTCCGACCGGACAGGAGGCCGATCCGGTCGATTTCTCAGATCTGGCCGATTGGCTGCGCCAAGCCATGTTCGCCCCGGCAGGCGCCTACGCCGCGGACACGCTCGACGAGATCCGTCGCCTCCCGACCGACGCGGTCCTCAGCATCGACCTGCTGGTCGGCTGCGCCCTGGCCGCCGAGGTGGCCGGCATCCCGCACGCCGTCCTGTCGCCGCATATCAGCATTCGCCCGCTGCCCGGCATGCCCCCCGCCGCCAGCGGCCTGGCGCCGCCGCGGACGGAAGCGGAGCGGGCCGCGGTCGACGCAGCAACCGACACGATCGTTTTGGCAATGGAGCGCAGCCGACCGGCGCTCAACGACGCACGCCGCGCATTCGGGCTGGCGCCGGTCACGACCGCCTTCGCCCACTACGAACGGGCCGAGCGGGTCCTCCTGGCGGTCAGCCAAGCCTTCGACTTTGACGGGGCGGTGCTCCCCGCCAATTACCGCTACATCGGCCCGCTGCTCGACGAACCGATCTGGTCGCGGGGCGCCGGGACCCTGTGGTCCGGGGCGGACCGGCCGCGCATCCTCGTGGCCGGGAGCACCGGTGCCCAGAACCAGACCGACCTCCTCCGGCGGATCGTGCGCGCCGTCGGAACGGTCGAGGCCGAGACTATCGTGACCACCGGCCCGAACGTCGACGCCGCGGACCTGGACGCCCCCGACACCATGCGCGTCGTGGCGACCGCCTCCCATGACACCCTCATGACCGAGGCCGGCCTGGTGGTCTGCCAGGGCGGTCACGGGACCGTCAGCCGCGCATTGCTGCACGGCGTGCCGCTGCTGGTGATCCCGCTCGCCCGCGACCAAACCGACAACGCCGCCCGGATCGCGCTGCGCGGCGCCGGCCTGCGCCTGCCCACGACGGCGAGCGCGGACGAGATCGCGGCGGCGGTCCACCGGCTCCTGGCGGAACCGGGCTTCCGCACGGCCGCCGGGGGCCTCGGAGCCGCCGTCCGGGCCGATCTCGACGCGGGCGGGCTCGTCCGGGAGATCACCGCGATGGTCGCCGCGCAGCGGGGCGGCGCAGCCCGGGACGGAGGCCGGCTCTGGGGTTGAGGGGAACCGCCACCGTGCCGGTACGCCCCCGAATTCGCCCCGATTCGCGCGCCTTCTCGGCGCTGCTCGGGCTCCTCGCCGCACTCCCGACCTTCGGGATCGACATGATCTTGCCGAGCCTGTCCGAGACGGCGGCCGCGCTGCACGTCCCGGCCGCCGCGATGGGGGCCGCCATGGCCGTCTACCTGCTCGGGCTTGGGGCCGCGCTCCCGGTTTACGGGCCGGTCTCGGACCGTGTCGGCCGCCGGCCAGCGATTGTCTGCGGCTGCCTTCTCCTGATCGGAGGCAGCATCGGCTGCGCCGCAGCGCGGACCTTGCCGCACTTCCTGCTGTTCCGGGCCATCCAGGGGATCGGCGCGGCCGGCCCCGGTATGGCGGTCTTCGCGATGGTGCGAGATCTGTTCGCCGATGAGGTCGCGCGCGCCCGGATGTCCTTCGTCGTCCTGACCGTCAATGTGGTGCCCATGGTGGCCCCGACGCTGGGGGCCGGCCTGATGGACCTCGGCGGCTGGCGCCTGATCCACGCCGCACCGCTCGTGGCGGCCCTGACGGTCCTGGCGGCGATCCCACATTTCGCCGAAACCCTGCCTCGCGCCGCCGGCCCGGTTCCGGTCGGAATTCTGCGTCCCTATCGCACGATCCTGGGGTGCCGCGCCTTCCTCGGCCACGCCCTCTGCAACGCCGCGGCGGCGGGCGCAGTCTTCGCCTACATCACGGGCTCCCCGCTGGTTTTCCTCGACGCCCTCGGGTTCAGCCCGTCGGCCTACGGGCTCATCTTCGGGGCGAGTTCCCTGTCGGTGATGGCCGGCGCCGCCGTGAACGGCCGCCTCGCCGCCCGGGGCATCTGTCCCCACAGGGTGATCGGCGTCGGTCTTGCCGGAGCGACCCTCCTGGCGGCGATGCTCCTCCTCCATGCGCTGGCCTGCCCGCCCGCGGCGTCGCCGGTGATCGCTGCCATGGCGGGCACGAGCTTCGCATTCGGCCTCGTCTCGCCCAACGCCCTGCACGGTGCGACGGAGGCGAGCCCCGGGGCCGCCGGCACCGCCGGCGCCGTGGCGGTCTGCCTGCAGATGGTCGGAGCGGCCATCGCCAGCGATCTCGTCGCCCGGTTCTTCGACGGGCGCTCCGCCCTGTCGATGGCCACCGTGATGCTCGGCGGCTGTCTGGCGGCGACCGCCGCCTTGGCCGGCCTTGCGCGTCCGGCCGTCCTCGTCCCGCTCCCCCCTCGCAGCCACACCGAGAACCCGCATGATCTGTGACCCGCCCCCGTGGCAGCCCGTCCACCTCACCCGCGACGGCACCCGGCTCGCCCATATCGAGGCCGGACCCCTCGCGCCCCAGGCTCCCCCCTTGCTCCTGATCAACGGCTGGACCGGCGATCACGGGGTCTTCACGCCACAGATCGCGCATTTCTCGGGCACACGCCGCGTCGTGGCGGTCAACCTGCGCGGCCACGGTGCCAGCGATGCACCCGAGGGAGACTACGCGATGGAGGGCTTTGCCGACGACATTGCGTGGCAGTGCCGAACCCTGGGCTTGTCGAAGCCTGTCGTCATCGGTCACAGCCTCGGCGGCGCGGTGGCCCTGGAGCTGTGCGGCCGCCATCCCGAACTCGCCGCCGGTCTCGTGATGATCGACACGATCGTCCTGCCGTCGCCCGACACGGCGGGCAGCTCCGAAATCGAGGGCCTGCTGGCGGGCGTGGGCGGTTCGAACTACCGGACCGTCGTGCGCGACATGGCCTGGGCGATCGGATGCGACTACGATCATCCGGCGCGACGGCAGGCGCTCTTCGACACGTTCATCCGCGGCCCGGCGGAGCGGACGCCGCAGCACGTGGCTTACGCGGCGCTGCGCAGCATGGTGCTGCACCACGACCCCGTCCCGGCCGCACGCGCCTGCCGGATCCCCATGGTCTACATCTCGGCAGACGTCCCCCTGGTGGAACAGGCGCGGGACCTCGACAGGCTGCGTGAACTCTGCCCGCAACTGGTGACGGCGAAGACGCTGCTCGCGGGGCATTTCAATACCATCGAGGTCGCCGATCAGGTCAACGCGATGATCGAGCGGTTCCTGACTGTGGGCCTCAAGGCCCGCGGCTGAGAGGGTCGGTACACCTTACCGACCGCATCAGGTCAGACAATGCCTGTGTCCAGGGCGGGCATCCGGGACGGATGCCGCTCTGGACCGCGAGTCCGTCTCAGGTCTCGCGCCGCCTTGCCGCCTGGTTGCCCAGGAGGCGCTGCGCCGACGCCATGACCTAGAGGGTCTGGGGGCTCAGCTGCTGTTTGCGCGCCTGCCACGCGTCGTGCTGCAGGAGCGCGGCGAGGACCGTCACGCCGGGGATTGCGTGATCCAGGCCCTCGATCACGGATTGGGTGATCGTACGCCTCAGCAACGCTTCGAAGATGTCTTGGTCCGCTTGCTCTGCCCGCATGAGAAGTCCTCCCGTGATGCGGAGTCGTTCTCAGAGCACTCGATGACGGCACGATTTCAGAAATCGCGCCCCCTGCGAAGTCGTACACTGGACGTGTTCTTTCGCACGAATGGCACGTACGGCCTTCCGCTCCGCCGCATGTTATGACGGTAACCGTCGGCTCTACATCGGACATGATCGTGTAACTTCGGCGTTCGAGACTCCTCTCGCAAAGCAACAGCGAGGATGTGTCGATGGATGGAAACGAAGATCGGGTTCGACAGGCCGGCCCGCTGGCGCCATCCCAGGGCATCCCGACCCTGACGGTTGCCGAACTGGAGGCCGATCCGCACGGGACGTTCCGCACCTGGCGGCCCCGGCTGCCCGTCGTCGGCCACGAGGTCGCGGGCTTCGTCGTCCTCCGGGCCAGGGACGTCGATCGGCTCATGCGCGATCCGCGGGTCCAAGCAACGGAGACGCTCTACCCCGAGACGCGCGGGATCCCGGAGGGCCGGCTTTTCGACATCTTCGCGCACGGGATGCTCACCGCCAATGGGGCGGTCCATCGCCGGCGCCGTTCGCCCTTCACCCGGACATTCGCAGCCCGAATGATCGAAGGCCTGCGCCCCCGGATCCGCGCGGCTGCGGAGAGCCTCGTCCGAGCCTGGCTGCCGGACGGCGAGGTCGACCTCGTCGAGCGCTACACCGCGCTCATCCCGGCGCAGACCCTGGCCGACATCCTGGGTCTGCCGCACGAGGACATCCCCCGCTTCACGCACCTCGCCTACGAGGTTTCCCGGGTGCTGAGCTTCACCTTCGGACCGGAGGACATCGCGGATCTTGAAGGGGCGGCGGCCGCGCTGCAGACTTACGTGCGGACGATCCTCGAGGCCCGTCGGTCGGCGCCCCAGGAGGATTTCCTATCGTGCTTCCTCGCGGAGGCCGAGGCGGCGGGCGATCTCACGCCCGAGGAAGTGGTCGTCCAGCTCGTACAGATGATCATCGGCGGGACCGATACGACCCGGGTCGCCGGCGCCATGCAGGCGGCGCTGCTGCTGCAGCATCAGGAGCAGTGGGCGGCGGTGCGCCACGATCCAGGCCTGATCCCGGCCGCTGTGGCGGAAGCCCTCCGCTACGAGCCGAGCGTCGGCTCCGCGGGGCGGGTCGCCCGCGAGGCGATCGACCTCGACGGGGCCGTCGTGCCGGCCGGAAGCATGATCATGCTCTCGACCCTGTCGGCCCTGCGGGACGAGGCGGTCTACACGCAGCCCGACACGTTCGACATCCGTCGCGTCGACCTTCCGCGCCTGCACCCGATCTTCGGCGGCGGCGCACACCGGTGCATCGGCGAGGCCCTCGCCCGGATCGAGCTGGAGGAGGGTCTGGGCGCGCTGATGCGCCTCGCTCCGGGCCTGCGCCTGACAGGCGCGATGCCGGTCCTCCAGGGCCATAGCGGCATCCGTCGCATCGGGCCGCTGCAGGTCGCCGCCTGATCGCGCATCGGAACCCGGAAGCGGCCGTCAATCCCTGGCACGCCCAACGGCACCCGACCGAACGGAACGGGTGCCGACCGAGCTTCTGCGGATTATCCTCGAGAACGGCCAGCGTCTGGACCAATAGCGCAAGTACAAATCCATTCAATTACATTGCAGATGTCACGGATCGCCAGTTTCTGCGACATCGCAGTGAAATTTCACCAGCCTAATCCTGGAGCTCCACACATCGGAGCATACGATCATGGTTCTCAGGCGAACAAGACCGATCGCAGGCACGGCGGCGCGAGCCCTTCTCCTGTTCCTCGCGCTTCCGAGCGCCGCGCTGTCGCAGGCGGCCCCGCGCTTCGCGCAAGTCGATCTGCCGAGCCCCGCCGCGCGGTTGCGCCCGCTCCTGCACGCGACGAGCCGGGAAGTCCGCTCGCCCACGCTCGAGCGCGAGCATCTCCGGGCGCAACGCATCATCAATCGCATCTGCTCGGGCTGCTGATGTCGGCGATGGTCCTTCCGGAGACCACCGGCGCGGCGACGGATCCGGCTCCCTGGTTCGGCTCGCCGCGGCGCGGGATCGGGGCGGCTCCGGCACTCTGCCGGTACCGCACGGCCGCGGCCTGGGGTGGCGCGCTTCTCACCGCGGTTCCGGCACCCCTGCTTGTCGGGCTCACATCCGCGACCGGGTCCGCCCCTGTTACGCTCGGCCTCGCCGGGCTTGCCCTGACAACGCTGGCGCTGCAGGTGCGGCGCCTGCGCTCCGCCGCGCGGGTCGCGACACGACACAGGGACAACCTGGCGCGGTTGGCGTCGCCAGCGGTGGCACGGTTGGTGGCTGAGACGGATCCCGTCACCCTGCGCGCTGGCTGGGAGCAGGAGGCGACGGTGCTGTTCGCCGACATCCGCGACTTCACCCACCTGTGCGAAACGGTGTCACCGGGCGATGTCGCGGCCTTCCTCACCGAATTTCGGCGCCGCGCCGCGGCGGCGATCGAGGCGGCGGGTGGCCTCGTCGACAAGTTCGTCGGTGACGAGGTCATGGCCGTATTCGGCGTACCGCAGGCCGCGTACGACGACACGGACCGCGCCCTCGCGGCGGCCCGCTCCCTCGCCGCCGCGATGCTGGTCTGGACTCGCGAGCGAGGGCGGGCCGGTCTGCCGCCGGTCCGCATCGGGATCGGCCTCCATCGCGGTCCGGTGTTCGTCGGGGCCATCGGGGCGGACCGCGTCGAGTTCACCGCGGTGGGCGATACCGTCAACGTCGCCCGCCGCCTGGAGCAGATGACCCGCACAACCGACTGCGACTGCATCGTCTCCGAAGCCGTGGTGCGGGATGCGACGTCCTGCGAGGCGCGGATCGTCGCCGTTCAGCCCGTACGAGGCGCGCGTGCCGTCCTGCGCCTGTTTGCGATCGCGCTGGCCACGTAGCGGGCCGGCCACCATCTCCAACGCACCGGGATACGATCTACATGGTGGCCGAACAGGTTCGACGAGGCGGGGTCAGGAAGCGCCGCCTGGCGCCCTTCCTCGGACTGACCGCACTCCTGGCAGGATGCGCCGGCGCGGCCAGTGTCGGCGCGCATCATCTCAGACCGAACGCCTATGCATCCGTCAGGTCGATCGAGAGGCGGTCGGACTTCCATGATCCTGCGCTGCTGGCGCAGGCCTGGGCGCTGCCGGTCGCCGCCGCGTACCGCCGGCGGCCCTACGAATACCAGAGCAACCCGAGTTTCTGCGGGCCCGCCACCGTGGCGAACCTGCTCCGCTCTCTCGGCGTCGACTTCTCGCAAGCCGACATCCTTCTCGGAACGACGTTCCAGCCCTGGTTCGGCGTGCTTGTGAACGGTCTGACGCTGGAGGAGCTGGCCGACCTGCTACGACGACGGCTCGACCGTCAGGTCGATGTCGTACGCGATCTCTCGTTGCCCGCGTTCCGCGAGGCGATGAAGAGCAGCAACAATCCTGAGAAACGGCTGATCGTCAACTTCCATCGAGGCCCCTTATTCGGCCGGGGAGCCGGGCATTTTTCGCCGATCCTTGGATATCTAGCGGACGCGGACCTGGTCTTTGTCGGGGATGTCAACGGAGACTACCGACCCTTTCTGGTCAGCAGCGAGCGCCTGTGGCGTGCCGTCGCGACGATCGACGGGACGTCGGGCAAGCCCCGCGGTTTGCTGATCATCGATACCGCTTTGTCTGGCAGGCCAGGAGAAGCGGATTAAGTCTCGGCCATGACGGTTCGACCGACAGGACGTGCCTGTCGCTGCCGAAACGCCGGTCAGGCTGTTCGGGCTTTCAGGACGAGGCGATCAAGAACCCCGAATATGGCAGCCGGCGTGTCGATCGCAGCCATGTCCGCCGCAATCGCCCTTGCACGGTCGCGATAGGACGGATCGGTCAGAACGCGATCGACCGCCTCACGCAGTTCCCGAGGTTCCGCCCGCTGCGAGGGGATCTCGAGACCCACACCCGACCACGCGACCCGAGCACCGACCTCGGCTTTGTCCTCGGTCCGCCCCGCTGATACGATCGGTACGCCGGCTTGAAGGGCCAGTTGCACCGTCCCGTAACCGCCATTGGTCACCAGCACGTCGATCTTCGGCAGGAGCGCCGCGAAATCGAGGAACTCCGCAAGCCGCGCATTGCCCGGGATCGGTCCGCGGACGTTTCCGATCGGCCGACGTCCGGTGGTGACGAGCACCAACAGATCTTCGCGGTCGCCGAGGGCGGCGAGGGTCGGCTCGACAAGCTCACCGAAATCCGCGTTCGCGACCGTGCCCTGCGTGACGAGCACGACCTTTCTGGATCCGTCGAGTTGATCCCACCAATCCGGCAGGGCGACATCCCGCGACGGCGGAGGGGGCAAGGCGCCAACGAACTGGACGTGAGCGGGCATGCGTCCGAAATCGTACTCGAAGGCCGGGACGGTCGTCTGCAGGAAAGCGTCCGCCATGAGGTGCCGCGAGTGCAGCACTCCACATGGCAGCGGCGGCAGGCCCAACTCGGCGAGCTTGGCATCCGCGTAGGCTCGGACCGGCGCCCCGAAGACGGTCTCAGCCTGAACCGCCATGGCTGCGTAGGACGCCCGCGTGGCCTCGTCGAGGGCAGGCGGCAGCCCGATCATGGTCGGCGCACCGTCCGGTCTATTCGCCACCATGATCGTGATGCTGCAGGCGACGATCGGCGGGCGGGGCGTCTCGCGATCCAGAAACAAGGCCGTCGCGCCAAAGAACAGATCGTCGACGACGACGAGATCGGGGCGATCCGTCGCGATGATCCGGCGCAGCGTTTCTGCCTGTGGCAGCATCGGATCGAGGAAGATCCGCTCGAAATTGTAGCGGAGCTGCTCCGGGCCGGGAGGTAGGCTGGCGCGCTCGGGCAGAACCTCCTCGACCCGAGTCAAATCGATGTCGGCACCGGGGGCGAGCGGTCGGAATCGAGCACCGGAGGCTTCGACCGCCGTCCGGAGGTAAGTGGCTGTGGCCACCAGGGCCTCGTCGCCGCGGGCGAGGGCCATGCGGGCGATGGCGAGCAACGGATTGAGATGGCCGGCGGAAGGCGTGGCGGCAAGAAGGATCTTCATGCGGTCCCCGGTGCGACGAAGGAGAAGGGATGGGCGGCCGCACGCGCCGCGCTTGCGCTCGGCGGTGAACGACCGATGCCATCCCGGTGCGATCGTCTGCGCCCTGCAGATGACTGCAGCGTTTCAGCGGCACGCGGGAGCGTTACGTCCGTAACGTCGGACCGCCGGCCATCCCTCCCAATCAGCCCCCCGCACGGGCGACCGCCCCCGGTTGCCCGCGGGATGCCTGGGTCGTGACCTCGGTGCCGATCTTAAACCGCTTGCCTCGACTGGCTGGAGTCGCGAGTGCCCGAGCGCGGGCTCGTCCGCGCTCGGGGAAACCGGAGCTAGTTCGGGATCAGCTCACGGGCGGGTCCGCCGGTCTCCTGACCGCGGGCCTGGGCATAGCCGGGGAGGGCGGGGTTCCGGGCGTTCCCGCTGTCGGTGTCCGGGCCGCCGAGCCAGGATGCGGACCGCGCCTGCGGCAGGATCGAGCCCGTGACCGCCGGGCTCTCCATCGGACGAGTGACGCTCCGGGCCTCGGAGGCGCCGGTCAGGGCAGCGAAGGTGCAGGCGGACGCGAGAGCGACGGCCGAGATGGTCTTGCGCATCGTCATGTCAGATCTCCAGTGTTTCCTGCTCGATCCAAGAGTGTCGAGCAGGGATACCGGACAGACGACGTCTCCAGCTGCTTATTCCAAGCATTGTCAGAAAAATCGACTCGCTGTCTTCAGAGCCCAGCGGCGCGCGACACGAGGCGATACTGGCTCGATAAATGTCGATGCGTGCGTGGAATAATCTCGAAATGGCGGCGTCTATGCCTCCGTAGCCTGCCTCGGAGCGCGTTCGAAACGCCCGGTGTGCCAGCAGAGGAGTCCCGCCCATGCCAGGAGACCGGACATGACGGACATGATGCGCCTCATCGAGCCGCTGATCCCGGCCCTGCGCCGCTATGCGCGTGCACTCCTGCGCAATCCCACCGATGCCGACGACCTCGTGCAGGACTGCCTCGAGCGCGCGGTCGGCCGCTGGCATCAGCGCCAGGCGGATGGCGATGCACGGACTTGGCTCTTCGCGATTCTCCACAACCTTGCCGTGACGCAGATGCGCCAGCGCGTCCGCCGCGGTGCCCACATGCCGATCGAGGACACGGCGGAAGCCAACCTCGCGGTGGCGCCGACCCAGGAGAGCGGCCTGCGCCATCGGGACCTGATGACCGCCCTGGACGCCCTGCCGGAGGAGCAGCGCAGCGTCCTCCTGCTCGTGACGGTGGAGGGCCTGTCCTACGCCGAAACCGCCGACATCCTCGCGATCCCGACCGGGACCGTGATGTCCCGTCTGTCCCGGGCCCGGGACCGGATGATCCAGCTCATGGACGGCACCGACGCCGCCGTTCCCGCCAAGCGACCGCTCCTGCGGAGGGTAAAATGACCATGCGTCCGATCGGCGACGATGATCTCCAGGGCCTCGTGGACGAGCGGCTCGAGGCCAGCCGCAGGCGGGAGGTCGAGACTTATCTCGACGACCATCCCGAGGCGCGCATGCGGGTCGCGCGCATGGTCGGCCTGCGTGAGGAGATGCGTGCCGCGCTCGCACCCGTCGCAGCCGAACCCGTGCCGGCCCGCTTGAACCTGGCACGGATCGTCGAGGCGCGCCGTCGACCGGCGCGGCCCGCCTGGCAGGCGATGGCGGCCGGGCTTCTGCTCCTCATCGGGGGAGCGGGAGGCTGGGGCCTGCGCGAGGTGGTCTCGCCCGCGCCGACCGGCATCGAGGCGCTGGCCCAGTCCGCGAGCATGAACTACGCCGTCTACGCGCCCGACCACACCCGGCCCGTCGAGCTCGCCGCCGCGAACCGGGACGAACTCGCCGGCTGGTTCTCAGCCCGGCTGAAGCGGCCGGTGGGCGTGCCGGACCTCAGCGGCTCAGGCTATCGCCTGATGGGTGGACGCCTCGTGGCAACGCCGCAGGGACCGGCCGGGCTGCTGATGTACGATGACGGGCACGGCGCGCGCTTCGTCATGCTGATGCGGCCCATGCACGTGCCGGGCGATGCGCCGATGCGTCCCCATACGACGGAGACCTCGAGCGGCTACGCCTGGGCCCAGGACGGGCTGGGCTACAGCCTCGTGGGTGCGGCCGACGACAGCGTTCTGCATCCGCTCGCCGACGCGGTTCGGCGCGCCACCGCCAAGTCTCTTTGAAAAATCGCAAAGTCTCTCTGAAAGCTCGCAAAGTCTCTCTGAAGGTCCACCATGTCTCTCCTGAACGACCTTACCGGCGCTGGTCCCGACTTGCGTCCGCGCGCCGTCCTCCTGCGTCTCGGCGCGATCGGCGCCCTGGTGACCGGCACCGCGGGGGCTTTCGCGTATGCCGGCGGCTGGCTCTCGCCGGGCATGCTGACCCAGGCGCGGATCGTGGATCGCTTCGAGGCGGTCAACGGTTCCCATCCGGGGTTCCGGCGCAACCACGCCAAGGGGCTCTGCCTCGCCGGACGCTTCGAGAGCAGCGGCCGAGGCGCGCGCGTGTCGAGGGCCTCGCTGTTCGCCCCCGACCGGGCCACGCCGGTCACCGGACGCATCGCGCTGGCGGGCGGCCAGCCCTACGCGGCGGACGCAGCCACGACGGTGCGCAGCCTCGCGCTGCGCTTCGAGCTTCCCGACGGCGAGGAATGGCGTACCGGCAACAACGACATCCCGGTCTTCCCCGTGCGCACCCCGGAGGCGTTCTACGAACAGCTTCTCGCCGCCAAGCCCGACCCGGCCACGGGCAAGCCCGATCCCGAGGCGCTGAAGGCGTTCCTTGCCGCGCACCCGGAGAGTGCCAAGGCAGCCGCCCAGATCAAGGCGCGGGCGATCACCTCCGGGTTCGCCGACGACACCTTCCGAAGCCTCAATGCCTTCCGGTTCGTCACGGCGGACGGCACGCGGACACCGGTCCGATGGGCGTTCATCCCGGAGCAGACCGCTACGGCGCAGAGCCCGGCTCAGGCTGCGGCCACGGACAAGAATTACCTGTTCGACGCGTTCGCCGACACGGTCCGTCAGGCTCCCGTGCGCTGGCACCTCGTTGTCACGCTGGGAGACGCGGGCGATCCGACAGCGGACGCGACGCGTCCCTGGCCCGCCGAGAGACCAAGCCTCGACGTCGGAACAGTCATCGTCGCCGAGACGCAAGCCGAGGCGGACGGCAATTGCCGCGACGTGAACTTCGACCCCCTGGTTCTGCCCGCCGGCATCATGGCGTCGGACGATCCGCTGCTCACCGCCCGCTCGGCTGCCTACTCGGTCTCGTTCACGCGGCGCGCCGGCGAGCCCAAGGGGCCGAGCG
This sequence comes from Methylobacterium sp. AC690, assembly GCF_979256535.1. Lineage (NCBI taxonomy): Bacteria > Pseudomonadati > Pseudomonadota > Alphaproteobacteria > Hyphomicrobiales > Methylobacteriaceae > Methylobacterium > Methylobacterium sp. AC690. The sequence continues at coordinate 33,108 of NZ_CEEDOX010000009.1, read as the reverse complement.
CCGTCCACGACACACCCGTTTCAGGAGCCGGACTGTGAGCACCACCGCACGCTTCAACCGGCTGGCCCGACTTCTGCACTGGACGATGGCCGTCATGATCCTGGCCATGCTGTTGATCGGCGTGGCGATGGTGACCTCCGTGGCCCACTATCATGCGCTCGTCGCCCTGCACCGTCCGCTGGGCCTCGGCATCCTCGTCCTGGCCCTGCTGCGCCTCGCGAACCGCTGGCGCCATCCACCGCCGGAACTGCCGTCGGACCTCCCGGCCTGGCAGCGGCGGGCGGCACACGCCTCGCACCTCCTGCTCTACGGCTTGATGCTGGGGCTGCCGCTGGTCGGCTGGGCGATGCTGTCGGCCGCCGGTTACCCCATCGGGCTCGGCGGCGCGGTGGTGCTTCCGCCGATCCTGCCGCGTGATCCGAGCCTCTATGCGTGGCTGCGTTCGCTTCACACCCTCCTGGCCTATGCCTTATTCGGGGTCATCCTCGCCCATCTCGGCGCAGCTCTGATGCACGGGCTGATCCGCCGGGACGGGGTCTTCTCCAGCATGGCCGCGCGTCCAATCCCATCCCGGTCCCGCTGAAGCGATGGCCGCCGCGATCCACGTCGGGCCAAGGAGCACCTGAGGGCGGACGCGAGCCGTAGGCCCGGGCATCGAAAACCATCGCGAGAAGCCTAGGACCCCTGCAACCTTCCCGTCGAACGTCCGCTTCTGAGAACCGGCCAGAGACCTTCGAACGGCGAGGCTCGGTCGAAGGCGGAACGTCTGCTCCGGGGCGAAAGACCGGGGTCCGCCAGCCACCCAGAGCGGGCTTCTCTCGACTGCGGCTTTAACGTCCGCTCGGGGACCTATTCGCCTCGTTCTGGCGCGGAAACCATCCGAAGACCAACCAAGAGACTGCGCTTCGACTGTCTCCGTTGTGTGCCGGGCGAGGGTTGGCGAGCCTTCAAACGCGTGGGCGTGCACCCTCCAAGCCCTGCGTGGTCTGCTGCCGGGTCGAGGGGTCGCCGAGGCTGAGGCGCACCGTCTCCGGTGGCGTCCCTGCCACGCAGAAGGGGTCGCTGCCGACCACGCCAAGCCCCGCCGGCCGTCCCTGACTGGCGAACGTCGCGCGCGTCCAGCCCTCAGGAAGCATGATCCAGACGGGGAAGCCGTGCGGGTCGTCGGTGTAGGTCCCCTCTGGAAGCAGCGAGGCCACGATGCGCTGGCGCAGCCGACTCCTGTCGAACGAATTGCACGATGGCGTCCGCCGTGCCGTCCACGATCCCGCGCGTCGTCAGAGCCGTGGAGATCGGCGAGGGCATGAAATACGGTGGCCTGCAGATCGTTAAAGCGCGCCGGATGAAGGATCCGGAGCGTGAGAACGCGCAATTGCGCCGGCTCGTGGCTGACTCGTCCCTGGAGGGTCAGGTCCTAGCGGGCGCCGCCTCGGGAAACTTGTAGCCCTCGAGCGACGCCGGCGGGCGGTCGACGCGATTCAGGAGAAGTACGGCCTCTCGGTGCGCCGCGCCTGCCGGATCATCGGCCATTACCGGGGCCCGCAACGCGACGTGTCGCCGGCCCCGGCTGACGAGGATGCGTGGACCCACGCCCTTGTCGCCCTTGCATTCGCGTACGGACGCTCCGGCTATCGCCGCGTCACCACGCTGCTGCGGGCAGGTGGGCAAGGACCGGTTCCAGCGCACCTGGCGTCGAGAGGTGCGGAGAGGCGCGTTGATGGATCGTCTCTCACCAGCATCCCGCCCAGACGCGGAAGGGCCCGCGGTTGCAGCCGGGGCACCGGACGCGGTAGCTCAGCGAGCGGATGATCGCGGAAGGGAACCACATGTTCAGCCATATGGTGGTCGGCAGTAACGACCTCGCCAAGTCGAAGACGTTCTACGACGCGCTGTTCGGAGCCATGGGCGGCGAGGCCGGCAAAACCGATGCCCTCGGGCGCCTGGTCTACGCGCATCGCGGCAGCCGCTTCGTCATCACCAAGCCGATCAACGGGGATCCGGCGACCGCCGCCAATGGGGGCACGATCGGGTTCGCGATGGACAGCCCGGACGAGGCCAAGGCCTGGCACGAGGCGGGGATCACCCACGGGGGGACGTCCGTCGAGAACCCGCCGGGCGAGCGTCAGACGCCGATGGGCCGAATCTATCTGGCTTACCTGCGCGACCCGGACGGCAACAAGCTCTGCGCCCGCTACAAGGTAGCGGACTGACGGGCCCCTGGCCCCTGCCGGCAGGGGGAAGCGGCGCGAGGGCCGCACCCCATCGCGTCGCGACCCGGCGACAACGGAGGGCGTTTGCTGGGCCTCCCGGTCCACAGCCGTGAAAGCGTCCCTCCGAGCGGCGACACGTCCGAGGCCGATGGCCCTCGCCAGAGCCGGGCGGGGGCGAGCGACTTGGCGGAGAAGCGCTTTGATCCTACCGGTGAGGCCATGTCCCATGTCGCCTCGCCCGCTCTCGCATTGCCACCTGCCGTCGCGCAGGCCGCCCCCAACCCGGCCAACGGACCCAGTGCCCGGTTCTTCGCCGAGATCGGCCTCACCCCCGGTATGCGCGTACTCGATGTCGGCTGTGGAAACGGGGACCTGAGCCGCTTGGTCGCCCGCTTGGTGGGACCGGACGGCGAGGTCATCGCGATCGACCGGAGCCCGGAGGCGATGGCGATGGGCCATACGGCCGAGGCGGGACTGCAAGCCGCGCCGATCCGGTACCGGCAGGCGGACCTCGCGGGTGCGCTGCCCGAACTGGGCCGCTTCGATGCCATCGTCGGGCGCCGCGTCCTGATGTACCTGCCCGCCGCCGCGGCGACGCTCGCGCGACTCGGCGCCCTTGGGAAGCCCGGGGCGATCCTGGCGTTCCAGGAGCACGGGCGTGCCGGATTGCCCGCCGGGCTCGGCGCGCTGACGCTGCATCGTCGGCTCTACGATTGGCTGTGGGACACGGTCGCGGCGGAGGGCGGCGATCCGGGGCTGGCGCTGCGCCTGGTGGACCTGATGCGGGCGGCGGGGCACGGCATCGAGGTAGCACGCAGCGAAGGGGTGCTCCTGCAGGCTGGCGAGCCCTCCTTCCTGGCGACGCTGGCCCAAGCCATGCTCCCCCGCATGGTCGAGCGCGGCGTGACGAGCGCGGATGCGCTGGGCCTCGACACGCTGGCGGATCGTCTCCGGGAGGAGCATCGCGCGGCGGCCGGCACGATCGTCTGGGACTTGGCGTTTCTCGTCTCGGCGCGGATCGCGCGCGACGCGTAGGTGGTCCGAGGCGTGTGCCGAAACTGCCAAACGTTCTTCTGCAATGCCACCATCCGAACATTCTGGATGACACTCGCGGTGCAGTCGGGGCGCCTGTGATTGCACGGTTCCGGGTGCACGAGGGACGCCTCTTCGACAGACATGGTGTTTTACACAGCGTCGTTCTCACCGATCCGTCATGCGCATGGATTGGATGGGCTGCGCCCGAGATGCAGTCGCGGAGGGATGTCGGCTTTCCGCGGCCTGAGCGCGACGAACGCGCCTCGCTAGTCTTTCTTTTGTCTTGTGCAGCCGATCTATAGGGCACTATCAAATTCGACATGTACCCTTCGCTTCGAAAAGGGATCAGGCATGGCCGACCGAAATGCCGATCAGATCGCCGACTGGAATGGCCGAAGCGGGGAGCGCTGGGTCACGTACCAGGCCCGGCTCGACGCCATGCTGGCGGTGTTCGGCGAGGCCGCGATCGAAGCCGCCGCGCCCGGGACGGGCGAGCGCGTGCTGGACGTCGGCTGCGGCGCGGGCGCGTCGAGCCTGGCTCTGGCCGCCCGCGTCGGCGCGGGGGGCCAAGTGCTGGGCGTGGACATTTCCGAAGCACTGATCGACCGCGCGCGCACGCTTGCACCACAGGAGATTCCGGCCCTGTTCCAGGTGGCGGACGCCGGCAGCGCGGCGCTGCCCCAGGGGGCGTTCGACATCCTCTTCTCGCGTTTCGGCGTGATGTTCTTCGACGATCCGACCGGGGCGTTCTCTCATATGCGCCGCGCGCTCCGGCCAGGCGGGCGGGTCGCGTTCGTCTGCTGGCGCGGGGCGGCCGAGAACGATTGGGTGCGCCTGCCGATGGGCGCGATCAAGGGCATCGTCCCGCCGACCGTGCAGCCCGATGCCGAGGCGCCCGGCCCTTTCTCGTTTGGCGACCGGGGTCGGGTGGAGCGTATCCTATCGGCGGCCGGCTTCACCGAGATCGCGATCGCGCCCTTCGATGCGTCTATCCCGTACGGCGAGGGCGAGACGTGGGACGCGGCGATCGACGACGCGGTGGCGATGGCATCCAAGGTCGGCCCGTTGTCGCGCGTGCTCGCGGATCAGCCCGACGACATCCGCGCCCGCGCCTTGACCGCGGTCCGAGCCGCTTTCGCGAACCGCCCCGGCGCGCGGTCGGTGATGATCGACGGCGCGGCGTGGATCGTTCGGGCACGCAACCCGGCACGCTGACAGGGACGGGCAGGGGGAGACGCCCCGTCTCGCTGGCTCGGCGTCAGCCGGCACACGACTCCCCCCGCACCCCTTTGGGCGGCGGATCGAAGCTAACGTGTGGCAAGGGTCGCACCCTGGTCTCAGCAACGGGAATCCGCGCGGGGCGCTGGATTTCCTCGAAACGGATACCCTCCGCCGGATCACTTTGATACGTACCATCTTTCAGGTCTTCGACGGCCGACAACCCGTGTCGAAAACGGGCTGGCGGGTTCAGATCCCTCGATTTCTGCAGCAAGCCGAGTGGCCGTTGCTGCCGTGCAATCGGACAGTCGCAGCTGAATATCGGCTTTGGCGCGCATGGCCAGGGCCTGGTCGTCGCCTCATGCCGAAGTCAATGGACGGGCGATGAAGATCCGCTGTCCGGGCGTGGCGCCGGCGTGCGGGTAGCGGAGGCCCCTGACGGAGGCCGCAAACGGCGTGCCCAGCGACGTGATCTCCGAGCCGCCGCTGTGGAGATCCCTGTCGGCTTCGAAGGCCTGTCCATCGGCGTAGTCGCAACTCGTGATGCTGAGGATCGCCATGCAGGCTGTCCGTGTCAGGACCCGGCGGGTGCTGGCGAAGCACACGGCGCACGCTTCGAACCCGGCAGAACAAAAGCAATTCAAACCCTGCTCATGTTGGGCCTATGATGAAAACACTCCAGAATTCCCGGAACTTTTCGAGCTAGGCACAAGATTAGACCGAGAAATAACCTTATTCGCGAAACCTTCAGCAGCTCGATCTCAGGACCCTCGGACGAGACGGTCTTCCCAATCGGTATCGCTGACAACGTCCCTGCTGCGCGCGCCTCCTGACCGCGATACGCGTGACCGCCCGGGTCGACCCGTTTCGGTCGTTCCCCCGCCGGCCCTGGGACCGAAATGGCTGGCGATCAGACGGCGAGCCTTCGCCCGGCCCCCTCGCAAAACGAACCTGGGCCGGCGCCGCACCGAGGCTCTCGGTGGCTAGGCCGCGGACGTCGCCCATGGGGCGCTGGTCAGACCGGACGTGCGCGGGACAACCGGTCAGGTCCCGCCGCTCCAGGCCTGATCAGATCGTTGCGCCCCCCGCCTGCGGCAGCGCAGCGATGAGCTGGCGCAGGAACGCCTGCACGGCATGCGGCAGCTTGCGGTCGCGCATGACCTGGACCTGGATGCCGCGCATAAGGCTCGCTCGGGCGCGCACCGGGATGCAGACGAGTTCGCCGAGACGCACCGGGGTCTGCACCGTCAGCGCCGACATCAGCGCCAATCCCTTCGTCCGGCGGACGAAGGGCAGCAGGGCCGAGAGCACGTTGGCCGTCAGGGTCGGCTCGATGGTGATCCCTTCCGCCAGGCAGGCCGCGTCGAAGACCCGGCGAGCCGTGGTATCGAGGGTCGGCACCGCGATCGGATAGGCCCGCAGGTCCGCGAGCTGGATCGCGGGCTGACGCGCGAGGGGGTGATTGGGGGCGCTGAGCGCGACCATCTCGACCGCGTTGTCATAGACGACCGACACGAGGCTCGATGGTGCCATCGCGAAGGTGATGCCGATATCGGCGTCGCCCGCCGCCACCACCTGCGTGACTTGGGCCGGCGGCAGCATCTGCACCTCGAAGCGGATGCCCGGATGGACGGCGTGGAACTCCGCGATGGCATTCGGCAACAGGTCGAGGGCGAAGCCCTCCGACGTCGCGACCCGGATGAAGCCGCGGGCCAGACCCTGCAACTCCTGAATCTCGGCCGCCACCTGCTCGGCCCGCATCAGGGTCTGGTGTGCGTGCGCCGACAGGAGCTCGCCCGCGGGACTCGGCACCATGCCGCGCGGGCGGCGCTCGAACAGAATGCAGCCGAGTTCGGCCTCGAGATTGGCGATCTGCCGGCTGATCGCGGACGCCGCGACGTTCAGCTGTGTCGAGGCGGCGGCAATCGAGCCCGTGCGGGCGACGGCTAGGAAGTAACGCAGGCTCGCACTCTGCATGGCCTCTCTCCGTCGGCGAAACCGTCGCTATCCATTGCTGAATCGGCACGGCAGCAATCGCAAAATTCTACTTGTTGCGATGTTAATTGCACAACACCATGGCAAGGCTAAAAAAGTGGCAGGACGGAGCGGTCACGGCTTCGCCGGCTCATGCCAGCGCTGAGAGGAACCGGATCATGGCGAATGGGACTGGAGCGCGACACGACTCCGCGCTGCGCGCTGCGCTCACCCTGCTGATGCTGGCCACGAGCGCGCCCGCATTCGCCGGCAAGGCCAACGACACCCTGGTCTACGCCTCCGACACGGAGCCGGAGAATGTCAGCCCCTATCACAACAGCGCCCGCGAGGGCGTCATCCTGGCTCGCAACGTCTGGGACACGCTGATCTACCGCGATCCGAAGACCGGCACCTACCAGCCGATGCTGGCCACCGCCTGGACATGGATCAATCCTGTCACCCTCGAGCTGACCCTGCGCGAGGGCGTGACCTTCCACAACGGCGACGCCTTCGGCCCCGAGGACGTGGCCTTCACCTTCAATTACGTGCTGACACCGGACGCCCGCACGGTGACGAAGCAGAACGTCGACTGGATGAAATCGACCGAGGTCGTCGATGCGCATACGGTCCGCATCCACCTGAAGACGGCGTTCCCGGCAGCCCTCGAATACCTGGCCGGTCCGACCCCGATCTTCCCCGCGGCCTACTTCAAGAAAGTTGGCCTCGACGGCTTCGCTAAGGCGCCCGTGGGCACGGGCCCCTACCGCGTCACCGCGGTGGAGAACGGGCGCGGCGTGAAAATGGAACGCTTCGCCAAGTACTGGCCCGGCAGCCCGATCGGTTCGGCGAAGATCGGCAAGCTCGAATTCCGCGTGATCCCGGACGCCGACAGCCGCATGGCCGAACTCGTCACCGGCGGAATCGACTGGATCTGGCGGGTGCCGAGCGACCAAGCCGACCAGCTGAAGGCCGCCCCGAACGTCACCGTGCTCAGCGCCGAGACCATGCGGGTCGGCTTCCTGCAGTTCGACACCCTTGGACGCGCCGCCGCCAACTCGCCCCTCAAGGACGCGCGCGTGCGCCAGGCGATCTCCTACGCCATCGACCGCAAGGCCATGGTCGACAACCTGGTGCGCGGCGGCAGCCGGGTGATGAACGCCGCCTGCTTCATCGATCAGTTCGGCTGCACCGACGAAGGCGTTCCGCGCTACGCCTACGACCCGGCCAAGGCCAAGGCGCTCCTGAAGGAGGCCGGCTACCCGGATGGCTTCGAGATCGACCTCGGAGCCTACCGCGAGCGCGACTACGCGGAGGCGGTGATCGGCTACCTGCGCGCGGTGGGCATCAAGGCGCGGCTGAACTACCTGCGCTACGCCGCCCTGCGCGACCTGATCCGCGGCGGCAAGGTCTCGATCGCCTTCCAGACCTGGGGCTCGTTTTCGGTGCTCGACGTCTCGGCCTTCACCGGCGTCTACTTCCGCGGCGGCGACGAGGACCTGACCAAGGATCCCGAGACCATCGCGGCCCTCCAGGCCGGGGACGGGGCCACCGATCCGGCCGTGCGGAAGGTGAAGTACGCCGAAGCCCTGACGCGCATCGCGGGCCAGGCCTATGCCCTGCCGCTGTTCTCCTACTCGACGAACTACGCCTTCACCTCGGACCTGACCTTCACGGCGCAGCCCGACGAGCTGCCGCGCTTCTACGCGGCCCAGTGGAAGTGACGGCCGGTCCCTGACGCCGAACCGACCGCCAACATCGAGCGAGGGAGCCGGACCATGCTCAGGTTCATGATCCAACGAAGTCTCGTGGCCCTCGCGGTCGCCGTGACGGTGTCGGTGGCGAGTTTCATGCTGCTGCACCTCTCCGGCGACCTCGCCACCGCCATCGCGGGGCCGGAGGCGACCTCCGTGCAAGTGGAGGCGATCCGCGTCCAGTACGGGCTCAACCAGCCCCTCCTGGCGCAGTTCGTCGCCTGGGCGGGGCGCGCGATCCAGCTCGATTTCGGCAATTCGTTCTATTTCCGCGAACGTGTGATCGACCTGCTGGCCGCCCGCCTACCGATCACCCTGTTCCTCGGCGTGGTGGCGCTGGCGGTCGCGCTCTTCGTGGCGATCCCCCTCGGGGTGCTCGCCGCGGTCAAGCGCGACACCTGGATCGACCGGGCCGCCCTCTCGGTCTCTGTACTGGGCCAGGCGATGCCGAGCTTCTGGTTCGGCCTGACCCTGATCATGATCTTCTCGGTGAACCTGCGCTGGCTGCCGGTCTCCGGCAACACGACCTGGAAGCACTTCGTGCTGCCGGCCGTCGCTTTGGGCTACTACGCCATGCCGGCGGTGATGCGGCTCACCCGCAACGGCATGCTCGAGGTGCTGGCCTCGGACTATGTCCGCACCGCCCGGGCCAAGGGCCTGCCCCCGCGGAAAATCCTGATCCGGCATGCCCTGCGCAACGCCGTCATTCCGGTGATCGCGCTCGCCGCCGTCCAGTTCGGCTTCATGCTCGGGGGCTCCATCGTGATCGAGGCGGTGTTCTCGCTCCAGGGGCTGGGCCAGCTCGCCTGGGAGTCGATCGCCCGCAACGACTTCCCCGTGGTGCAGGCGATCGTGCTGGTTCTGGCGATGATCTACATCGCCCTGACGCTGGCCGCCGACCTCCTCAATGCCGCCCTCGATCCCCGGCTGCGCCAATGACCCTCCAGCCATCCGTGTCCCCGCTCCGCGCCGGCCTTCCGGAGACGCCCATGACCGGTCCGACCGACGCTGCGGCCTCGCTGCCCGCCGCCCGCTCGCCCACCGCCCTGGCCCTCCGGCGCGGCCTTCACCATGGCGGCTTCCTCATCGGTGCCGGCATCCTCGGGATCATCATGCTCTGCGCCCTCGCCGCGCCCCTGATCGCCCCCCACGATCCCTATGCCCAGGACGTCTCCCGCCGCCTGATCCCGCCGATCTGGCAACAGAAGGGCACCTGGGAACATGTGCTGGGTACCGACAAGCTCGGGCGCGACTACCTCAGCCGCTTGATCTACGGCAGCCAGATCTCGCTCCTGATCGGGATCGCGGCCGCCGCCATCTCGGGCGTGATCGGCACGACGCTGGGCATCTGCGCCGGCTATTTCGGCGGCCGGGTCGACGCGGTGGTGAGCTACGTCGTGACCACGCGGCTCGCCATGCCGGTGGTGCTGGTGGCCCTCGCCATGGCCTCCCTGGTGGGCGGCTCCCTGAAGGTCGTGGTCCTGGTGCTCGGCTTCCTGCTCTGGGACCGCTTCGCCGTGGTCACCCGCGCGGCGACCCGGCAGATCCGCGACCAGGATTTCATCGCGGCGGCGCGCGCCACGGGCTTCTCCCCGGCCCGCATCCTGTTCCAGGAGGTGCTGCCGAACATCCTCAACGCGCTCATCGTGGTGGCGACCCTGGAGATGGCCCACGCCATCCTGCTTGAAGCCGCCCTGTCCTTCCTCGGCCTCGGCGTCCAGCCGCCCCTGCCGTCCTGGGGCCTGATGATCGCCGAGGGCAAGCCGTACATGTTCTTCCAGCCCTGGGTCATCACCATCCCGGGCGTCGCCCTCCTGGTCCTCGTCCTGGCGATCAACCTGCTCGGCGACGGCATCCGCGACGTCACCGCCCCCGAGGGGCGGCGCTGAGCGCCCCTCCCACCGACCCGTCACCGAGATCGAGTGAGTCCATGTCCCGACACGATGCGATCGCGCGCGCCGCGCGCCACTACGACGAGGGCGCTTTCCTCCAGGTCCTGCAGGAGGCCGTCGCCCGACCCACCGAGAGTCAGGCCCCCGGCCAACTGCCGAAACTGCACGCCTATCTCGACGAGTTCCTCGTCCCGCTGATCGCGCCGCTCGGCTTCACCAGCCGCATCCTCGACAACCCGGACGGCACGCACGGCCCCTTCCTCATCGCCGAGCGCCACGAGGGGCCCGACCTGCCCACGGTGCTGATGTACGGGCACGGCGACACCGTGCGCGGCTATCCCGAGCAGTGGCGCGACGGGCTCGCCCCCTGGACCATCACCATCGAGGGCGAGCGCTGGTACGGGCGCGGCACCGCCGACAACAAGGGCCAGCACATCCTCAACCTCGGCGCGCTGGCGGCCGTGATGGCGGCGCGGGACGGACGCCTCGGCTTCAACACCAAGCTTCTGGTCGAGATGGGCGAGGAATCCGGCTCGCCGGGCCTGCGCGAGATCTGCCGCGCCGAGGCCGAAGCCCTGAAAGCCGACGTGCTCATCGCCTCGGACGGACCGCGGGTCAGCGCCGAGCGCCCGACCGTCTTTCTCGGCTCGCGCGGCGGCTACACCTTCGAGATGCTGCTGGATCTCCGCGAAGGCAGCCACCATTCGGGCAACTGGGGCGGCCTCCTACGCAATCCCGGCACGGTGCTGGCCAACGCCATCGCGACCCTCGTCGACGGACGCGGCAGGATCCTCCTCGACGCCCTGCGGCCGCCCGCAATCCCCGACACCGTGCGCGCGGCGCTCGCCGACATCACCGTCGGCACCGACCCGACCGCGCCGACGATCGATACGGATTGGGGCGAGCCCGGCCTCAGCGCCGCCGAGCGGGTCTTTGCCTGGAACACCCTCGAGGTGCTGGCCTTCAAGACCGGCGATCCGGACGGCCCCCTCAACGCCGTGCCGCCCACCGCCAAGGCAACCCTGCAGCTGCGCTTCGTCGTCGGCACCGATTGGGAGGGCATCCTGCCGGCACTGCGCGCCCATCTCGATGCGCACGGCTATCCCATGGTCACGGTCCGCGCCGCCCGGACCGAGGTGTTCCGCGCCACCCGGCTTCCCGTCGAGGACCCGTGGGTCACCTGGGCGCTGGATTCGATCGCCGCGAGCACCGGCAAGCGGCCGGCCCTGCTGCCGAACCTCGGCGGGTCCCTGCCCAACGACGCCTTCTCGGAGATCCTCGGGCTGCCCACCCTGTGGGTGCCCCACTCCTATCCGGCCTGTCTCCAGCACGGACCCGACGAGCACCTGCTCGGGCCGCCCTCGCGCGAGGCGCTGATGCTGATGGCGGGCCTGTACTGGGACCTCGCGGAGACCGGACCGGCGGTGCTCGCCCGGCGCGCCACCCTCAAGGGAGCCTGAGCATGACCGAGCCCGTCGTCCGCATCCGGAATCTCACCCTGGCGCTGCCGAAGGGCTCGGACCGGCCTCACGCCGTCGAGGACCTCTCCCTCGACCTGATGCCGGGCAAGATCCTCTGCGTCGTCGGCGAGTCGGGCTCGGGCAAGTCGATGAGCGCCTACGCGCTCACCGGCCTCCTGCCCCGGGCGCTGAAGCCGGTCGGCGGGGAGATCCTGTTCGAGGGCCAGGATCTCCTCACCCTGGGCGAGCGCGGCTGGCGCGGCTTGCGCGGTCGCCGCATCGCCATGGTCTTCCAGGAGCCGATGACAGCGCTCAACCCGGTCATGCGCATCGGCGACCAGATCGCCGAGATGTTCGAGGCACACGGTCTCCTCACCCCGGCCGAGCGCAGGGTCCGGGCGATCGCCCTCGCGACCGAGGTCGGCTTGCCCGACCCGGCCCAGATCGTGCGGGCCTACCCGCACCAGCTCTCCGGCGGCCAGCGCCAGCGCGCGATGATCGCCATGGCGCTCGCCCTCGAACCCTCGATCCTCGTCGCCGACGAGCCGACCACGGCCCTCGACGTCACCACCCAGGCCCAGATCCTCAAGCTGATCCGGGAGTTGCAGCAGCGCCGAGGCATGAGTGTCCTGTTCATCACCCACGATTTCGGCGTGGTGGCCGACATCGCCGACCACGTCGCCGTGCTCCAGCGCGGCCGGCTGGTGGAGCAGGGCAGCGCCGCGGCCGTCCTGCAGGACCCGCAGCACCCCTACACCCAAGCCCTGCTCGCCGCGGTGCCGAGCCTGGTGCCGCCGGCGCGCGCCTCCCGCGCGGCCGAGCCGCTCGCCCTCTCGGCCATCGGCCTGACCAAGACTTACGAGACCCGCACCGGCCTGTTCGGCAAGCCGCGCGTGGTCGCGGCGGTCAAGGCGGTAGCCTTCGACGTCCGCCGCGGGGAGACCCTCGGCCTCGTGGGTGAATCCGGCTCGGGCAAGTCCACCACCGCGCGCCTCGCGATCCGGCTGATCGAGCCCGACCGGGGCACGGTGCGCCTCGGCAGCCTCGACTACACGGCGCTGCCCCCCCGCGCCCTGCGGACCGAGCGCAAGCGCATCCAGATGATCTTCCAGGACCCCTTCGCGTCCCTGAACCCGCGCCGCACCGTCGAGCAGATCATCACCGCCGGACCGATCGCGCACGGCACGCCCGCGCGGGAGGCCCGCGCTCGGGCCCGCGACCTCCTCGACCTCGTGGGCCTCTCGGCGAGCGCAGCCGAGCGCTACCCCAACGCCTTCTCCGGCGGCCAGCGCCAGCGCATCGGCATCGCCCGGGCGCTGGCCATGGAGCCGGACGTGCTGGTGGCCGACGAGGCGGTCTCGGCCCTCGACGTCTCGGTCCAGGCGCAGGTGCTGGATCTCCTGGAAGACCTCAAGCAACGCCTGAACCTCGCGATGCTGTTCATCACCCACGACCTGCGCGTCGCCGCCAAGATCTGCGATCGCATCGCCGTGATGCATCGCGGCAGCATCGTCGAGATGCGTCCCACCGCCGAGCTGTTCCGCGCTCCGGAGCACGCCTACACGCGCGATCTCCTCGGAGCCGTACCGGGCCTGCAGACGGCGCGCCCCCACTGAGCGTCGCTCCAGGGGGAAGGGGCTCAGGCCACGGATATGCCGGTGGCGAGCCCCAGCGGCGCGCGGGCGCCTGATCCCTCAACGGGTGCGATTTCGACGACGACGACGTACTCGACGGCCCAGGTTCGAAGGTCGTGCATCGTCGGTGGCTCGAAGCCATACCTATCGGGAGAACCACGTTTCAGGGGGCAGGCCAGACGCCCCTTGCCGATTGGCGACACGGCCTGCTCATCACTTTCTCCAACCCGAAGGCCGCCGCGGCCTCTGCCTCCGTCGCGGCCTTCCTCTACGGTGCCGGTCTGACCCCGTTGCAGGTGCTCGGCTGCGCTTCCGCGCTCCTCATCACCCACGGTTACCCACGGCTGGTCTCGACGGGACCGGTGCGGCGGATCAAAGTGCGGTTCGCGCGTACCACGGAGGCTCTGTTGGGACTGGCCTTCGGCGCGATCGGCACCCGCATCCTCACCGATGGTGTGCACGAAATCGTTCGGCGCCGACACCTGAATGGCCCGATCGCCGCCTTGGAGGGTCGCAGCGATCGCAGGACGTCGGTTAGGCGGCGCGATCTGACCATCGGTGCCAAGTCCGAATCGGGTCGCCACCGGCCTGTCCGCGCTCGACCGGATCCAGCGGGATTCGGCCGGTCCGGTCTCGATCGGCCGCCTTCCGAAAAGGGACGGGAAGTGGCGAGGCGGACCTAAGCAGACCTGCGATAAGACCGGCGACTCGGCGAAGATCGTGCGAATATGACAGGCCCAATGACTTACCTCGATTCGGCAGATCATCGACGCCAATCAAGTATTACGCAGGACTCCCACCCTTACTCTATGGAAAAACCCGTTCGCGAGAAACCTAGCCGCGCATTCGCGTTTCGACGAAATGGGCTGCCTGGATGGCTCGGGCATCGTCGCCGAGGCGGGCGATCACCTGCACACCCAGCGGCAGGCCCGCCGCGGTACTCCCCACCGGCACGGTCACGCAAGGGACGCCCATGAGGGTCCAGAGCCGGTTGAAGCGGGAATCCCCCGTGCTGGCATAGCCTTCAGGCGCCGGGCCGGGGGCCGAGAGCGTCAGGATCACGTCGAGATCATGCGCGGCGAAGAGGTCCGGCAGTTGCCGTCGCGCGCGGTCCGCCACCGCCAGTGCCGCGTCGTAAGCGGCGGGGCGGACCGCTTGGGCGGCGTCGAGATGCGCGCGCAGAAGCGGGCCGAGATCCGCGCGATGGGTCGCGTATTCCCAGTCCAGAGACTGGGCCGCTTCGTAATCCTGGATCGTGCCGTGAAGCCCGAAGGCCTCGGCGAAGACCGCGGGCAGGACCAGGTCGCGCACGCGGGCTCCGGCGGTCTCGATGGCGGCACGCACCCGCGCGAGGGCGTCCAGGGCCTCGGGCTCCCCGGGGGCGCAGAAGTCCGGCAGCACGACACCGATCCGCGGGGTGCCCGGGTCGGCGGCGGAGAGGTCGAGACCGGGGCGTCCCGTCATCAGCGCGAGGGCGTGGGCGGCATCCGCGACGCCGGCGGTGAACAGGCCCAGCGTGTCGAGCGTCCAGGAGAAACACTTCATCCCCACCGTCGGCAGCAGTCCGAAGGAGGGTTTCATCCCCACGACGCCGCAATAGGCGGCCGGGCGGATCACCGAGCCTCCGGTCTGGGTGCCGAGGGCCAGAGGCAGCATCCCGGCGGCCACCGCGGCGGCGGAGCCCGCCGACGAACCGCCCGGCGTATGGCCGGGATGGCGCGGATTGCGCGTCTCGGTCGGGTCGAGGAAGGCGAAGGCCGTGGTGGTGGTCTTGGCCAGGGAAACGGCACCGAGGCGCTTGAGGCGTGCCACGACCGCCGCATCGGCGCGCGGGCGCCAGTCGACATAGATCGGCGAGCCCATCTGCGTCGGAAGGTCGGCAGTGTCCAGGATGTCCTTCACGCCGACGGCGAGGCCGGCGAGGGGCCCCCGCTCCGGCACGATCGGGTCGGGCAGTCGGCTGACCAGGGCCCTGACGATCGGTTCATGCGCGGCGATGGCGGCTTCCGCGTGTGCGATGGCTGCGCGCGGCGTGAGGGATCCGGCATCGATCTGCTTTCGCAGCGACAGGAGGGAGAGCATGGGAAAGTGGTCCGGTGACGCGAGGACGGCCCTTCAGAGGGCGGGGAATGCGAGGGGACGGGCGAGGGCCGTCTCGCACCAGAGAGCCGTGCTGAGCAACGCGCGATCGGTCCGGTAGGGGCCAACGAGCTGAAGCCCGAGCGGGAGACCCCCGTGCGTTCCGGCTGGGAGGGCGACGGCCGGAACGCCGAGGCAGGTCCAGGGCACGCAGAAGGCAGGATCGCCGGTCGAGGCCAAGCCTTCCGGGGCAGGCCCGGAGGCGGGCAGGGTCAGGACCGCGTCGTAGCCCGCGAGCACGGTATCGAGTTCCGCCCGGAGCGCGGCCTGCTGCTGCAGGGCGCCGAGATAGGCGACGGCCGGGATCCGCGCCCCCTCCGCGACGAGGTCCTTGAGGACCTGGCTCGTCCGATCCGGGAACCGGGCCACGAGGGGCCCGAAGCAGGCGCTGGCCTCGGCAGCGAGGAGGAGGCGGGCGCAATCCCAGAGGCCCTCGAAGGCCACCGGCAGCGTCAGGTCGGACACCTGCGCTCCGGCCGTTCGGAAGGCCGCCGCCGCGGATTCGAGCATCGTGTGCTGTTCCGGCTCGGCCCGATCCCACAGCGTCGTCCGAACCAAGGCCAGGCGCGGGGCGGCGCGCGGGGCGAGCTCCGTGTCCAGATCCAGGGCGAAGGCCGGCAGCGGGCGCCCATGCCGATCCGCGTCATCCTGGCCGATCAGGTGAGACAGGGCGAAGGCGGCATCCCGCACCGAGCGGGTGAACAGGCCGACGTGGTCGAGAGACGGGGCGAGAGGATGCACGCCGGTGCGCGGAATCGCGCCGTAGCTCGGCTTGAAGCCGACGACGCCGCAATAGGCCGCCGGTCGGATCACCGATCCGAAGGTCTGCGTCCCGAGGGCGAGGGGTACGATCCCGGCCGCGACGGCAGCGGCCGAGCCGCTAGAGGACCCACCAGGCGTGAAGCCCCGCTTCCAGGGATTGTGGGTCGGTCCCGGGTGGCGCCAGGCGAACTCGGTGGAGACCGTCTTGCCGAGAACCGACGCCCCGAGGGCCTTGAGGCGCGCGACGGTCCAGGCATCTGCGGCGGGCACCCGATCAGCATAGATCGGCGAGCCGTTCGTGGTCGGCATGTCGGCGGTGGCGATGATATCCTTGACCCCGACGGGGATGCCGCCCCAGGGACCGTCCTGCGCCGAGAGCTCCGGCACCGAGAGCTCCGGCGCCAGAAAGGTGAACGCGGCCAGATCGGTGCGGGCGCGGGCCGCCTCATGGCAGGCCGCCAGGTAGGCGCCGGGCGACGCGCGCCCATCGCGGAACGCCCGCAGGGCATCGACGAGACCGAGGTGGTTGAGCATCGGGGGGTCCATTGTGTTGGGCGGGCGGAGGCCGCGCCGATGCGGCACGGCCTCCGGGGATGCACGCCGTCAGTTCGCCGCGAGGCTCTTCTCGATGAAGTCGCGGCGCACGAAGGTCGCGTAATCGGGCAGGGCCGAGAGGTTGCCCAGCGCCACCTGCGTTTCCATGCCTGTCTTGAGAGCTTCGGCCGTGATGTCGACGCTGTCCGGATAGACCTTCTCCCGCATCATCCGCTTGACGGCCGCCTCGACGACGGCCGGATCGAGGGTGGGAAACTGCTTCTTGGCGATGGCGACGGTCTTCTCGGGCTCGGCGTGCATGAAGCGGATCGCCTTCTGCAGTCCGGTGACGACCTTCTGGGTGACGGCGGGATCGACGTCCTTGCGGGCGCTCACGGCCGAGAAGGCGTAAGGTCCGTAGCGCTCGGGAAAGCCCAGCACGACCTTCATGCCCCGGGCCACGACCTGGTCGAGGCCGGGCTCGTACATCACGGCGATCTTGGCCTGGCCGGCCAGGAGGGGCCCCGGCTCGGAGCCGAGCTGGACCTGGGTCATCTCGACGTCCTCGGGCTTGAGCCCGCTCTCCTTCAGGAGCTTGAGGAACAGCGACGTGCTCGTGGTCGGCATCAGCCCGGTGACGATCTTCTGGCCCTTCAGATCCTTCACGTCGTTGAAGGTCACGTCGGGCGCGGTGGCGATCCAGACGGCGGCCCCGTTGACCACGTTCGCCACCACGTTGACCGGGGCGCCCTTCGAGGCGGCGATCGCGGTCCATTCGGGCCCGTGGATCGAGTATTGCGCGCTCTTCGAGATCACGGCCGAGAGCGCGACCGCGGGGGCGCCTGCCGTCTCCTTCGTGACCTCGACGCCTTCGCCCGCGAAGAAGCCACCATCCATGGCGACGTAGAACGGCAGGTAGAGCATGGACTGGAAGGCTTGCGAGATCGTGACCTTGTCCGCCGCCCGGGCCGGCAGCGTCGCGAGACCGGCGAACCCGAGGGTCGCCGCCAGGGTGGTCGAGAGACGCAGACGCTTGGAGCGGATCATCCGAGGGGCCCTTCTTCGAAAGATGGTCGGGAGGTTCGATGGAGGCAGAATCCAGCTGCGCCCGTTCGGCCTCGGTTCAGCGCGGAAGCACGGGCCGGAGACACGGATTGGCTCAGCGGGCGGGGCGATCAGACCTGGACCTGCCCGGCCGTGGTGACCTGACGCCAGGGCAGGATGCGACGCTCGGCGAAATCAATGACGTGGTAGAGCAGGAAGCCCACGAACATCAGCACGAACAAGCCGACCCAGACCGTGTTAAGGTCGTAGAGGCTCGAGGCCGCGTAGATCAGATGCCCAAGCCCGCGCTGGGATGAAATGAACTCGCCGACCACTGCGCCCACCAGGGCGAAGCCGATGTTGATGCGGAACATCCCGATGATGGCCGGCAGGGTCGAGGGCACGATCACGC
Organism: Methylobacterium sp. AC690; assembly: GCF_979256535.1. NCBI lineage: Bacteria > Pseudomonadati > Pseudomonadota > Alphaproteobacteria > Hyphomicrobiales > Methylobacteriaceae > Methylobacterium > Methylobacterium sp. AC690. Next base: position 15,043 of record NZ_CEEDOX010000009.1, on the reverse strand, counting down.
TCTTGAAGATGCGGTTCTTCGAGGCGCCCATCGAGGCCAGCAGCGCTTGCAGGTCGGGGTCGGCGTCGCGCGCGGCCTGATAGGCGGCGATCAGGGCGACGAGGGCGGTGAGGGAGACCGCGAGCGCCACCTTCGAGACGAATCCGGTGCCGAACCACAGGATCACGATCGGGGCCAGGGCGATCTTCGGCACCGAGTTGATCGCCACGATGAAGGGCTCGACGAGCCGGGCGACGAAGGCCGAGTACCACAGCCCGAGACCGGCCACCGAGCCCAGGAGGGTGCCGATCAGGAACCCGATGATCGCCTCGATCACGGTGTACCAGGTGTCGACGGGCAAGGACCCGTCGAGCAGGGAAGCGAGGAAGACCCGCCCGATGCCCGATGGGGCGCCGACCAGGAATTCCGTCAGCCAGCCGGCCCGGACCGCGACCTCCCAGGCCAGGAAGAACGCCGCGACGGCCAGAAGTTGGATGACGGCGCGCCCCAGGGTCGTGTCCGCAGCCCGCGCAAGGGATCCCGGACCTGGGCGGGACCGCGCGGACGTCGCGCGGGCCGGCCGCGTCGCCGTCGCAGGCTTTAGGGTCGGGGAGGACTTCAGCGTCTGCGTCGCCATCAGGCAGCCCTCTGACGGGTCTGGATCTCGAGTTCGCCACAGAGGGTCTGGAAGTAGTCCGAGAAGCGCGGATCGCTTCGTGCGCCGATCGGCGATCGGGCATCGAGCCCGATCTCGTGGACGGACTTCACGGTCGTGGGACGGTTGCCGAGAACGACCACGCGCTTGGACAGGGCCACGGCCTCGTCGATATCGTGCGTCACCAGGACGACGGTCTTGTGGAAGGTCTCGACCGCGTCCAGCAGAACCCCCTCGAGGTAGAGCCTCGTCTGGTAGTCGAGGGCGGAGAAGGGCTCATCCAGCAGCAGGATGTCGGGATCCATGATCAGGGTCCGGATCAGGGCGGTCCGCTGGCGCATGCCGCCGGAGAGCATCTTCGGATAGGCGTTCTCGAAGCCCGACAGCCCAAAGGTCGAGAGGTATTCTCGCGCCGTGTCGAGGGCCTGGGCCCGGTCGACGCCCTTCATCTCCAGGCCGAGCATCACGTTCTGCAGAACCGTCCGCCAGGGGAAGAGCAGGTCCTTCTGCATCATGTAGCCGACCCGGCCCTGGAGTCCGGACACCACTTCGCCGCGGAACGTCATCGTCCCGCTGTCGGGTTCGAGCAGCCCGGCAATCACGTTGAAGACCGTCGTCTTGCCGCAGCCGCTGGGCCCGATGATGCTGACGAAGTCGCGTTCGAAGATGTCGAAGCTCAGTCCGTCGAGAACCGGCACCGATCCGCCCTTGCCGGGAAAGGACTTGCGAATACTGTCCAGGCTGAGTTGGACCGAGGAAGCCGTCATGAACCCTCCGTGTCTGTGACAGGGCTCCAGCAAACCTCGGGCCAACCGAATTATGGATGCAACACCGGCCCGGTGACCGATCGTCTACGGTGTGATGAGGAGTGCTCCGCTGCAGCGACGTTCCTCCGCCGCGCGGTGGACCTCCACGATCGCGTCGAGCGCGAAGCGGCCGCCGATGTCGACGGTCACGTGCCCCCGGGCGATGGCATCGAAGAGGTCGGCCGCGTTGGCCCGGAACGTTGCCGGATCGGCGTTGTGCGGGAAGACGGAGGGGCGCGTGAGGAAGAGGCAGCCCTTCTTGTTGAGCAATTCGGGATCCACCGCCGGAGCCTTGCCGGACGACGCGCCGTAGCAGACCACGAGCCCGAAGGGCGCGGCGCAGTCGAGGGATCGGATCAGGGTGTCCTTGCCGACCGCATCGTAGACGACGCGGGCCTTGCGACCGCCGCTCGCCGTCAGGAACGCCTCCGGCCAGTCCGGGTCGTTCAGGTCGACCACCGCGACGCATCCGGCGGCGCGCGCGGCTTCGTGCTTGTGCGGCGAGCCCGTGGTTCCGATCACCTCCGCCCCGAGCGCCGTCGCCCAGCGGGTCAGGATCTGCCCGACGCCGCCGGCGGCCGAATGGACGAGCAGGAGATCCCCCGCCTGGACCGGGTATGTCCGGCGTAGGAGGTACTGGGCGGTCATGCCCTTGAACAGGAGGGTGGCCGCAGCCGCGTCGGTGATCGTCTCGGGCAAGGTGACGAGCTTGTCGGCGGGCACGTTGCGCAGGTCCGCGTAGGCGCCGACCCCGGCATTCATGTAGGCGACCCGGTCGCCGACCCGAAGGCCCGCGACCTCCGACCCGACCGCGTCGACGACGCCGGCCGCCTCGAAGCCGAGGCCGGTCGGCAGGGGGAGGGGATAGACCCCCTGGCGCTGGTAGATGTCGATGAAATTGAAACCGATGGCGGTCTGGCGAACCCGCACCTCACTGGGCGCGAGCGGGGCAAGCGCCTCCAGGACGATCGAAAGGACCTGCGGCGCGCCGAACGCGGTGAGCTTGACGACTCGTCTCATGACCATGCGGCTGAGATTCCCTGGCGGCTTGGATGGGTCAGACCTCAGTAAGCCGCGAGGCCGGCCGTTGCACGCACCAAACTCGGCCCCTCCGCGAGGATGTCCGCGAACAGCCTCGTCCATCCGGCCCTGGCGGCTCGGTTCGCGACGGCTCAACGCCCCGGCGTGAGCCCGGCCTCAGGAGGCCGGCCTTCGCAGCCCGGGTGCCCGCGCGAGCCGCGAGCGCTCTTCGGGATCAGAGGGCACGCTTCGACATCAGAGCCTTCTTCGGCATCAGCATGTGCACGCCCTTGTTGCCGTCCACCGTCTGGGTGATCCGCAGGTTCCCAGCGAGGGAGCACAGCATGTAGGCCTGGTTGCGGGTGAGGTTCGTGCGGTCGCAGACGTGACGCACCATCTCGCGCACGGCCTGGCGCATCGCCTCGTCCAGGCTCTCGTGCAGGCCGATCGACATCAGGTCCGTGGGCGTCTCGGCGAAGGGCCACGCGTAGCCGAGATCCTTGCGCACGGTGAGGCGGAACGTGCCGGTGAGGCCCGTCTCCAGGGCCGTGATGCAGACCTCGCCGTCCCCCTGCACGCCGTGTCCGTCGCCTGCGTAGAAGCCGGCGCCCGGATTGTAGACCGGCAGGTAGAGGGTGGTGCCGACCCTGAGCTCCTTGTTGTCCATGTTCCCGCCGAAGCCGCGGGGGACCGGGGTTCCGACCCGGCCCCAGGCGGCCGGGGGCGCCGTGCCCATGATGCCGAAGAACGGATCGAGGGGCAGTTCCGTGCCCCAGGGCAGCACGGCGACGCCGCGGGCGACGTCGATGTCGGGGTGGATGGTCTCGTAGTCGGTGAACTCGTCCGGCAGGGTGCCGAGGAGCGGCAGGATCGCGACGAAGCCCCAGTCCATGCGGAACTTCAGGTCCAGGATGTCGACCTGGAGCACGTCGCCGGGTTCGGCACCGCGCACGTGGACGGGTCCGGTGACGAAGTGGGGGCCGGGCCCCTGCGCCAGGGTGTCCAGGGCGAACCGGTAATCCGCGGGCACGCGAGCGGGATCGGGGTGGAGGGATTCCCGTCCGCCGGCCGGGAACGAGTGCAGGGTCACGGTGTCGCCTGAGGCCATCTCCAGCACGGGGGGCAGGGTGGCGTCGAAGTAGCCCAGCACCATGCTCTCGGGGGTCGCGGGGATCTCGTGATGCGTCGACATGCGGGCTCCTGGGTCGGGCGGGTCAGACGGCGATGTGCCGGGAAACGGCGTCGTGGTTCAGGTCCTGGCGCAGGCCCTGTTCCACCACGGCGCCGCGCGAGAGAACGACGAAGGCGTCCGCGAGCCGGATCGCGAAGGCGAGGTACTGCTCCACCAGAACGACGGTGACGCGGCCCTGGAGCCCGGCGATCACGCCCTCGATGGCGGAGACTATCGAGGGCTGGATGCCCTCGGTCGGTTCGTCGAGGAGCAGGACGCGGGGCCGCGTCGCCAGAGCCCGGGCGATGGCGAGCTGCTGCTGTTGGCCGCCGGAGAGGTTGCCGCCCGGGCGGTGCCAGAGGTCGCGCAGGGCCGGGAACAGCGAGACGGCCTCGTCGACGGCGCCACTCCGGTCCAGCCCGTGCGCCCGGGCCGCGACCCGGAGGTTCTCTGCGACGCTGAGGTCCGCGAAGATCTCGCGGCCCTGCGGCACGAGGGCGAGCCCGGAACGGGCCCGCCGGTCGCAAGGCTGCCGCGTGAAGTCCACGTCATCGAGGGTGACCGTCCCCCGCGTCACCGGGATCAGGCCGGTGAGGCAGCGCAGCAGGGTGGTCTTGCCGGCACCGTTGCGGCCGAGCACCGCGAGGCAGGTGCCGGGCGCGACGCTGAAGCCGACGTTCCGGAGCACCTGGGCGCTGCCGTAGTGCTGGTCGAGCCCCGTCACCGTCAGGCTGGCCGGATGTGCGGGCGCTGGCATGGGGGCGCGCGTCATCGGCCGAGGAACACGTCGATCACGCGGGCATTGGCGCGGGCTCCCGCCATCGCGCCTTCGAACAGGGTCCGGCCCTCGTGCAGCACCGTGACCCGGTCGGCCACCGCCTCGACGAAGGCCATATCGTGCTCGATTACCAGGATGGCCCGGTCGGGCCGGCGCAGGGCGCCGATGAGTTCGGCGGTACGCGCGGTCTCGTCGTCGGACAGGCCCGCCACCGGCTCGTCGAGGAGGAGGACCCGGGGCTCGGACGCCAGCACCATTCCGATCTCGAGCCATTGCTTCTCGCCATGAGCGAGAGCGCCGGCCGGCACGCTGGCGCGCGCTTCGAGGCCGGTTTCCGCCAGGGCCCGCGCCAGGCGGACCGGCCGCTCCCGCGCCGGACAATCCGGGCCACAGCCGAGGCCGAGATTCTCGCGCACCGTCAGGGCCGGAAAGACGCTCGGCTTCTGGAATTTGCGGCGTACCCCCGCCCGGGCGATCTCGGCCTCCGAAGCCTGGGTCAGGTCGCGCCCGTCGCCGAGGAGGATGCGCCCGGATCTCGGTCGGGCAATCCCCGTGATCGCATCCAGCAGCGTGGTCTTGCCGGCCCCATTGGGACCGATCACCGCGCGGACCTCACCCGGATCGACGGCGAGAGAGAGGCTGTCCAGGGCCCGGAAGGCACCGAACACGACCTCGAGGCTGTCGATGACGAGGGCGCTCACGGCTGCGGTCCCGCGCGCTGGAGCCAGTTCGGCTTCAGCCGGAGCGTGGCGAGGTCGAGGAGACCGTTGGGCAACCCGAGGACCACCACGAGGACGAGGCCCGAGAGGATGAAGGGCCAGGCTTCCGGCATCGCCGCGCTGAGCCAGAACTTGAGGGCGTTGACCGCGATCGCGCCGATCACGGCGCCGCCGAGCCGGCCCATACCACCGATGGCGACCCAGACCGCGATCTCGATGGATAGGTCGGGGCTAAGCACCCGTGGATTGATGATGCCGACCTGGGGCACGTAGAGGAGACCCGCCAGCGCCGCGATGGCGGCCGAGAGGCACCAGATTCCAAGCTTGAGGCGCGTGGTGCCGTAGCCGAGGGTGCGCAGCCGCGCCTCGTCGTCCCGGCAGGCCAGCATGCGTCGCCCGAGGGGGCTCGCCACCAGGGCCCGCGCACCGACCAGCACGGCCGCGAGGGACAGGAGCGTCGCGACGGCGAGACCGGTGACGACCCCGGGGGCACCCATGGGCCAGCCAAACAGCAGCGAGAACCCGGTCATGCCGTTGTTGCCGCCCAGACCCGTATCGTTGCGAAACATCAGCAGCATGGCGACGTAGACCAGGGCCTGGCTGATGATCGAGAAGTAGACGCCGTTCACCCGGGAGCGGAACGAGGCGAGACCGAACACGAAGGCGACGGCCGCCGCCAGGCCCAGCGCCAGGGCCAGGGCGTAGGGCGCACTGGTCAGGCCGGTCCAGTAGACCGGCAGGCTCTTCCAGCCCATGAACTGCATCAGGTCCGGGGCCGTGCCGGTGACCGCGTAGGCATGGGCGAGCAGGTGCATCGCGCAGACGTAGCCGCCGATAGCGAAGAACAATCCGTGCCCGAGGCTGAGGATACCGAGATAGCCCCAGACGAGGTCGAGGGAGACCGCGAGGATCGCGAAGGCCGCGAGTTGCCCGACCATGTTGACGAGGTAGGGGGCGGGTGGGAGCAGCACGAGGCCGAGGGCCGCCGCCAGGACGAGCCCGACGAGGCCCGCCAGGAGCGGGTCGCCCCCGAGGATCGGGCTGCGCCGTCGGGCCGCCGGAATGCCGGGCGACAGGTCGAGAGCGCCGCTCATCGCCGGCGCCGCACGGCGAACAGGCCCTCGGGGCGGCGCTGCAGGAACAGGATGATGCCGGCGAGCACGATGACCTTGGCGGCCACGGCCCCGTAGAGCGGCTCGATCAGGACGTTGGCGCCCCCGATGCCGAGCGCCGCCACGAGGGTGCCCACCACGGTGCCGACGCCGCCGAGCACCACCACCATGAAGCTGTCGATGACGAAGTTCGCGCCCATCCCGGGATTCACGCTGTAGATCGGGCAAAGGGCCACCCCGGCGAGGCCGGCCAGCCCCGAGCCGAAGCCGAAGGCGAGCCGGTCGACCCGCCGGGTGCGAATGCCGAGGCAGGCGGCCATGTCGCGGTTCTGCGTCACCGCACTGATGTCGAGGCCCAGCGGCGTCCGCTTCAGGATGACGAGGGTCAGCACCAGGGTCACGGCCGCGAAGGCGATGGCGAACAGGCGATTCCAGGTGACCACGAAGTCGGCATAGAGCGGGACGCCACCGCTGACGTAGGGCGGCATCGCGAATTGCAGGTTCTGCGACCCCACCGCGACCCGTACCCCGTTGATGAGGAACAAGCTCACCGCCCAGGTGGCGAGCAGGCTCATCAGCGGTCGTCGATAGAGATGGCGCAGGATCAGGGCCTCGATGGCGATGCCGACCAGCGCCGAGGCCAGGAACGCCACCGGGATTGCGGCCAGCAGGTACGCGTCGAGCCAGCCCGGCGCGAGGCGCCGGAGGACCTCCTGCACGCCGTAGGTGGCGTAGGCGCCGATCATGATGAACTCGCCCTGGGCGAGGTTGATGACGCCCATCAGCCCGAAGATGATCGCGAGGCCGGCCGCCGCCATGAACAGGATGCTGGCAAAGCTCAGGCCGTTGTAGAGCACGGCGAGACCGTTCCCGATCGACACGGCCTGCTCGACGCGGGCCAGGGCCGCGTCGAGGGCGCTGCGGAAGGCGGGATCGCTGCCATAGGCGGGATCGGCCTTGAGAGCGGAGAGCCGCGAGAACGCCGCGCCCGAGGGCGTCTCCGACACGGCCCGGATCGCCGCGAGGCGGCGCGCCGGATCGGCGGAGGACAGGGCGGCCGATTGCGCGATCGCCGCGAGGCCGGCCCTGAGGCCCGGATCGGTCTCGGCGGAGGCGGCGCGCAGGAGGAGGGCTTCCGGAACGGTGGCGATCCGGCGCTCCAGGGCGGCAAGGCCGGCCCGGCGCAACTCGACATCCGCCCCGGTCAGCAGCGACGCCGCTCCGGAGGCGGTCTCGATGAGGGCGCGCTGGCGCAGGCCGAGCACCGGCGAGCGCCCGCCCGTGACCGAGCGCGCCGTGCCGGTGGCCGCGTCGCGACCATCGGTGGCACCGGCTCGGTCGAGGACCAGGGCCGACTCACCGAGGCAGGCCAGGCGCCGATCGAGGAGGGCGCGCAGGATCGTGCCGGCCCAGGCGAGGTCACCGGATGTCGCCTCCGCAGAATTGCGCAGGACCCCCTCCACCGCCTTGGCCTGCGCCGCGCCGTCTCCGCAGAGCGCCGTGGCGAGGGCGCCGCGATCGAGCGTCGCTTCGGCCGCCAGGGCCGGCGGCATCACCAGGCTCGAAGCCCACAGCAGGAGAGCGACGAAACCGAACCGTCCTGGGCCCTCAACCATACGGGCTGAACGGCACGGGCTTGGGAGCATCGGGCGATTGCCAGAGGATGTCGAAGCCCTGCTTCTCGTTGACCGAGCCGATGAAGACGCCCCGGGCGACGTAGTTGTTCTCGCTCCCCATGGTCAGCGTGTAACCGGACGGGTCGGCGAAGCTGAGGCCGGGGAAAGCCTTGCGGACCTCCGGTACGTCGAAGCTGCCGGCCTTGGCGGCGGCGAGCGCCCAGAGCTGGACGCTGTCATAGGCCGACACCATGGGGTCGATGACCGTGTCGGCACTGAAGGGGACGCCCTTGGCCTTCACGTAGGCCGCCCACTCGGACAGGAACGTCGTGTTCGCCTCGGCCTTGGCGGCCTGGAGATAGGCCCAGCAGTTGAGGTGGCCGACGAGGGGGGCGGTGTCGAGGCCCTCGAGATCCGCCTCCACCATGTCGAGTCCGAGGATCGGAACGTCGGTGGCGCGGATGCCCTGATTGGCGAATTCCCGCAGGAAATCGGGAATCGAGGAGCCGACCACTGTAAGTACTACGATAGGCTGTCCACCGGGCTGCGCGGCGAAGCTGCGGATCTGGTTCACCAGGGTCTGGAAGTTGGAGAAGCCCAGCGGTACGTATTCCTCGCGCCACGCGGTCTCGGGCACGCCCTTGGACGTCCAGTAGGCCTTGAGCTGCTTGTTGATGGTCCGCGGCCAGACGTAGTCCGAGCCGATCATGAAGAACCGCTTGGCCCCGACGCCCTCCGCACCCATGAGGTAATCGACCGCCGGCAGCACCGAGCTCGCCGGGGGCGAATTCACGTAGACGATGTTCTTCGAGTTCTCGTCGCCCTCGAAGTGGAGCGGATAGAACAGCAGCCCGTCATTCTGCTCGACCACCGGCAGCACGGACTTGCGTGAGACGGAGGTCCAGCAGCCGAATAGGGCGGCGACCTTCTCCTGCTGCAGCATCTGTCGACCGATCTGCGCGTAGAGCGGCCAGTCGGAGGCGGGGTCCGAAGTCACCACCTCGAGGCGACGCCCGTTGACGCCGCCCTTCGCGTTGATGCCGTCGGCGGCCATCCGCACCACGTGGTTCAGGCGGCCCTCGATATTCGCCATGGTGCCCGAGGACGAGAACAGGCAGCCGAGCTTGACGGTGTCGGCGGCCCAGGCCGGGCGGATGATGGCCGGAGCGGACAGGGTCGCCGCCGTTCCCAGGAAGCTGCGTCTCGTGAATTCGACCATCGCTCTCGCCTCGTTCCGTGACCGGCGAATTGTCCGAGTTGAGCGCTCGGTGAGGAAGGCCAAATAGGCTGCAGAGCGGCGGCGGCTTGCGTAAAACCACGGCGTTCCGCCCACGACGCGTGCGCTCCCGCAGGTCGAACGTCAAAAATTGCATTCTCGACCGAGCGACAGGTCTTTCCGCACCCATCGGTCGACGGTGCGTTTCTTGCTGGACCGCGTCCTCGGAGACTCGCTCGATTGGCTGAGGCGCATGCGTCGATCCCAACATACCGATCAAGAGATCGCTTTCCTGCTGCAGGAGGCGGCCAGCGGAACCGCCATCGCGACCATCTGCGCGACCGCCCACGTCTCCATCGGCACGTTCTACCGCTGGCGCCGACGCTTCGGTGGCCTGTCGCCGGCCGGTGTCACGCGCCTGGGGGACATCGAGCGCGAGAACGCGCGCCTGCGGAGTGAAGTCATGTCTCTCCGGCAGGCACTCCTCGCATCGGCATCGGCCGGGAGGGAGCGTGGATCCCCGCCACGCGCGACCCCGATGCCCGGATCGGCAGGTCCGGCGACCGGCTTCAGGGGCGGCCACGCCTCGGTCGGTCGCTATGCCGGTCTCAGGACCGCGACCTGAGCTCCGAAGGACCGGACGGGAGCGGGCCAGGTCCACGGGGCTCCGTCGATGCGGACCGGATCGGGACCCAGCCCCCGGAAGTGCCATCCCGGAGAGACGACACAGCCCGGCAGGGTGAACCGATCCAGGTACCGGGGGCAGAGCCAGCGACCGCCGGCGCAGCGCCCCGGGGCCGGGCAGGGGGGATCGTCGTCGAGAGGGCCACGGTGCAGGTCGATCGACAGGATCGCCGTAAACTGGCGCCGTGGCCTTCCGCCTTGGACTTCAGACCGGATCGCGATCAATCGATGTCCGGCTGGAACCGGTTCCGGCCCAGGGCCTGCTGAAGCGCGACTGTGTCGATGAGGCGTTGGCTCTGAGCCGCGAGACGGGTGAGCGTTGCCGAGGCGTAGCGGACTTGGCTCAGAAGAAGGCCCGAATAGGCGAGGGACCCAGCCTTGTACTGAACTTGGGACGCCGTGAGCGCTTCCTGAGCGAGAGCTTCCGCCTGCATGGCGCCGGTCAGAATCTTCGCGTCCGCCTCGAGCGCCGTCAGCACATCGGCAGTGTTCTGGAACGCGTTCAAGACCGTCATGCGGTAGGTCGCCAGGGCGATCGCGTAGCCCTCCGAAGCCGCCGCCTGTCGGGCCGCCAGGGCTCCTCCGTCGAAGAGCGGCTGCGCCAGCCCGAGCCCGGCCCCCCAGACGCTCGATGCCGCCAGGCTTGCGAGGGTCGCGGCGCTCGCAGCCAGGTTGGCGGTCAGGGTGACGTTGGGCAGCCGGTTCGCGGTCGCCACACCGATGCCGGCTGAGGCCGCGTGCAACTGAGCTTCGGCCGCGCGGATGTCCGGACGCTGCTCCAGCAGGCGGGACGGCAGGCTGATCGGAAGGCGCCGGGGCAGCGTCAGCTCGCGAAGGCGAAAGCTCGGGCGTTCGTACGCGCTGGGCAGTCGCCCCAGGAGCACGGCGAGTCGGTGCCGCGTCTGGATCCGCGCGGCCCGGCTGGCGATGATCGTCACCTCCTGGGAACGGATCAAGCTCTCCTGGCTCAGGACGTTGGCGATGGGCTCGGCCCCCGCGTCGTAACGGACCTTCACGAGCGCGAGTTGATCTCGGTACTGGCGCAGGATCACCTCGGAGAGGGCGATCTGCTCCGACACGGTCGCTTCCTGGATCGCCGCGGTGACGATGTTGCCCGTGAGCGCGAGCGTCGCCGCGCGCAGCTGCTCGCTCGCCACCACCTCCAGGGCCGCCTGGGCTTCGACGGCGCGGCGAATCCCATCGAACAGGTCGGGCGTGTAACCGGCCGTGACGCTGGCACCGTACAGCCCGTACGAGACGGGGCCGGCCTGTCCCAGGCCGCCACCGCCGGCGCGCGTGGCACCGACGGAGAGGTTCGGCAGCATGTCCGCCCGCACGGACTGGGTCAGGGTCTGGGCTTGGCGGAGGGCGGCCTCGGCCTGCTCGACGGTGGGGTTCGCCGAGAGGCTTTCGCGCACCAGGGCATCGAGACGACGGGAGCGGAACAGGTGCCACCACGCGTCGGGCAGGTTGGCTCCCGCGATCAGAACCTGCGTTCCCCCGACCCCAGGGGCGACCAGATGCGTCGGATCGGCTCGCTCGCCGTACCGGGAAACATCCGGCGGGACGGGCGGCACGAAGTCGGGCCCCACCACGCACCCGCCCGCCATCAGCAGGGCGGCCGTCAGGAGGGCGGCCATCGCCAGAAACGGCATCGGGCCGGTGGCGGGTGGTGTCATCGTGTCAGCGCCTCGACCGGATCGACCTGAGCGGCCCGCCGCGCCGGCACGACGCCCGCCCCCAGGCCGGCGAGGCTGGCACAGAGGAACGCGGCCACCGCCGAGCGCCAGCCGAAGGCCAGGGTGAAGGGCAGCGTGACGACCTGCGCCACTTCTCCGAGCGCGAGGGCCAGGCCGGTTCCGAGGGCCCCGCCCACGACACACAGGGTGGAGGCCTCGATGAAGAACTGCAGCATCACGTCCGAACGCCGTGCGCCCAGCGCCATCAGCAGACCGATCTCACGGGTTCGTTCGGTCACCGCGACGAGCATCATGTTCATCACGCCGACGGTGGCGATTACCAGGGCGATTCCAGCGATGGAGACGGTCACCAACCCGAGGATGACCTTGGCTTTCAGCATGGCCTCCCGCTGGGCTTCGGCGTCGAACAAGATGAAATCCTGAGCGCCGTGCCAGGCGCGCAACGACTTGAAGATGGCGGCCAGGGCCACGTCGCGGTCCACGGTCTCGGCGATCTGGAGCGTCAGATGTCCGAAGTACGCGTGGCCCGAGATGCGATAGCTGAAGGTCTTGTTGAGGATGGCGGCGAATGGCCGACGCCCGAAGCGGGACGAACCATCGATCTGCGCGATGCCGACGACGCGCGCCGGAACCATCCCAACCAGGATGAGGGCGCCGAGCGGATCTTCACCCGGTGCGAACAGCGACGCACGTGTCGACGCATCGATGATGATCTCGACGCCTGAACTTCGCGCGCCGCCTTCCGTAAAGTTTCGCCCCAAGACGATCGGAAAATCGTGAATGCGAAAGAAGGCCGGCTCGACACCGTACACCGTCCCAGACATGACCATGTTCTGATGGCGAAGAACGCTCGGCTTCTCCTCACTGGGCGTTGCCCCCGTCACGAAGGAGAAGGCCGAAAATCGGTCGAGGTCCGCCTGGGACAGGGATCCCCTCTGACTTCCCAGGCCGGAACTGTAGTAGGATCGAGACAAGACTTCGGTCCTGTTGCTCCCGAGGCCCTTCATCTTTTCCAGCACCTCTTGCTCCGAGCCCTGGCCGATCGCCACGGCAAGGATGACCGCGGCGATCCCGATCACGATCCCCAGCATGGTGAGGACGTTGCGCAGACGATGCGCGAGGAGGGTGCCGATCGCGCTCTTGACCGCCTCCGGAATCTGATTGGCCCAGCGGCGCGATCCGTCCGGGATCGGCTGGAGGGGCGGGCGGGTCCCCTGACCCATCCGCTGCGTGTGATCCGTGCGGATGCGCCCGTCGGCGATCTCGACGACCCGGTCGGCCGTCGCGGCCACCTGGGGATCATGCGTCACGATCACCACGGTGTGGCCCTCGTCGCACAAGGTCCGGACCAGGGTGAGAAGCTCCGCGCTCGTGCGGCTGTCGAGTGATCCGGTCGGCTCGTCCGCCAGGATGATCCGCCCACCATTCATGAGCGCCCGGGCGATGCCGACGCGCTGCTGCTGTCCACCGGAGAGCTGGGTCGGACGATGATCGAGGCGTTCCCCGAGGCCGAGCCGGACGAGCAGGGTGGCGGCCCGCCGTTTGCGCGAGGCAGCGGCTTCCCCGGCGTAGATCGCCGGAAGGGCGACGTTGGCCCAAGCCGGGAGACGCGGCAGCAGATTATGGCTTTGAAAGACGAAGCCGAAGGTGTGCCGGCGCAGCGCTGCCATCGCGTCGGGATCGACCCCGGCGGTATCGCGCCCATCGATGCAGTAGCGGCCCTCGCTCGGTCGATCGAGGCAGCCGAGGAGGTTCAGCAGGGTCGACTTGCCGGAGCCCGACTGCCCGATGATGGCCACGAATTCCCCGGCCCGGATCCGCAGGTCGATCCCGTCGAGCGCCGCCACGATCTGGTCGCCCATCCGGTAAGTCCGGTGCACGTTCTCCAGGACCAGCAGGACCGGCGCCTCGGCGTCGGGGGCCGTGCCCCCGTCGCGCGGCGTCTGCGGAGCCTCGAGCCCTTCCATCACGAGCGCTTCCGGGAATTGGCGAAACTGGCACCGTCCCGCGGGTCGGCAATGATCACCACCTCCCCGGGGGCGACCCCCTCGAGGACCTGAAGCTGTGCCCCGTTGCTCAAGCCGGTCCGAACGCTGCGCTCCTCCGGCCGTCCGTCCTGACCCAGGATCCGCAAGCGGCCCTGGCGCGGACCGGTCCGCTCGACGGCGGCGGCAGGGACCAGGACCGCATCCTTGGCTTCCTCCAGGATGAAGCTCACGAGGGCGGTCATCAGCGGCTTGAGCGCCCCATCCGCGTTCGCGATCTCGAACCTTGCATTGAAGTAGACCGCCGGGTTCTCCGTGCTGGACGCGTTGGCGCCGCCGGCCTGCGTGGAGGCATTCGCCTCGATCGCGATCTGATCGGGCGCCGGATCGATCGTCTTCAAGGTCGTTTCGTAGCGCCGGTTGGGCTGCGCCAGGGTACTGAGGAGGACGGACATGCCCGGCTTGAGACGTCCGATATCGGCCTCCGAGACCCTGGCCTTGACCGACATGGTACCGAGATCGGCGAGGCGGACGATCGTCGGCGCGATCTGGGACGAGATCACCGTCTGTCCCTGCTTCGTGACGATCGCCACGACGGTACCGCCGATCGGCGCGGTGATCTGCGTGTAGGTAAGTTCGGTGCGTGCGTTCCGGACGTTGACCGTCGCCCCCTCGATCTGCGCGTCGAGGGCGGCGATGTCGGTCTGGGCGATCCCGTAGGCCGCTTCGGCCGCCTCGTAGTCCTGACGGGTCCCGGCCTTTCCAGCCACGATGTCGCCCTGGCGGCGAAAGGCCGACTCGGTCTGCCTGAGAACGACCTTCGCGCGCTCGCGTTGCGCCTGGAGGGCATTCAGGGCCGCTTGATTGCGCTGCACGGCGTTCATCTGAGGCATCGAGTCGATCTCGGCGATGCGCTGCCCTTCCGTCACCTGCTGCCCGAGCTGGACATGAAGGCCCACCACCCGTCCGGACACCTGTGCGCCGACGCTGACGAGTCGGATCGGCTCAATCGAGCCGCTGGCCGCGATGATGGTGGTGATGTCGCCGCGATAGGCCGGCGCCGTCACAAAGCTTCCCTGTTCCGTGCCACGGGCTCGGAAAGCCACATAGGCTCCCGCCAAGATGACAAACACAGCAACAGTGAAGACGAATGCCTTTAGCTTTTTCGGCATATTGTTGCCCTGACGCCAGACATACGGATCTGTTGAAGAAATCAACGATCATAAAAAGCCGGGATCGTTGGCAATCGGCGAATGGCGCCGCGACGCCGTGTTGCGAGCCCGTTTCTCGGCGGCGATCCCGTGAGCGCAAGCCAGGACGCCGCCTCCGAAGCCGACGCGGCAAGCTTGGCAGGGTTTCACATCCCCTGTGAAACGAGATCGAAAAACCGCCACGCCGTGTGGCGGGTGCACCGGCAGCTTGACGCGTTCCGGGGAAGTTCGTCACACCTGTCGGACACGGAGCCCTTTGGATGCCCCCCTTGCCCTACCACCCGCCCTGCGGCGGCCTGCCGCCCCAGACCGCGCTGATGACCGGCCGGGCCGTGTTCACCGAGGCCTACGCCGTCATCCCCCGGGGCGTGATGCGCGACATCGTCACCTC
>NZ_CEEDOX010000008.1:143311-234546 GCF_979256535.1 Methylobacterium sp. AC690 | reverse complement strand
GATGCACGGGAGCGGGTGGGTCCCTATTGGACGCCGATCAGCCCCTCAGCCGGGTCCTTTTTCCACGCCGATACACACCGGGAGGTACAGCAGAAGCGCGCCGACCGCCTCGTTGCTTTCCGCACGCCAGCCACCTTGTGGACGTTCAGGTTGTCGAGAATGAACCTGTCGCGGCACTTCAGCACCTGGACCAGGGTATCGGTGCCGTAAGCCAGAAAGCGCCAGCCGTTCGTCACTCCGTCGAACAAGGTGGTGGCTCCCTGCTTGGAGGCGCGATACTGCCCGTCCCTATCGCACCGACGATAACATCACGCAGCTTCACCTGCCGCCAGAGCGTGTTTTAAGTAGAATTTTTCCGCTGTAGGTTATGATCCTAAGTGTTATTAATTTGTTTCTTTGCTCTGCGCGGGTTCCAAGCGGCCCCATTAACTATATAACCGATTCAAGCGACACTTGATCGGCCATTTAAAATGTTATTATTCACGCCTCAGATCTAGTTAAATTTGGCATCGAAACAAAATACGCCTAAGCCGAACTGAGGTTCAAAACGGTAATTTAGTCAATTTATTCTACTAGCAGGCAGCAAGCGTGCAATCCGCACGGCAAGCTCCTCGGGGATGAATGGTTTCACAAGATAGTCGCTCGCGCCGGCGTTTAGAGCGCCAACGATATCCTGCTCCAGTTTCCGCGAGGTAAGCATGACCACGAGCGTGTTTGCAGTCTTAGGCGCTGCCTTGATCAGCCGCAGAAGTTCAAATCCGTTGATGCCGGGCATCATCGCATCGAGCACTACGAGTTCCGGCAATTCTGCCTCGATCACCCGTAGGGCCTCCGTGCCGTCGGAGGCCGTGATCACATTGTATCCCCGGCTCTTCAGCTTCAGGTTGATGATCGAGCGTGTGATAGTATCGTCGTCGGCAACAACGACGAGGGGAGCAGCGGCCATTTTAGGTCTCCAAACCTAGCTGCGAGCGAACAAGCAGGAGTCCGACTCAGCGCGACCCAGATATGCTGATCAAACGTCTATGCTGCGTTAAGCCGGCAGCGCTGAGTGTCGTGCATTTTCGGATGAGCGATTTGCAAAGCTCGAAACTGCTGGACACGCACCGATTGTTCTAGGCGTAATACTTAAATTTGTACGTTCCGGTCTTCGTGTCATGATGCGATCGACGGCTGGGGTCTGCGACGTGCGGACGTTCGCGGCAGAGTGCAAGACCGCGTAGCACAAAGCTAAGACTTATCGTGTCTGACTGCGGGCGATCGATCTTGGGAAGATTCGCTTGCGACCGCGTTCAATCAGCTTGCGGGTGCTGCTCGCATCCGTCTTCGGCGTGCTCGCACTCGCCCTGACCTTCAGCGTAAGTTTCACGGCCGAGCGCATTGCGGCCGCTGAGCTGCGTGACCAGATCGGACACGAGCTGTCGAGCTATGCTGACAACCTGCGCGACCGGCTCGACGCCGTCATGCACGACAATCTCCTGCTCGTTCGGACCCTCGCGACGATGGGGCGGAGCGTCTCTGCAACTCCAACGACTTGGCGCCAGTGGATCGACACGGTCCAGGCGGAACACAAAGAATACGCATGGCTGGGAATGGCCGACGCGCGCGGGTTCGTCATGGCAAGCTCGGCCGGCTTGCTCGAAGGCCGGAGCGTTGCGGAACGCCCGTGGTTTCGCGAAGCGCTGTCGCGACCGTATGCTGGTGACGTTCATGAAGCCGTGCTGCTGGCCCAAAAACTGGCGCCGCTCCCGAATGGCGAGCCACTGCGCTTCGTAGACGTCTCCGCCGCGGTCCGTGACCTCGATGGGCGCCTCGTAGGTGTCCTCGGCGGGCACATGAGTTGGAGCTGGGCACGACGGATCGAAAGTTCGATCCTGGAGCGGTTACAGGAACGGCGAAAGGGCATCGAAGGCCTAATCTTGCGCAGGGACGGCGAGGTTCTGCTGGGACCGCCGGACATCATGGGCCGGCAACTGCCGGCGGATGTCGTCGAGGCCATCGAACGGGCCGCCGCAGCGCGGATCGGCGCCGCTCCGGTGGTCACCTTCGGGGATGACCAGTCGTTCCTGGTCGCGGCGAGCCGCTCAGTCGGTTCGGGGGACTACGCAGGAATGGATTGGACGGTTGTGATCCGTCAGCCCACGCGGACTGCTCTGGCGCCAGTGTCGAATGTCAGGGAGGCAATTCTGCTCTGGGGGATCGGTCTGACTGTTCCGTTCGGGCTCCTCGGCTTTCTGATCGCACGGAAGACGACGCGCCCGCTCCTCGCCCTTGTGACCTTCGCCCAGAATCATCGCCTCGGCGACCGGAGTACGGAGGTGCCGGCTGGCGGTTACAGAGAGGCGAACGCGCTGAGCTCGTCTCTCGAACGCCTGATCTCGGACCTGACTGCCCGGGACAGAGCGCTGGAGTCGAGCAACCGGGCTCTTGAGCATCGCGTGGAGGAGCGGACCGCGGCACTCCGCGAGGCCTCTGTCCTCACGCAAAAGATCATGGAGAACAGCCCGGACGTGATCCTGGTGGTAGGCCCAGATGGGCAGGTCGAGTTCGCCAGTCGCAGCGCCCACTGGATTCACAACGCGCCTGGTCCGACGGCTCTGGTCGGCCGCCGGCTTTTCTCGCTGTTCCCAAGAACCAGTGTGGACGATCTCCAGGCTGCCATGCTGCAGGCATGTGAGGAGCCCGTAGTCGAAATCGAGATCTTCTGTCCTGCCAAGGATGGACCCGGCCAGTGGCTCAGCCTGCTCGTGAGCTTCATGCACGACGGCCACAACCATGTCGAGCGCGTCCTGTGCATCATCCGCGACCGCTCCGTGGAACACGCGCGGGCGGAAGCGGAGCGCACGGCGACGGAAGAAGCGCATCGGCTGACGAAGGAAGCCAAGGCCGCCAGCGAAGCCAAGAGCGCCTTCCTGGCCTCGATGAGCCATGAGATCCGCACGCCGCTCAATGCGGTGATCGGGTTCACCGGCATCATCCTTCACCGCACTGACCTCGCGCCCGATCTGGCTCGCCAGATCCGGATGATCCAGAGCTCCGGCAACGCCCTGCTCACCGTCGTCAACGACGTCCTCGATTTCTCCAAAATCGAGTCCGGCGCCATCGAGCTGGAGCCGCGCCCCTTTCTGATCCAGAGACTGGCCGACAACGTCCGCATGATCGTCTCGCCCCTCGCCGAGGAGAAGGGGCTGGACCTCGCCGTCGCGATCGATCCGAGGCTCTCGCCCTGCCACGTGGGAGACGAGGATCGCCTGCGCCAGGTCCTGCTCAACCTTATCAACAATGCCGTCAAGTTCACCCGTGAGGGCTCCGTCACCCTGACGCTCACCCTCCTCGAGCAGACGGACACGGTCGAGAGCATCGGTGTCGCCGTGACGGATACGGGCATCGGCATCCCGCCGGAGAAGATCGACCGACTCTTCAAGCGCTTCAGCCAAGTCGACGGTTCGATCCGTCGGGAGTTCGGCGGGACCGGCCTCGGCCTCGCCATCTCCCAGCGCCTCGTCGGCCTCATGGGCAGCGAGATCGCCGTATCGAGCGAAGCCTGGAAGGGCTCGACCTTCGCCTTCACCCTGTCCCTCGGCTTGGCGGATGCCGCCACTCTGGTCGGGCCGGAGCCGGTGATGCGCGCGCCGGTGCGACCACGCCGCCTGCTCCTGGCCGAGGATCTG
This sequence comes from Methylobacterium sp. AC690, assembly GCF_979256535.1. NCBI lineage: Bacteria > Pseudomonadati > Pseudomonadota > Alphaproteobacteria > Hyphomicrobiales > Methylobacteriaceae > Methylobacterium > Methylobacterium sp. AC690. Next base: position 230,875 of record NZ_CEEDOX010000008.1, on the reverse strand, counting down.
CCGGCCAACCAGGAGATCGTGCGCATCATCCTCGAGGCGTCCGGCCACAGCGTCGACATCGTCGGCGACGGCGCGTCCGCCGTCAGGGCTGTGCAGACCGGCGATTATGAGGTCGTGCTCATGGACGTTCAGATGCCGATCATGGACGGACTGACGGCCACGGCCGAGATCCGCGCGCTGCCCGCGCCGCGCTCCCGCATCCCCATCATCGCACTCACGGCGAACGTGCTTTCGGATCAGGTCAAGGCGCTGCGGGCGGCCGGGATGGACAGCCACGTGGGCAAGCCTTTCCGTCGCATCGATCTCCTCGAGGCCATCGAGCGCTGCTGTGACAGCGGCACTGAGGCTGAACCGGCGCCTGCCGTCATAGAGCCGGACGCTTCGGATGCGGCGCCCGATCCGGGCATCCTCGACGATCTGGTCGCTCTGGCCGGCCTCGACCAAGTCCTGGCCTGGCTCGAAGAGCTTCGGGTTCGGATCGATGCGATCTACCCTCCGGCCGGGACGCTCGCCATCACGGATGCCCTGATGGCCGACAACCACACCCTGATCTCACAGTCCGGCATGCTCGGGTTCACGGCCCTGTCGGGCGCCTGCCAGGCGGTCGAGAAGCATCACCGGGCCGGTGAAGACCTCGCAGAGCCGATCCGGCATTGCCGCACCCAGGCTGCACGCGCGATCGCAGGATGCCGCAGCTTCGCGCAGGCGCATCCTGTCGAGGTGATTGGGGAACCCCTTCAGATCGCCGTCTGACCGGGCGTTCTGCGCCGGAAGCGCAGCCGCGCGCAGAGCGGATCGCTCGTGCTGATGGCGTCCCTAGACCGCCGCGGATCGCGGCTCGCGCTGGGCGCTCAGCGCGACTCGGTCTCCGCCGGTTGAACGCGCCTCCTGGAGGGCCGCCGCTGCGCGCGCCAGCGGGACATCCGGGGAGCCTTCATCGGCGCGCACCTGGGCCGCCCCGATCCGGACTTCGACCCCCGCCTCCTGGCCGTGCACCGAGATCGGCCGCCGGTCGAGCTCACGAAGGATCCGTTGGCCGGCGAGTTCCGCGGCGTAGACGTCGGTCTCGGGCAGGATCACCGAGAAGCTGCCCCCATCGCTGAAGCCGATGAGGTCGCTCGGCCTCAGCGTCTCGGACAGGTGGCCGTACAGGGTTCGCAGCACCTGCGCGTCGATCGTACCCATTGGAAGGGTCGTGGCGATGGTCATCACCGAAACCGGTCTGCGATAGCGCCTTGCGCGCCGGATCTCGCCCACGGCCAGCGTCGCGAAGCTCTGCGCCGTGAGCGCTCCGGTGACCGGGTCCGTTATGCCAATCGCGGAGACCGTCTCGTCGTGGCGACCGAGCCGGCGCCACAGCGGCCAAGCCACCGACAGGCCCTGGACCAGGAGGCTGAACAGGCCGAGGCCGGTGAGAACTGTGCCGGTCAGGCGGAGAGTGTCCACGCGCCCGGTATTGGTCCGCAGGAAAGCCTTGGCGAGCGCATCGAGGCGGCTCGGAAAGGTCTCTCCGGCGAACTCTGCGATCATCCGGGCTTCGCCGCCCCGGTCCTTCTGCGCACCGGTATCGCTGGCCCTGACCAGGTTGAGAAACGTCTGAACGTCGGTTGCGAGCGGACGATCGCCCTCTGCGTAGAGGGTTCGGAACGCCGCGGCGGTGGATGCCGAGACACCGAATTCCGGAACGGCCTGACGCAGCGAGTCGTGGTTGCGCGCGAACCGGTGGGTGATCTGCCCGCGCTGGAACTCCGAGGCCGGGTCCCCCTCGGTGCCGCGTGCCGACAGGACGGTGATCCGCTGGGCAAGCCCCTGCTGCTCACGCACGAGGTCGAGGAGCGCGAGCGTGTCGTGCTGCGCCGTCAACGCTGCCGCATTCGCGAAGTGCGCTGCTCCCATCGAGAGGATCGCAACTGCAGCGGTGCCGAGATAAAGGGCAAGCGTCGCGCGTTGCTGTAGTGGCCGCTGCTCGGAGAGCCTCGACATCAGGTCGTCCCGTCTCGTGACATCGGAGCCGGCTCCCGTCGCCGCGCTTCTGCGGCCCTGATGAATCCGGTCGGGGAACGGAATCCTTCCCGGACCGACGTGTTGCTCTGCCAGGCGCCGCGGATGCTACCGAGGCCCTGCAGCCTGACGGCAGACTAGCAACCCTGCGCGGACCTGTCAGTCCGCGCGCTGGTTGCGTCCGGAGAGGTGCTCCCGGACGAAGTCGTCCTTCGATCGAGGACGGCCGAACAGGTAGCCTTGGAGGTGAGTGCACCCGAAGCCCAGGACGGCCGTGCGCTGGGCTTCCGTTTCGACGCCTTCGGCGGTCACGCTCATGCCGAGACCGTGGCCGAGCGCGATCATCGCCTGCAGGATCGAGACCGTGGCCGGATCGCCGAGATCCTGTACGAACGACTGATCGATCTTGAGCTTATCGAACGGGAAGGTCCTGAGATACGAGAGGCTGGAATAGCCGGTGCCGAAGTCGTCGAGGGAGATCCGGACGCCGAGGCGGCGCAGCAGGTGCAGGGCCTCGACCACCGGGGGCAGGCTCTTCATGAGCACGGTTTCGGTGATCTCGAGTTCCAGGCGTTCCGGCGGAAGGCCAGTCTCCGCCAGGGCGTGCATTACCACTTCGACGAACCGGGCCTGCCGGAACTGAACTGCCGAGATGTTCACCGCAATCCGCAGGTCGGCGGGCCACTCGGCCGCGTCGCGGCAAGCCTGACGCAGCACCCATTCACCGAGTTGGACGATGAGGCCGGTCTCTTCCGCAAGGGCGATGAAGTCGGCGGGAGACACGAGGCCGTTGCGGGGGTGACGCCAGCGGACCAGCGCCTCGGCTCCGGTCGGCCGTCCGCTCCGCGCCTCCACCAGCGGCTGGTAGTAGACTTCGAACTCGCCGCGCGAGAGGGCTCCCCGCAAGTCGATCTCAAGGTTGCGCCGGGCTTCCGCCGCCGCATCCATCACCGGCTCGTAGTACCGCCGGGTGTTTCGGCCGTCGGCCTTGGCGCGGCGGAGAGCCAGGGCGGCCCGCTTCAGGATCAGCTGACTGTCTTGCCCGTCGGTGGGCGCCACCACAATGCCGATACTGATTCCGATATCGACGAGGTTCCCCAGGATCCATGCCGGACCGGTGACGGCGTCGATCAAGCGCTGGGCGAGGGCTGCCGAGCTCGCGGGCTGGCTGGCCGCCCCGATCTGCAGGATCGCGAATTCGTCGCCTCCGATTCGGCCGACGACGTCCTCTACACGCAAGGCTGCCCGGAGGCGGTCCGCCACTTCGACAAGCACGGCGTCGCCGACGCGATGTCCGAGGGTCTCATTGATCACCGCGAGGCGGTCAAGATCGAGGTACAGCAGCGCGAAGGTGACACTGTCGCGTTCGAGGCGATCGAGACGCTCGGTCAGGCAGGCATGGAAGCGATCCCGGTTCATCAGCCCTGTGAGGCCATCGTGATGGGCCATGTGGTCGATCTGGCGCTCGCGCTCCGCCCATGCGGAAAGGTCGTGGACTTCCTCCGGCAACGCGACGAAGTGCGGAGGTTGAGGCTCGATCGACTCGGCAAGGAAACGTGCCGGGAAATCGGGTGCCATCGGATCGAATGGGGCCTGAACCGCGGCGTGGAAGGCTGCGTTCGCGCCGACGCCGTTGAGGGTCGTGGCAATCGCGTCGATGTCCCACGCCTGAGCTTCCAGCGACGCAGCGGGCGGCGGGTCTGGCCATTCGGAGATCAGTCCGGCTAGGTCAGACAGACGCTGCGCTGCGTTCATCGCGAGCGGCCGGCGGGCGGGGTCGAACAGGCACAGGCTACCGACTGGCGCACCGCCCGGCGTGACGACGGGTGCGCAGCCCATCAGCACGGTCTCGACCTCTCCGGGTCGCGTGTAGGAAAGCGGCGTCCAGCGCTCCGGCATTCCGTGCGTACGCATGCGCCCGCAGACCGCTCGCTCGGCTTTCGTTTCCGGGCAAGCGGTTTCCTCCCGAAACTCGAGATGGCACCACGCCGGATCGTGGAAGATCAGTCGGAGGACAGCCGGTCGGAATGTCTCCGCAGCAATCCTGCAGATCCGATCCAAGCGATCGATCGCCGGGTCATTCGAGGGCCCTTCGCCGCTTGGGATTGATCGAGAGAGTGAGCGTTGACGCATCCGATCCAAGCCTTTGTCGTTGCTAGACAACGAGGTGGCCGTTCAGGGGCAAAGTTAGGGTGTGGGTCGTTAAATTAAAATAAATTCACACAGTTTCGCGTTAGCCGAAGGCGTCGCCGATCGAGCGCCAATAGTCTCACGTCTTAACCGTTGCGAGCTTGCTTTCTCGCCACCACGAGAGCTCTGCACGTTTTCTCAAATTTTTTAGACTAGCCCGCCCGCGGATTCGCTTCTTCGCACATGTCGGATGCTTCGGGTCAGGTGTTGCGGAAACCGACGCGGCTCATCACGCCCCAGCCCTGAGCGCCGCGCAGAAACTGCCACATGCCGCGCAGCCGCCAGAGATTGGAGATCTGCCGGTAGCCGAAGTTTTCGAGAACCGCGATTCCCGTCAACAGAAGCAGATCCATGACGCGTGGCACCCGCTGCAGTTCGATCTCCTCGAGGATCAGCGATGCGACGCTGACGAAGATCCCGAACACAAAGGTCAGGGCCAGGAAGGCGAGGAGGTAATCCACCGACAGGAGACCGAGCATCCACAGCATCGGCACCAAGAGGTAACCGAGCACTTCGATAGGAGGTCCCAGGACGTCGACTACGAGGACATGGCCGAAGCCGAGGAGGCCGATGCGGCCGTAGCGTGGGCGGAACAGCATGTCGCGGTGCCGGAAGAAGGTCTCGAGCGCCCCGCGCTGCCAGCGGCTGCGCTGGCGTCCGAGCACCCGCCAGGACTCCGGCGCCTCGGTCCAGCACACCGGCTCGGGCACGAAGACGATCTGGTAGTCCTGCCGGCGGTCGCGCAGGTGGCGGTGAATCTTGACGACGAGCTCCATGTCCTCGCCGACGGTGCGATGGCTGTAGCCGCCGACCTCGATCGCGGTCTGGCGCTTGAAGAGCCCGAAAGCCCCCGAGATGATGGTCAGGGTCCGCAGACGGCTCCAGGCCAGGCGCGCCATCAGGAAGGCGCGCAGGTACTCGATGGTCTGGAACAGGGCAAGGAGATTGCGCGGCAGTCCGAAAGACAGCATCTGTCCGCGCTCGATCCGGCAGCCGTTGGCGATGCGAATCGTCCCGCCGACAGCCACCGTCCGCGCAGGATCATCGATGAAAGGCTGCACGGCCCGCAGCAGCGCGTCGCTTTCCAGGATGGAATCGGCGTCCACGGCACAGAAGATCGGAAACCGGGACAGGTTGATGCCCGCATTCAGCGCGTCGGATTTGCCGCCGTTGCCCTTGTCGACCACGAGGAGGTGCGGATACTGAGGCGAGCCGTAGAGCCCGCGCACCGGTTCATGGCGGACGACCTCGGTATAGTGGCGCAGGATCGGCTTCAGGTCGAAACCCGTGATCATCGCCTGCAGGGTGCCGTCCTTGGAGCCGTCGTTGACGGCGATGACCTCGAAATCCGGATAATTAAGCGCCAGCATCGAGCGCAGGGAATCCACGATCGACAGTTCCTCGTTGAAGGCGGGAACCAGCAGGGAGATCGGCGGGCTGATGTCCGCGTAGCGCCGCCACAGCAGGCTCGCGCGCTTCTCCGGCCGCTGCGTCGCCAACTCCTGCATGGCTAGGGCGAGTTGCAGGACGTAGAGGGCGTTCTGAAGCAACCCGGTGCCGATCACTATTAGAAGCAAAATCTCCAAGGTCGACGCGACGACCGTGCTCATGTCGAAGTCAATGCCGGCGAGGTCCATCAGGCGCTCCGTTTGACTTCGGCGAGGACGTGCTCGGCCGTGTGTCCGAGGGCGGTCTCGCCCGCGAGTGCCACGATCTCCTGCAGGGCGCTGATCCCGGCATCGCCGAGCTTGGCCATCGCCTCGCCGGCACGGTGGCGGACCCACCAGTTCTCGTCGAGGAGGAGGTCGCAGAGCTGCGGCCCGAGATCGATCAGGCCGAGGCGTCCGACCGACTCGGCCGCCTTGCAGCGAACCTCCCAGCGCTCGTCGGACAGGTAGCGCGCGATGGTGCCGTGGCCTTCGGGATGCCCGAGCGTGCCGAGATTGCGCGCGACGGCGACGCGCATGTCCGTCGAGGGCGCGTGCTCCAGGGACAGGATCAGTTCGAGCATGCCCTCGATGCCGGTCTGTGTCAGGGCGTCGAGACCGGCGGTTCGGATGCGCAAACTGCGGTCGGGATCGACCACGAGGTCGAGCAGGGCATCGGGTCGCGTCTGGGCGAACTGGGCCAGGACGCGTTCGATGCGGCGAGAGCTGTTCACGCGGGCGAGGCGGGCGATAAGCGCCTCGTCGAACATCAGGTCGCTACCCTGGGCCGACAGGGTCGTCGCCGCCGTGAAGCTGACATCGTCGTTCGGGTCGAGGACGGCCTTGCCCAAAGCTTCCGAGGTGGCCGTGGAGGGGAACCAGGCGAGGCCCTCGGCGGCGGCGAGGCGGTTACGGACCGCACTGCTGAAGAGGTCGCGCCGCAGGCGATCGCCGATGCCGGCGGTCTCGGCCAGGGCCGCCAGACGCTCCTGCCCCTCTCCGCGCACGATCTCGAAGACCTCGATGAGGAGATTGGTCCCCAGCGTCTGGTCCTGCGCGAGAGCCTTCGTAATGGTCTGGGCCTGCCCGGAATCGTCGGTCTCGGTCCATTCGAGCATCTCGGCGAGGAGTGCCTCGCGCCGCTGGGCCTCGTTGCGGACGCGGCTGACGTCGCGCAGGCGGACGAAGATGAGACCCATCATCGTCACAACCGAGACGGCTGCGAGACCGACAGAAATCTGCCAGATGAGAGTCAGGAACACGATGCCGGTCCAGCGGGGTCGATGCCGCGACCGTGGCACGGATACGTTGCGCCTTCGTAAGGAGCCCGGGCATGGCGGAGCGCCGCACCCGCGCGGAAGGAAACGCTTCGAGCCATCAGAAGCGGGTGGTCAGGCCAGCATTCACGCTGGTGCGGTCGTAGGATTTGACCCGATCCTCGTGCGCCGCCGAGAGTTTGAGGCTCAGCATGTCGGTCAGCGCATAGATGCCGCCGCCATAGACAGCCTTTGTCGGAATGACGCGGCCGTCCGAGGTGTCCGGTGCGTCGGCCCAGCCGACGAACAGGGTCAGGCGCTCGGTGGGCTGGCTATCGACCCGCACCGAGTAGCCGCCGAATTTGTCGAGGCGGTCGCGCACGAAGGAAAAGCCGTCCGAGCCCCGCTCAGCGACGCGTGAGGTGGCCAGCGTGCCGATGACCTTGCCGGAAACCCAGAGGCGGCCGTCGAGGAAATACTGCTGGACCCCTGGGCTCGCGGTCTCGACCTCGGTGGCGGTGTACTTGGCGTACCCAGAATCCAGGGTCAGCAACGTCGCGCCGAAGGCACCGCTGCCCTGCGACACGCGGTAGGTTCCGCCGGCCTCGGTGAAGTAGATCGGACGATAAACCGCGTCGGGCGACCCGCCGAGGCGAAGGTAGCTCGTCCACGAGTCAGACCAGCGATGGTCGATCCGGACATCGATCAGCGTATTGAGGATCTTGAAGCGGTTCGTCACCTCGATGCCACCCGTGATCAGCGTGCGCTCGCTGAGGGCGTAGCCGAGCCGTGCGCTGCCCTCCTGCCAGTCGCTGCCGTTCCGGGTTAGGCTGCTCACTGAGCCATCGAGGTCGAGCCGCCAGCGCGGGCGGATGGCCTGGGCGATGCGGGCCTCAATTTCGGCCGAGGCCGAATCGACCGCGGCGGCTTCGCGATAGAGGGCACGGGCCTCGTCGTCCTGCATCGTGCCGCGAAGGGAGTCGCCGAGGCCGAGCAGGATATCGGTGTCCTCCGGCAGGCGGGTTCGCAGCTGCCGGAAGATTGCCTCGGCCTCGGCCGGCTCCCCGCGGGCGAGGGTCACGCGGGCCGAGAGGGCCTGCGCTTCGGTGTTCGCTGGTTGTTGGGCGAGGATGCGGGCGATGCGCGGTTCAGCGTCATCGAGCTTGGATTCATAGAGATCGACCCGGGCCAGTCCTAGGATCGCATCGTCGGAATTCGGGTTGATGAATTCAGCCGTCTCGAAGTCACGCCGCGCGTCGGCGAACCGGGTCTTGCCTTGAAAGGCGGCCATCGAGCCTGCCGAGACGAGAAGGTCGGCATCGCGCGGGTGAGCCCGCAGAAGGGTCCGGTAGATTGCCTCCGCGGCCTCAAACCGACCCGCCTTGCGCAGGGCCTTGGCCTGCTCGGCGCTGCGCTGCTCGGCAGCCTGAGCCTGCTTGCGGACTAGTGCGATCCGCTGCGTCTCGCGGTCCAGACGCGCCTTCTCGGCCGCCGCTTCCAGGCCCGCGGCCGCGCGGGCGATCTGCGCCCGAAGCGCCAGAGCCTCCCGATTCCGCGGCTCGCGGGCGAGCAGGATGCCGACCTCGCGTGCCGCCTCGGCAGGCCGCTTCTCGTAGAAGGCGATGCGGGCGAGGCCGAGCCGGGCGTCACCGTAGGTCGGTGCGCGTGCGAGAGCCTTCGCGAAGGCCCCCCGTGCCTCAGCGAAGCGCTGGCGTGGCATCAGTGCGAGACCGAGCTCAACCTGCGCGTCGACGTCGTTGGGATCGAGAGCGACGACCTGTGCGAGCCGCGCGATGGCCACGTCGAACCGGCCGGCCTTGCGGGCCGCCTGGCCCTCGACGAAGAGCCGCCGCCTTTCTGTGCCGGCCCGATCGGAGCTGGGCGGCTTCTCCACCGTCGAGCGCAACCCCGGCTCCGCTCTCTCCGCAGCCGGCTCGCGTGCGGACGCCAGTTGGGCTTCGAGGATCTTCACATCGGGATCGTCGGGCGAGCGCTTCTTGAGCATGATCAGCTCCCGCGCGGCGCCTTCGAAATCCTTCGTGGCGAGGCAGACGCGAATCAGGCCGGCACGGGCCTCGTCGTAGTCTGGTGTCGCGGACAGGATCTTGCGGAACGCAAGCCCCGCCTCGTCGAAGCGTCCCTTGGCGAACAGCGATAGGCCGAGCTGAAGCTGCGTATCGCCATCGCCGGGCTTCAGCGCGGCGGCGCGATCGAGAGCCGTAATCGCCTCGTCCACCCGTCCGCTCTGGCGTGCCGCGGTTCCCTCGCGCAGCAGGCGTTCGGCTGTGACCTCATCAGTCGCCTGCGCACGAACCGTCGCGCTGGCGAGCGCGGCAGGAAGGCAGGCCAGAGCGAGAACGACGAGAGGTCGCATCGCGCCAGGACGGGGAGGCAATGGCTGGCGACCCACGCGACGAGCTCACTGACATCCGGAGGCACCCCGTAGCGCAGCGAGGCCGAACCCGGCAGCTTCAAGGAAAGACCGACACTGTCTTATGTTGGTTCGACCTTGGTTAATCCCTGGTGAAGAGATCGAAGCCGTGCGTGATGTCGAAGATCTCGCAAGCGTCAGTCGATGAGTCCGTGCAATGCGGTTCCCGAAAAGCTCGGCCATGCCTCACAGCTGCGTGACAGCTGCGCCAGCGCTTCGTTGAGACGCTCCCGGTCTCCGAGAAAACTTACCTGTGAGCCCGGAACAACACTTTCTCGCTCCTGCATGTAGAGCCTGTCCGCCGGGCGCAGAGTCACGGGTTCCTGCAGCAGGAGCGCCAGCGCTCCGCGGCCGGCCCACGGCAGGAGCAAGAGGTCGCCGGTCGGGGAGCGGCGATACGTCCGCGTGGTCTCGTCGCCCACCGGCCCCGCCTCCACCGCGACGTGGAGAGGCCGCATGACGGCACTGCTCCACGCCAGCATCGGTTCGGCGGCCGCCAGGATCTCGGTCGACGTGGTGCGATACGCCATCACGGTGACCCGCTCCGAAACGCGGGCGATCGTCGGCAGGACGAGACCGGCCGAGCCATGCAGCGGCAACCAGAAGGGGAGGACGAGATCGAGGGAAAGGGGCGGGGCGGCGGCCGACAGGCCGTCCAAGGTCGCGGCCCAGCCGCGCAGGATGCGCTCGGGGTCGTCCTGAAACCCGGGCAGCAGGTAGGGCTCGATGTCGTATTGAACCCCGGCCAGCCGGCGGTCACCGGCGCTGCGCCGCTGGTAGTCCGCGAGCGTCCCGAGCCGCCGGAGCGCGATGGCGCGGCCCTCCGGCAGGGCCATGTCCGGATCGCCCTCCACCACCGCGACGCTAATGCCGGCGGCCCGCGCGAGCCCGATGAAATCCGAAAAGCGCGCTTCGTCCGCGATGGCGCCGTCCTCGATTGCGACGCTGACGAACAGGCGATCCGCCCCCAGAGCGCGCGCCTCGGTGATGAGGCGCTCCGGTGCTTCACGCCAGCGGTTCGGCCGCCACGCCCAGACCGATCGCGCCTTCTGTCCAGCAGCGGGCAGCGGCGCGAGCCGTAGATCGTGGATGGTCAGCGAGGCGGCATGGGCCGGGCAACTCAGAACAAAACGCGGTGCTTCTCGCGCCGCCCCTTGCGTTGATGGGGGCTGGTCGAGGGTCCCTTCTGCGGGGAGCGGAACGAGCTCACCATCGGTCTGCGGACCCGCATGAGCTGCCGAGAAACCCGGGTTACCCCTGACCTGCCAGCGCAGGGCGAGCCGGGCTTCGTCCGGAAAGCGGGTTCGACCGGGGTCGAGGACCAGTCCAGCTGGCCTGTCGCCGGCCCTACAATGCAGGGTAATTGCATCGTCCGTGCGGCTCAGCGTGGCTCGTTCCTCGACACCGAAGGGTCGCACGGACAGCATCGGGATCAAGCCCTGGTCGAGCGGAAGGGCGCTCGGGCGCGGCGGCGGTCCCGGCGGCGCGGCAAAACTGGCATCGGACGGCTGAAATCCGGCCTCACGTCCGGTCCCGGAGAGAACGAGGCGATCCGATCCCGGCGGGTCCATTCGGGTCAGGGCTCCGACCCAGCGCACGCGGCTCGCTGGGATCGGCAGGTCGAGGCTCTGACATCCTAGATCCGGCCTGGCCCCGGGCCGGGCGGGCGCGATCGTCCACCGTCCATTCGGGTCGCGACAGAGGACTGCGCGGTGGAGCGGCCCGACCGGATCGGTGTCCTGGCCCATGGCGACGCCTCCCCACAGCGACCGTATCGAGAGGGTCAACAATGCGGCCCATCGCGCCGCGCGCCGCGCTCGTTCACGTTTCAACGTTACCATCCGCATCGAAGCCTCGCCCGAGTTCGTAAAATGACGGTCGGGACCTTGGCTCAGGCTTAAGGCGTGCAGGCGAATTCGTCTGACCTGTCGCTTCGCGACGGAAACGCCTCAGGGAGCCGGCGGGATACGTTCGACAGTTCAGAAGTCATGCTTAACCCCTCGTTGATCCGATCCTCCTAGCGTCTGTGCCTCGGGACATGATGGCGGGACATGAGCGACCAAGATTCGAACCGGCAGGGCGGCCTCTGGCGCAAAATCGGAATGGGAATTCTCATTCTCGTCTTCCTCGCCCCCGTTGCGCTTGGCGTCCTGCACTACCGATCGCGGATCTTCATCTTCTCCGGTCTATCTGGGCCGTCCGGAACGACGATGGTGAAACCGCCGACCCCTGCCGATTGGCGGACCTATCGGGATGGCGACACTGCGCGCCTCGCCATCTTGCTGACCGACGAGGCATCGGCCTGGCTCGGTCTGGTCCACGGCTTGAAGAGCCTCGGCGTCCCCTTCACGGTGACGCGCGACGTCTCGGAAGCCGTGCGCCACAAGGTGGTGCTCGTCTATCCCCACGTGTCCGGCTTGGTGCTTAAGCCCGATGAACTCAGGACCCTGGCCGCCTATCCGAAGGCGGGCGGGACCTTGATAGCGTCCAACGTCCTAGGTGGCGGCCTCAAGGAGGTTTTTGGCTTCGGGGACGTGCTCCCGTCACGCAAGCGCTTCGCGATGACCTTCTCGCCCGGGACTCAGACTTGGCTCGGCTTCAACGAGCCCGAGGAGAAGACCGTCCGCTTCGGTGACGCGGCCCGCAGCTCCGAGGCGCAGCTCGGCACGCACGGTTACAGCCAAGCGTCGGATGCGGTCGCCTCCTTCGATGACGGCGCAGCGGCCATCACCCGTCGCCGTTTTCCCGGCGGCGGGAGCGCCTACGCGCTCGGCTTCGATCCGGGCTTCCTGCTTCTCATCGGACAGAATGCGCGGGGCACCGAGATCGAGCGCGACTACGTCAACGCGTACTCGCCGCAGAACGACCTCGTGCTGCGGTTTGTCCGGCAGGTCTGGCGGGAGGGCGAGCCCCTGGCCGTGAGCCTCGGGCGGGTGCCGGACGGCAAGGCCCTCGCCGTAATGATGACCTTCGACGTCGACTTCACCCGTTCGCTGCCCAACGCGGTGATCTACGCCGAAGCGCTGCGCGAGTTCGGCGTCCGGGGCACGTTCTTCATCCAGACCAAGTACCTGCGCGATTACAACGATGAGATCATCCTGAGCGACGACTCGGCCGCTCATCTCCGGCGCCTGACCGCTCTCGGCATGGAGCTTGGCAGCCACACCGTCGCGCATTCGAACGTCTTTCGCGACTTTCCACTCGGCAGCGGCAACGAGCAGTATCCGGCTTACCAGCCGGTGGTGGTCAGTCGGAACGAGGCGCGCGGCGGCAGCGTTCTCGGTGAATTGCGGGTGAGCAAGTTTCTCATCGAATCCCTCGCCCCTCCGGCGACTGTGACGAGCTTCCGGCCTGGACACCTCTCGAATCCGTCAACCCTGCCTCAGGCGCTGGAGGCGACCGGGTTTCGGTACAGTTCATCGGTCACAGCGGGCAACGCGCTCTCGCACCTGCCGGTCCGTCTCACCTATAGCCGTGGTGCCGATTCCGAGACTGGGATCTTCGAATTTCCGCTCACGGTAGAGGATGAAAGGGCCCCCCTGATGGGCCTGCGTCTGAAGCAGTCACTAGACGTGGCGCGCAAGATCGCCCGCGATGGAGGCATCTATCCGATCCTGGTCCACCCCAACATCTTGGGGCATAAGCTCGAGTTCGTCCGCGGATTCACGAAGGCACTGCAAAGCGTGGCCTGGTTCGGGAGCGTGGAAGAGTTCGGCTCGTGGTGGTCCGCCCGGGAAGGCGTCAACCTCGATGCCTTCCGCGACGGAGAAACCGTGACGGTTCGGATCGAGTCGAAACGGCCTATGCACGATCTGACGGTCGAAGTGCCCCCGCACTGGTCCCTCCAGGATCCCGGTATGGCCAAGCCGGGACTGAAACAGCAACCGGGCGCGATCACGCTCGCCAACGTCTCGGGCAACGTCCTGCTTAAATTCTGCGTCTTACCGAAATGTGGTGGCGTCGCCGCAAGCGCGGATACGTCGAAGGCCTTGGGGCTGCGCTAGGATTGCGCTCGCCTGCAGCCGATGCGACGCAGCTTCGGGTCCGTCATGGGCAGGGGTCCCGCGACGTGAAGGCGGTTAAGGATCGGAAAAGCGGGCAGCGCTGTCCTTGAGTGTCACCGGCGGTCCCTCTGGTTACCGCTCCGGTGTTCGGCAGCATCGGTCAGGTTCGCCCCGGCGGCGCGCCGCTCCATCTTCGCGCGTTCGCCCGCCCTTGCTGAGGCGCAGCCTTGCCAAGCCAGCGGACCGGCCCAGAATGCCGGCCCGGACCTGTCGCTAGGCCGCCTGTAGGACGGAGAGGGCCGTTGCTTCGAACGGGCGGACGCAATTGCGGCCGCTAGATTTTGCCGCGTACAGCGCGCGGTCGGCCCGCTCGATGGTCCGGTCAACGTCCTCGTCGGATTTCTCTGCCTCGGCCATGCCGATGCTGATCGTCGCTTTGAGGCAAGCCCCGTCCGGCTCGAACACGGTGTCAGCGACCGTCTGGCGGATGCGGTCGGCGAAGATCGCTGCGCCCTGCAGGTCGGTTTCACGAAGCAGAACCACGAATTCCTCGCCGCCGAACCGGGCAACCTTATCCGTCGTCCGGATCGCTTCGCTGATGATCCGGCCAACTTGGCGGATGACTTCGTCGCCTGCGGCGTGGCCATGAAGATCGTTGACGCGCTTGAAGTGATCGATGTCGATCATCAGGACGCAGATCGCCCGGCGGTAGCGCTTGAAGTAGCTCATGGCGTCCTTGGCCAAGGGCATGAACGCACGCCGGTTCAGGAGGCCTGTAAGGGCGTCCGTGTCGGCCAGCACTTGCATGGCATGGAGATCAGCTCCGAGGCGTCTCACGCGGTCTTCAGCCACGTGCACCGCGCTCGATGCCTCAGCCTCGATGTGACGGGCATCCGCCTCGGCGGTGCCGATGCGCCGGAGCAGAGACCGGACAGAAGCCGACAGTTGCAGAACCTCGGGCGAGCCATGCACGCGGTCGGTCATCCGCGCATTCGGTTCACGACCCACGCGGTCGACAGCTTCTGTCAGTTGCGACAGAGGCTGGCTCAGTCGCGCGGCGGCCGCCCGGATTCCAAACATGCCGACGACGGCCGCTACGAGGCCAAGTAGGATGATCAGACCGGTCAGATGCGCGGCACCAGCGAGCGCTGTATCGGTTGGCTGCAGGGCGACAACGATCCAGCCGAGGCCAACATAGTCACCGCGGCCGCGGGTCGGCGAAGCGGTTGCGATCCGATCTCCCTCCGGGCGACGGGCGGAGAAGGATCCGGCAGCGATATCCGCAGGTGTGAAGGGACTTGCGCCGAGGTCCGGCCCAAGGAGAACACGACCTGCTCGATCAAGGACGATGATGTCCTCCTTCAGGTCTGCTCTTCGGGACGACAGCACCTCACGCCGGACGACATCGGCCCAGCGCCAGCTGAGGTGAACGCCGAGAACGCCGATGATCTGACCGGACGCATCCCTGACCGGTGCAGCCAGATCCACGAACCGGAAGGGGGTTCCATCCGCATGCGGCTTGAGCAATGATTGCAGCATGGACGCCGCATGCACGTCCTCGACAGCCGCGTGTTTGATGCCGTTCTGAAACCAGGGTCGTTGTCCGACATTCGCTCCTTCGAGAACGCCACTCGTGGAGGCCCGCACGCGCCCATCGCGATCCGCGAACCCAATCCAGGCGTAATCCGGGAGTGTTCCCTGCATACGGTCGAGGACCTTGCGGAGGCTGCCGGTATTCTCGAGCCAATGCGGCTGCAGCGCCTCGAGAGCTGCGACATTGCGAATTTCGCGTAACCGTTCGGCCATATCTTGATCGAGCCGATCAGCCACTGAGCGCGCCACCTGTAGAAGGTTGCTCTGGGCCATCTCCGTCGCTTGCCTGCTCGCCAGAAGAGCGGACCCCGCTGCCGTTACCCCGATCACGGCGAGAGCTATCGCACCAGCCAACAGGCTAATTTGGCGCCGCAACAAAAACCTGTCAGCCAGTTGCGTAATCGTCATGGTCCAACCCTCATCACCGAAGTTATGTCCGGAGGATCATGAAAATTCCTGAAGTTCGTGAGTTAGTTTTTCGTAAAAAAGATTTTCTGATTTGACAACCAGCAGTTTTATTGGCCACGTCTACGCGAATATTAGTCTCATTGAAGCGCAGAGTGTTCGAACAGCGAGCCTCCGAAAGGCATTGGGCATCCAGTCCAACCACCGCCGAAGCGAAATTCCAGCCTCAAGTTTCACAGCCTGCGATGAATGTCTGCAAATCCCAGACGGCTATCCGAAAGCCGGCTGGCAATATTTCGCCCAGAGCGGTCGTCATGCTTCCGGCCAAAGCCCGCCGTAGGCGAGTCATGTTTCTCGAACGGAAGGGGTCATCCAATACATGAGCATGGGTCCAACTTGCAGCCCCTCAGAATTACTAGAGGAAGGAATGTGCGGCCTGCGCGCGGAAGCAAACGGGCTGTGCCATTCCTGCTTGAAGAGCAGGGCCCTAATATAGCTTTCGGCGCTTAGCTCGCTAGCCGTTACTACCAACTCTGCAAGGCCATTAAAGAAAGGCGGCGCTATGGCCGCCCTCCGTTATTACTCTACTTACTTGCAGCCGCCTTGCGCGGACGCGCAGCGCGCTTCGGCTTCGTCTCAGCAGCTTCGGAAACCGTCTCCTCCACCGCTGTGGCCTTAGCTGCAGCGTTGGTCTGACCCTTCCGCTGCTGCCCAAGGCCCAGGCTACGAGCAAGCTCCGACCGTTGTGCAGAGTAGCTAGCAGCGGTCATCGGGTAGTCGGCGGAAAGACCGTGCTTCGCTCGATATGCCTCGGGGGTAAGGCCGCGAAGCGTCAGATGCCGGCGCAGCGTCTTGTAAGGCTTGCCGTCCTCGAAGCTGATGAGCGCGTCCGGTGTGATCGACTTCTTGATCTGAGCCGGTGTCGGCTTCTCAACGGCGTCTTCTGCAGCCTTGTTAGTGCCACCTGCGGCGAGTCCGCTTACTGCTGTGTGCACGGAGGCGAGCAGGTTGGCCAGTTCGCTCGCTGGGATCGAGTTGTTCGAGACGTAGGCCGACACGATGTCGGCGGTTAGCTCGATGTAGTCAGTAGGCCCATGAGACGTAGCGTCATCCATCTTTGGTTCTCCTTGTACAGATATGTTATCTGTCTAAGGCCTGAAACCACGGAAAGATCAATCCCGTTTGTCTCCGGACGGAAGCAGCGCGGCGTTTTCCACTATTCATCGGGTAATGCGGTCCGCTCGGGGGGTACACTCGACCGAGCGAGTACTCTGCCCTACGCCTCATCAACGATCTCACGCCTGAGATGCGTGGGGACCTGCCGGGTCAGCCGCTTACCCTCAGTCTATGCAGACTCCTGTTCAGTTCCGCGAGGAGCGCCAGTCAGCCGCCTACGCCTTCTCGCAGGCCTCAGCACCGCGAGGGGCGACATTCACGCGCCCGCGGTCGGCTGCTCAGCTCTGTAAAAGCCGTCTGCCTTCTGTGGTGAAATGTGTTGGGGTTCCAGCCATAGCAGCGGTCGTGATGCGACTGACAGTTTGTCGAAAATCTCTGACCGCCAAAAGCCTTGAATGCTCGGTTCATCTCGGTGCATTCGCACCCAGGCTTCATAGGCGCGATTTGCAATGACGTGCGCTTCGCGTTCGGTCAGATGCCGGACGCCAAGCCGCATGTTGGCCCAGCGGGTTTCAAGGTCTTGCAATGCTGTGATGTGACGCGATTTCGCTATCGCTGGGTCTTTGGTACGAAGGGTAACCTTTACCACCCCTGTACCCGCAGCATGGAGCAAATCCGCAGGCACTCGTTTGCGAAGATAATATGTGCCTGTTTTTGGATGCTTCCAAGGCCGGCTCATTGGGAGAACCATGTGTACCACCCGTGTGTACCTACGGGCGGCCATAAGCCTTTGCTTCTGCTATTTCTTTTCGCGGATCAGCGGCATAGCCATCTGATGGTGCCCAGGAAAGGACTCGAACCTTCACCTCTTGCAAGACTGGTACCTGAAACCAGCGCGTCTACCAATTCCGCCACCTGGGCTCGCCGGGGCCGCTTCGCGGCGCCGACGGGGTTTCGTTTAGGCGGGGTGGGGCCGGCCGTCAATCCGGATCGCAGCGGATTTTTCGGCCGGCCCGTCGATTGTGGCTCAGGCCTCGCGGCGCCACTCGCGGATGTCGACGAAGCGCCCGGCCACGGCCGCCGCCGCCGCCATGGCGGGGGAGACGAGGTGGGTGCGGCCGCGATGGCCCTGGCGGCCCTCGAAGTTGCGGTTCGAGGTCGAGGCGCAGCGCTCGTTCGGGCTCAGGCGGTCGGCGTTCATGCCGAGGCACATGGAGCAGCCCGGCTCGCGCCAGTCGAACCCGGCCGCCTTGAGGATCTGGTCGAGCCCCTCGGCCTCCGCCTGCTGCTTCACCAGGCCGGAGCCCGGCACCACCATGGCGGAGACGTTGGCGTGGACCTTCCGGCCCTCGACCATCTGGGCCACCGCCCGCAGGTCCTCGATGCGGCCGTTGGTGCAGGAGCCGATGAAGACCCGGTCGAGGGTGATGTCGGTGATCTTGGTGCCGGGGGTCAGGCCCATGTAGCTCAGGGCCTTCTCCTTCGACTGGCGCTTGTTCTCGTCCGCGATCCGCGACGGGTCGGGCACGGCGCCGGAGATCGAGACCACGTCCTCGGGGCTGGTGCCCCAGCTGACGATTGGCGGCAGGTTGGCGGCGTCCAGGCGCACCTCGCGGTCGAAATGGGCGCCCGCGTCGGTGACGAGGCTCTCCCAGTAGGCCTTGGCGCGGGCGAAGGCCTCGCCCCGGGGCGCCTTCGGCCGGCCCTCGACATAGGCGTAGGTGATGGCGTCCGGCGCCACCAGGCCGGCGCGGGCGCCGCCCTCGATCGACATGTTGCAGATGGTCATCCGGCCCTCCATCGAGAGGGCGCGGATCGCCGAGCCGGCATACTCGATGACGTAGCCGGTGCCCCCGGCGGTGCCGATCTCGCCGATGATCGCCAGGATGATGTCCTTGGCCGTCACGCCCGGCGGCAGGGTGCCGTCGACGCTGACGCGCATGTTCTTGGCCTTCTTCTGCAGCAGCGTCTGGGTGGCGAGCACGTGCTCCACCTCCGAGGTGCCGATGCCGTGGGCGAGCGCCCCGAAGGCGCCGTGGGTCGAGGTGTGGCTGTCGCCGCAGACGATGGTTTGGCCCGGCAGGGTGAAGCCCTGCTCCGGCCCGATCACGTGGACGATGCCCTGGCGCCGGTCGAGGGCGTCGTAGAACTCGATGCCGAAGTCGCGCACGTTCTCGGCCAGCGCCTCCAGCTGGATGCGGCTCTCCGGGTCCTCGATGCCGAAGCGGCGGTCGGACGTCTGCACGTTGTGATCGACCACCGCGAGGGTCTTCTCAGGGTGGCGCACCCGGCGCCCGGCCACGCGCAGGCCCTCGAAGGCCTGGGGGCTGGTGACTTCGTGGACGAGGTGGCGGTCGATGTAGAGGAGCGTGGAGCCATCGGGCTCGACATCGACGACGTGGTCGTCCCAGATCTTGTCGTAGAGGGTGCGCGGCGCTGTCATGGCGTGGCTGTTCTGGTTGTTCGTCGGGAAACGGGGTGCGGTGTCCCTTTAGTAGTGTTCCAAGGCGCGCAGCGAAAGTGGGGACCCGACTGCGCCGGGCGGATGGCAGCCCGGAGGCGCCCGCATGGGGCCGGGCGCGGGCCGCTCAAGGTCACTGGTCAAGGTCACTGGACCGGTTCGGAGCCGCGGCCTAAAGCTGTCGGCACGGAGCCCCGAGGCTTCCGCCAGATCCCGATCGTCACCGAGACCCCCATGCCGCCCATCGACATCCTGATGCTCAAGGCGATGCATCCCGACGTCATGGACGCCGTCGCCGCGCGCTTCACCCTGCACCGGCTCGACACCGTCCCCGATCCGCAAGCCTTCCTGGCCGAGACCGGCCCGCGCATCCGCGGCCTCGCCACGGGGGCGCAGGCGCCGGTGGACCGGGCCCTGCTGGCGCGCCTGCCCGGCCTCGAGATCGTCGCGAGCTTCGGCGTCGGCTACGACACCATCGACACGGCGGCGGCGGCCGCGCAGGGCGTGGTCGTCACCAACACGCCGGACGTCCTCACCGACGAGGTCGCCGACCTCGCCCTCGGCCTGCTGCTGGCCACCGTGCGCCAGATCCCCCAGGCCGACCGCCACCTGCGCGCCGGGCACTGGCCGCAGCGGACCTACCCGCTGACCCCGACCCTGCGCGGGCGCACCGTGGGCATCCTCGGCCTCGGGAGGATAGGCCGGGCCATCGCCCGGCGCCTGGACGGGTTCGGCGTCGCCATCGCGTATCACGGCCGCCGGCCCCAGGCCGACGTGCCCTACGCCTATCACCCCACCCTGCTCGGCCTCGCGGAGGCGTCCGACGTGCTCCTGGTGGTGGCCCCGGGCGGGCCGGAGACCAACGGAATCGTCGACGCGGCGGTGCTGGAGGCGCTGGGGCCGCAGGGCCTCCTCGTCAACGTCGCGCGCGGCAGCCTCATCGACGAGGCGGCGCTGATCCGGGCCCTCCAGGCCGGCACTATCCTGGGGGCCGGCCTCGACGTCTTCGCCCGGGAGCCGCACGTGCCGCCCGCGCTCGTGGCCATGGACCACGTGGTGCTCCTGCCGCATGTGGGCTCGGCTTCGGTCGAGACCCGGGCCGCCATGGGCCGGCTCGTGGTGGACAACCTCGTCGCCTGGTTCGACGGACGCGGCCCCCTCACGCCGGTGCCGGAGACGCCCTGGACGGCCCGGGCATGATCCGCGCGCGCCACACCGCCGTCGTCGCCCTGGCGCTGGCGACATCGGCCCTCGCCCGGGAGAGCGCCCTCGCCCAGGACAGCGCCCCGGCGCAGGAGACCGCCCCCGCGCAGGAGACCGCCCGGCCGCAGGAGGCGCCCGCGCCGGCGGCCGCCGCACCCGAGCAACCGTTCGTCGCGAGCCTCCCCCGCGACATCGCGGGGGTGCCGGGCACCTGGGACCTGTCGCGGGACGGCAGCACCCGGCGCTGCGTCCTGACCCTGTCGGGCGCGAGCGGGCCCGCCGGGCGGCGGCTGTCCTTCCCGGCCGGGTGCCGCCGGGCCCTGCCGATCCTCAACCACATCGCCGGCTGGCTCTTCGCCGACGGCAACCTGCGCCTCGTCGACAAGGACGTCCGGCCGGTGCTGCAGTTCAGCACCCGGGTCGATGCCCGCAGCCTCGTGGCCGCCGCGGCCGACGAGCATTTCAGCCTGGTGCCGCTCCAGATCGTCGCGATGGTGCCGCCGACCGACGCGGTCCCCACCAGTCCCGGGGCCGGCTACGCCGGGGTGGGCGATGCCGGGGCCGGCAGCGCCGCCCCGGATGCGCGCAGCGCCGCGGCGCCCGCGGCCGTGCCCGCCGGCGAGGGCCCGGCCCCCGGTACCTACGCCCTCGACCGCTACCGTGAGCAGGATGTCTGCCGCATCGAGCTGACGCCGGGCACCGCGCCGGCGCCGGTGCGCATCCTCGACAATTGCCGCGACGGCGGCCTGACGGTGTTCGACCCCGTCTCCTGGCGCTTCGCCAACGGGCACCTGACCCTGAACGCCCGCCGCGGCCACATGGTGAACCTGGTGGCCGCCGGGGACGGGCGCTGGCGCCGCGACCCGGAGGTCGGCACCACCTTCGTGCTGCGCCGGGTCGATCCCGCCGCCCCGTGAGCCCTGTGCCGTAGACCCTGCCCCTGCCCCCTGTTCCTCGCCCGCCGATCGCCCCCGATGCCGCTGACCGTCGCCGCCCTGTACCAGTTCGTCGCCCTGCCGGACGTCGCCGCCCTGCAGGCCCCCCTCGAGGCCTTGTGCGCGGAGCTCGGCCTCACCGGCACCCTGCTGCTGGCGCCGGAGGGCGTGAACGGCACGGTGGCGGGCCCGGCGCCGGCGATCGAAGCCTTCCTGGTGGCGCTGCGCACCGGCCCGCTCTTCGGCGGCCGGCTCGCCGACCTCGACTGCAAGTGCTCGCAGGCCGAGGCGCCGCCGTTCCGCCAGCTCAAGGTCCGGGTGAAGCGCGAGATCGTCACCTTCGACGACGGCGCCACCGATGCGGCCACCGGCGCCGGCACGCCCGTGGCGCCGGAGGCCTGGAACGCGCTGCTGGAGACGCCGGGCCTCCTGCTGATCGACACCCGCAACGCCTTCGAGGTGGCGCTCGGCAGCTTTCCCGGTGCGGTCGATCCGGGGATCACCCGGTTCAGCGACTTCCGCGCCTACGTCGACGGCCTCGACCCGGCGGCGCATCCCCGCGTGGCCATGTTCTGCACCGGCGGCATCCGCTGCGAGAAGGCGGGCGCCTACATGCGCGCGAAGGGCTTCGCCGACGTGCGCCACCTCGCAGGCGGCATCCTGCGCTACCTGGAGACGGTGCCGGACTCCGAGAACCGCTGGACGGGCGACTGCTTCGTCTTCGACGGCCGGATCGCCCTCGGCCCGGCCCTGGTCGAGCGGCCCGACCACGCGCCCGAAACCCTGATGTCCGAATCCCCGATCTCCAAGTCTTCGGTCTGCAAGACCCCGAGCTCCAAGACCGCGATCTCCAAGCCCCCGATCTCCAAGCTCAAGATCCCCGAGACTCCGATCTCCGAGACGCCGCGATGACCGATCTCTCCGCCCGCATCGACGCCCTCGAGATGCGCCTGACCGAGCAGGACGTGGTGATCGACGACCTCAACACCACGATCACGGCCCAGTGGCGCCAGATCGACGCCCTCACCCGGCAGATGGCCAAGCTGGTGGAAGAGGTCGAGGCCGCCGCCAACCGGCCGGGCTCGGGGGCCCCGGAGCCGCCGCCGCCCCATTATTGAGGGGTGATTGTCCTCGCCGGCGCGCCCGCGGCAGCGACAACCCTCCTCCCTCTGCGGGGGGAGGGTCGAACCGCGATCCCGGAGCCGTACGCCCCCTACCCCCCGACGCGCGCCTGGCTGACGAACTTCGTGGTCAGGTAGGCCTCCAGGGCCTCCGAGCCGCCCTCGCTGCCGTAGCCGGAATCCTTGACGCCGCCGAAGGGCGTCTCCGGGAAAGCAAGGCCGTGATGGTTGATGCCGACCATGCCGCTCTGGACCCGGGTCGCGACCTCGACGGCGCGGGAGGCCGAGCGAGTATAGGCGTAGGCGGCCAGGCCATAGGGGAGCCGGTTGGCCTCCGCATAGGCGTCCGCGTCGTCGGAGAAGCGCTGGATCAGCGCCACCGGGCCGAAGGGCTCCTCGTTCATGATCCGGGCGGTCAACGGCACGTCGCAGAGCACGGTCGGCTCGAAGAAGTTGCCGCGGTTGCCGATGCGCTTTCCGCCGGTGCGGAGCGCGGCGCCCTGCGCCACCGCGTCGGCGCAGAGGGTCTCCATCGCCTCCAGGCGCCGGGCATGGATGAGCGGTCCCATGGTGGTCTCGGGGTCGAGCCCGTCGCCGACCCGGCGGCCCTCCGCGAAGGCCACGAAGCCATCGCGAAAGCGGTCGTAGACGGCCTCGTGCACCAGCATCCGGGTCGGGGCGACGCAGACCTGGCCGGCATTGCGGAACTTGTTGGCGCCGAGCACCGCCACGGCGGTGTCGACGTCGGCATCCTCGAACACGATCGCGGGCGCGTGGCCGCCGAGCTCCATCGTCGCCCGCTTCATGTGCCGGCCCGCCAGCGCGGCGAGTTCCTTGCCCACCGGGGTCGAGCCCGTGAACGACATCTTGGCGATTACCGGGTGCGGGATGAGGTAGCCGGAGATCGCGGCCGGGTCGCCGTACACCAGGGAGAGCACGTCGCCCGGGACGCCGGCATCGAGGAAGGCCCGGATCATGGCCGCGCAGCTCGCCGGGGTGTCCTCGGGTCCTTTCAGGATCACCGAGCAGCCGGCGCAGAGGGCGGCCGCCACCTTGCGCACCGCCTGGTTGATCGGGAAGTTCCAGGGCGTGAACGCCGCCACGGGGCCGACCGGCTCGCGCAGCACCATCTGCACGACGCCGTCGGCACGGGCCGGGATGATCCGGCCGTAGGCGCGGCGGCCCTCTTCCGCGAACCAGTCGGTGACGTCGGCCCCTGCCAGGATCTCCACTCGGGCCTCGGCGAGGGGCTTGCCCTGCTCGAGGGTCATGAGGCGGGCGATGTCCTCCACCCGCGCCCGCAGGAGGTCGGCGGCCCCGCGCAGCACCTTGGCGCGCTCGTAGGCCGAGACCTTGCGCCAGGCGGCAAAGCCCCGCTCGGCCGCCGCCAGCGCCCGGTCGAGGTCGTCGCGCGTCGCCACCGCCAGGGTGCCGAGGGTTTCGCCGGTGGCCGGGTTCAGCACCGGCAGGGTCTCCGAGCCGGACCCGTCGGTCCAGGCCCCGGCGATGTGCAGCGTCACGTTCGGATACGTCATCGGCGGCTCCCGCATGGCCATGATGCCGGGTTGTCCGCCCTTCAGGCGCGGGCCGCAACCCACGTCGGGGGATGGCTGGGTCGACGGCCGCGTGCCGCCATCACGCCGAGCCGACCGGACCTCCCGTCTCCCGGGCGATCCGATCGCGGATGCCATCCAGCCGTCATCCCGGGGCGCCGCAAGCGTTTCCGGACCCGGAGGGGCGCGCCGGCGGCGTGCGATCCCGAGCCGCCGACGGTTTCGGGGCCGCCGCTCTCACGGAGGCGGCGCGTCCGACGAGCCGTTCAGGCGGCGATGCGCTCGGCCACCGCTTCGGGGCCGGTGAGGGTCACCGGGCCGCCGCGGCGGGCCTGGAGCGTGCCGCCCTTGGGGACGACCTTCCAGCCGTCGCGACAGCCGTCGATCGGCTCGGAGACGACGACGAGGCCGGTCTCGGTCTGGCGGTAGTAGAGGCTCGGGGGCGAGCCGTCGCAGGCCCAGCGATAGGCCGTCAGGGTCTCGCCGTCCGTGACCACGGCGGTGAAGCGCAGGGGCTCAGTGGCCTCGGCCGCCCGCATCAACTCGCGCACGATGGCCAGCGTCCGGGCCATGGCGCCGATCGGGTCCTCGGCGAGGCCGTTGGCCAGGGCGAGGAGGAAGATCGCCTCGGAATCCGTGGTGCCGCGCCGGTCGTCGTAGAGCGCGTCGGGGATCAGCGCCTCGATCCGGCGCTTGATGCGGTGATAGCCGCCGATCTGGCCGTTGTGCATGAACAGGTGGCGGCCATGGGCGAAGGGGTGGCAGTTCGCCCGGGTGGTGGCGGTGCCGGTGGAGGCCCGCACATGGGCGAAGAACATCCGCGCCCGCACCTGCTGGCACAGGTTCACCAGGTTCTCGTCCGACCAGGCCGGGCAGACGTCGCGGTACAGGCCCGGATCGACCCGCTCCCCGTACCAGCCGATGCCGAAGCCGTCGCCGTTGGTTTCCGTCTTCGCCTCGGCCGCATGGAGCGACTGGTGGACCAGCGAGTGCGTCGGTGCGCAGACGAGGTCGGTCAGGAAGACCGGCTCACCGGAATAGGCGAGAAAGCGGCACATGACGGACAAACACCCCCTGATCTCAACGATACGACCGACCCGGTCGCCGCGCTAGGGCGGCGTCCGCCTCGTGCAACCTCTTCGATCCCAACGCCCCCGACGGTCAGCCTAACGTGGTGAACGCATGGTTAACATCCACCGCGGTCCCGGCCTCGCGCCGAGCCAGCCATGCAAGAGGCGCACCGTCTCGGACCCGGGCGAGTCCGGCGGGCGGCGGCCTGCGGGGCACTCATCATGCGAGCCCGGCGGGAATGCGGCGCCGGAACCGATCATCGATGCGGGAACCGCATAGCCGGAACAACGATTCGAACTCTTGCCCACTGTACCGTGGCGGCGCAGCATCACTTCGAGAGAATCAGTACCACGAAAGGATCAGGCCGGGCCGGACACGGCTGGCCTGTGCCCGCGTATCGCGTCCCGCCCGTCCATTCCCCGCGTTCGCCACGCCCGATGCCCGATTGAGGAGACTTCATGGATCGCTCACACGCCCCCTGCCCGATCGCCCTCGTGGTCGAGGACGATGCCGATGTCCGCAACCTCGCGACCGCCGTCCTGGAGGAAAGCGACCTCGACGTCATCGCCTGCGACACGGCCGAGGCCGCGATCTCGGTGCTGGAGCGCTCCGGCGGCAACGTCGCCCTGCTCTTCGCCGACGTCCGGCTGGGCGCCGGCATGGACGGGATCGCCCTGGCGAGCGCCGTCGAGCGGCGCTGGCCGGATGTCCGCGTCGTCCTGACCTCCGGCGGCGACGCCCGCGGCGGCGAGGCCCTGCCGGCCCAGGCGGTCTACATGCAGAAGCCCTGGCGCGCCCTCGACGTGCTGGTCCAGGCCGAGCACGCGACGGTGGCGGCCCGGGCCGCCTGACGGTTCTCGCCCGCTCAACGCGAAACAGCCCGGCCGCTGAGCGACCGGGCTGTTTTCGTAGGCGGTGACGGGCGATGGTCGCGATTTTGCGCTGCCGTCGTCCGCCTGGATTCCGCGCGAAAATTCCGCGCGGCTGGACTCAGGCGTTGCCGGCGGGCGGCAGCACGGTCGGAGCGGTCGGGGCAAACGGCGAACCGCCCGGACGACGCGGCGCACCGGCACCGAAACGGGGCTTCGGCTTCGGCGCAGCGATCAGGCCCTCGCGGATCGCGGTCTTGCGGGCCTGCTTGCGGGCGCGGCGCACGGCCTCGGCCTTCTCACGAGCCTTGCGGACGGAAGGCTTCTCGTAGGCCTTGCGCTGCTTCATCTCGCGGAAGATGCCCTCGCGCTGCATCTTCTTCTTCAGGACGCGGAGGGCTTGGTCGACGTTGTTGTCGCGAACGAGTACCTGCAACGGTTTCAATCCTCTGAAACGATGTTTGTTGGGCGGCGCCGACCCTGAGACCCTCCCGGAGCCCCGCGACGCGAACTGCAAAACGTCCCGGACCCAGGATTTCACCCGGGCGGGACGTCCGTCAGACGGCCTCGAATCGGCGCAGAAACTGCACTTGGGGCAGGCTCATACACCAACCGCCCGCGAGTTCCAACACGCCTTGCCGCGGCCGGGGCGCATTATCGCGGCGGCGGCGGGACAAACCGCGCGCCCTGTCGCCCCCGGGACGCACGCAGCACCGGGCGCGCCTGCCCCAAGGATTCCGAAGTGGTCGCCGGCTCCGGTGCGGCAATGATGGGCGCTCCATAAGATGAAGCGCGCCTTCCCGAGGTTTCGCGCGGAGAACCTGCTTCGTGCGGGGCGCGAATGGTTGCCCAATCGTCGGCCGGATTGCGCGGATTTTCCGATCTTTAATGTTTGTGTCGCAGTTTCTCTGCGCAGCAGGCAGGATCATCCGGTGCGACGATCGAATGCTGTGACCTGAACCCGTCCGGGGTTCTGATTCTGGGGCGTTCGATGCTGGGTCTAAGGAAGAAGTCGGCCGCCGAGACGGACGCGAAACTTGCGGCCCTCGACAAGTCGCAGGGCATCATCGAGTTCAATCTCGACGGCACGGTGATCAGTGCCAATCCGAACTTCCTCGCCGTCATCGGCTACGACCTGGCCGAGATCCGCGGTCAGCATCACAGCCTCTTCGTCGAGCCCGCCCAGCGCGACACAGCCGCCTACGCCGCGTTCTGGGCCAAGCTGCGCCGGGGCGAGTACGAGGCCGCCCAGTACAAGCGCGTCGCCAAGGGCGGGCGCGAGGTCTGGATCGAGGCCTCCTACAACCCGATCCTCGACGGGGCCGGCAAGCCCTACAAGGTGGTCAAGTTCGCCACCGACATCACGCAGCAGAAGAGGCAGGACGCCGACGTGCAGGGCCAGCTCGCCGCCCTGCACAAGGCCCAGGCGGTGATCTCCTTCAACCTCGACGGCACCGTCCTCGACGCCAACGCGAACTTCCTCGCCGCCGTCGGCTACACCCTGCCGGAGATCGTCGGCCGGCATCACCGGATGTTCGTGGAGCCCGGCGAGCGCGACAGCGCAGCCTATGCGGAGTTCTGGGACCGGCTGCGCCAGGGCACCTACCAGGCCGCCCAGTACAAGCGCGTCGCCAAGGGCGGGCGCGAGGTCTGGATCGAGGCCTCCTACAACCCGATCCTCGATGCCAGCGGGCACCCCTACAAGATCGTCAAGTTCGCCACCGACATCACCGCGCAGGTGACGCTCCTTAACGACCTGCGCCGGCTGATCGCCCAGAACTTCGGCGAGATCGACGGCGCGGTGCTGCTCACGAACAGCCAGACGCGGGAGGCCGACGCGGCGGCGAGCACCACCTCCAGCAACGTCCAGACCATGGCGGCGGCCTCCGAGGAACTCGCCGCCTCCGTCGCCGAGATCTCGCAGAGCATGGCCCATTCGCGGGTCGCCACCGAGGCGGCCCAGGGCCAGGTCGTCGCCGCCGCCGAGGCGACCCAGAAGCTGACCCAGGCCGCCGGCGCGATGAGCGGCATCGTCGGGCTGATCCAGACCATCGCCGGCCAGATCAACCTGCTGGCGCTCAACGCGACGATCGAGTCGGCCCGGGCCGGCGAGGCCGGCCGCGGCTTCGCGGTGGTGGCCCAGGAGGTGAAGAACCTCGCCAACCAGGCGGCCCGCGCCACCGAGCAGATCACCGGCGAGATCGACAACGTGCAGGCGGTGTCCAAGCAGGTCGGCGAGTCGCTCCAGACCATCCAGCTTTCCGTGACGCAGATGCGCGACTACGCCATCAGCACGGCGGCGGCGGTGGAGGAGCAGAGCGTCGTCACCCAGGACATGTCGGGCAACATGCAGCACGCCGCCAGCGCGGTCGCGGCGATCTCGCAGAACATCCAGGCGATCGGCCAGTCGATCGGCCAGGTCTCCCGCGCGGTGGAGACCACCAAGGACGCCGCCCGGGTCCTCGCCCGCTAGGGGCCGCCCTCCCCCGCGCCGACGCTCAGCCCTTGGCCGGCCCTCAGCCCTGGGCCGGCGCCCCCTTGGGACGCGCCAGGTCGGCCAGCAGGCTCGCCGCCACCGTCGCCTTGGAGACCGTGAGCCCCGAGGCCGTCACCGCCTCCAGGGTGGCGCGGGCATGGTCGAGGGCCGCGCCGCGGCTTCGGCTCCAGGCCGTCACCGCCTCGGGCCCGGCCCCCACCGTGCCGACGACCTCGGCGGTGAGCCGGCGATGGGCGGTGGCGATGGTGGAGACGGCCCGCTCCAGGGCGATGCGGTCGTAGGTGTCGCCGGTGGCGACCGCCCGGGCGGCCGCCGCGAGTTCGGAGAGCCGGAGGGCCCGGTCCAGGGCGAAGTGGGTCGCGGCGATGTCGGGCATCGCGCCGCCGCCGGACTCGGCGATCCGGACGATGTCGGGGGCCGAGGTCAGGGCGGTGAGCGCCGCGAGGCGGCGGGCCGGCGCCGCGGCCATGCCGAGGCCGACGAGTTCGGCCTCGCGCGCGGCCAGCTGTCCGTTCACCGCCTCCCCCATCACCTCCGGCAGGGCCGCCTGCAGGGCGCTGATGCCCTCGCGATAGCGGGCGACGATGGGGGCGACGCCGCCCGAGAGGTCGAGGTTGCGCAGGAACCAGACGATCCGGCCCACGAGCAGGTCCTGCACCTCGGCGTAGAGGGCGATCTGCGCCTGCCCGGCGATGGCGCCGGCCAGACCGTCGATGGCGAGGTTCAGCTCCATCAGGCCGTAGGCGTCGCGGGTGATGGCGTAGGCCTTGGCGATGGCGCTCGCATCGGCGCCGGTCTCTTCCACGAGGCGGGTGACGAGGGAGGGCCCGCCGCGGTTGACGATGATGTTGGAGAGCGCGGTGCTGATGATCTCCCGGCGCAGGCGGTGGCCGTTCACCGCGTCGGGGAATTGCTGGCGCAAGGCGGCGGGGAAATAGCGCTGCAGCTCCCGGTCGAAATAGGGGTCGTTCGGAGCCGTGCTGGCCAGGAGCGCGTCGTAGAGGGCGAGCTTGGCGTAGGCGAGGAGCACCGCGTATTCCGGCCGAGTCAGCCCCTCCCCCCGGCGCATCCGCTCCGCGATGGCGGCATCGTCCGGCAGCAGCTCGACGCCGCGGTCCAGGCGCCCCTCCGCCTCCAGGGCCTGCATCGTCCGCATGGCGAAGCCCGTCTCGGGCAGGCCCCGGTACTGGGCCAGGGAGAGCGCCAGGGTCTGGAGCTGGTTGTTGCGCAGCACCAGGGCGGCAACCTCGTCGGTCATCGCCACCAGGAGGGCGTTGCGGGCTTGCCCGTCGAGGCGCCCGTCGCGCTCCGGGGTCATCAGCGCGATCTTGATGTTCACCTCCACGTCGGAGGTGTTCACCCCGGCGGAGTTGTCGATGGCGTCGGTGTTGAGGCGGACCCCGTTGCGGGCCGCCTCGATGCGCCCGCGCTGGGTCGCCCCGAGATTGGCGCCCTCGCCGATGACCTTGGCCCGGACCATCGCGCCGGTGATGCGCACCGCGTCGTTGGCGCGGTCGCCGGCCTCCTCGTCGGATTCCGCGGCGGCGCGGATGTAGGTGCCGATGCCGCCGAACCAGAGCAGGTCCACCGGCGCCTTCAGGATCGCCTGCATCAGCTCCGCCGGCGTCGCCGCGTCCTGGGCGAGGCCGAGCACCGCCTGGATCTCGGGCGAGAGCGGGATGGTCTTCAGGCTGCGGGCGTAGAGGCCGCCGCCGGGCGAGATCAGGCCGGCGTCGTAGTCGCGCCAGGAGGAGCGGCCGAGATCGAACAGGCGCCCGCGCTCGGCGAAGCTCGCGGCCGCGTCGGGGTTCGGGTCGAGGAAGATGTCGCGGTGGTCGAAGGCCGCCACGAGGCGCAGGGCGCGCGACAGCAGCATGCCGTTGCCGAAGACGTCGCCGGACATGTCGCCCACGCCCGCCACCGTGATCGGGTCGGCCTGGGTGTCGATGTCCATCTCGCGGAAGTGGCGCTTCACCGCCTCCCAGGCGCCGCGGGCGGTGATGCCCATGCCCTTGTGGTCGTAGCCCTGGCTGCCGCCCGAGGCGAAGGCGTCGCCGAGCCAGTGGCCGCGCTCGGCCGAGAGGGCGTTGGCGATGTCCGAGAAGGTGGCGGTGCCCTTGTCGGCCGCCACCACGAGATAGGCGTCGTTGGGATCGTGCCGCACCGTGTCAGCCGGCGGCACGATGGCGTCGCCGACGATGTTGTCGGTGAGTTCGAGCAGGGTCCGGATGAAGATCCGGTAGCTCTCGGTGCCCTCGGCCATCCAGGCCTGCCGGTCCGAGGCCGGCGGCAGGCGCTTGGGGAAGAAGCCGCCCTTGGCGCCCACCGGCACGATCACGGCGTTCTTCACCTGCTGGGCCTTCACCAGGCCGAGCACCTCGGTGCGGAAGTCCTCCGGCCGGTCGGACCAGCGCAGGCCGCCGCGGGCGACGTAGCCGAAGCGCAGGTGCACGCCCTCGACGCGGGGCGCATAGACGAAGATCTCGAAGAACGGGCGCGGCAGCGGCATGCCGCTGACCTTGGCGCAGGCGAACTTGAAGGCGATGGCCTCCCGGCGTCCGCCGCCCGGGGCGACCTGGAAGAAGTTGGTCCGCAGGGCCGCCTCGATCAGGTTGACGAAGCGGCGCAGGATGCGGTCCTCGTCGAGGCTGGTCACGGCGGCGAGGTCCGTCTCGATCCCGGCGCGGATGGCGGCCTGGGCCGCCTCGCGGTCGCCGGGGGCGGCCGGGTCGAACCGGGCCCGGAACAGCGCGACCAGGGCACGGGCGACGCCCGGATGCGCGCTGAGGGTGGCGGCGAGGTAGTCCTGGCCGTAGCGGATGCGGAGCTGGCGCAGGTAGCGGCCGAGGGCGCGCAGCAGGGCGACGTCGCGCCAAGGCAGCTCGGCCTCCAGCACGAGGCGGTTGTAGCCGTCGGATTCGGCGAGCCCCGTGCCGAGCGCCAGGAGCGCCTCCTCCAGCAGGGTCTCGAGACGGCCGAGATCGATGGCCGCGCCGGTGGCGCGCTCCAGCAGCATGTCGTGCAGCCAGACCCAGCCGGCCTCGTCGGCCCCGGGGGGCAGGATGCGGTAGGTCCGCTCGTTGACGACCCGGAAGCCGAGGTTCTCCAGCACCGGCACCCGCTCGGACAGGGAGAGCGAGGCGCCCCGCGAAAACACCTTCAGGCGGATCTGCGCCTCCGGGTCGGCGGCGCGCCGGCCGATATCGGCCGCCCGGGGCCGCTCGGGGCTGAGGCGCTCCAGGGTCATGATGTCGGCGATGGCGACCGCGGGAGCGAAGCTCTCGCGATAGGCCGCCGAGAAGGCCTCGCCGTAGCGGGCGGCCAGGATCCGGGCCTCCGAGCCGTCCAGGGTCTCGGCGAGGGCCGCCCGCAATTCGTCGCCCCAGGTTCGGACCAGGGCGGCGATGCCGGCCTCCAGGGCGGCGGGATCGCGCTCGGGCGCGCCGGATTCGGGCAGGCCGATGATGACATGGGTGCGGGCGAGCGGCCCGTCCGGGAAGTACGGGTAGGCCGCCGAGATCCGGCCGCCGTATTCGCTGGCGAGGTAGGCGCCGATCCGCGCCCGCACGGTGGAATCGTAGCGGTCCTTCGGCACGTAGACGAGGAGCGAGACGAAGCGGCCGAAGCGGTCGGGCCGCGACAGCACCCGCAGGCGCGGCCGGTCGGCGAGGTGGGCGATGGCGAGGCTGAAGCGGTAGAGCCGGTCGGCGTCGATCTGGAACAGGTCGTCGCGCGGGTAGGTCTCCAGCACGTCGAGGAGGCCGCGCCCCGCATGGCTCGTGGGATCGAGGCCCGCGCGCAGGGCCACCTGCGCCACCTTCTCGCGCAGGTACGGGATCTCCCGCGTCGGCAGGGTGTAGGCGCTCGCGTTGAACAGGCCGACGATGCCGACCTCGCCGGTCAGGCGGCCGTCCGCGCCGAACAGCTTGCAGGCGATGTAGTCGAGATGGGCGGCCCGGTGGACCCGGGACTTCACGCTGGCCTTGGTGATGATGAGGGCCTGCGGGCCCTCGAGGAAGGCGCGGATCTCCGGCGTCATGTCCACGAGGGCGCCGCCGCGCCGGAGCACCGCCACCGCCGGATCGCGCAGCAACCCCAGGCCCGAGCCCTCCACCAGGGCATGCTCCGCCCCGGAGAGGCTGTGCTCGCGCAGGCCCAGCACTGTGAAGTGCCCCGCGCCGAGCCAGGCCAGGAAAGCGCGCGCCTCCGCGACCTCCTCCGACGGCAGGGGCGGCGGGGCGGCGGCGTAGGCCGCCGCGAGGCCGGCCAGCCGGCTGGCCATGGCGTCCTGGTCGTCGGTGGCCAGGGCGACGTCGTGGAACACGCGGGCCAGGCCCTCGACAAGGCGGGTGCGGGCCTCGCCGGCATCGAGCCGGTCGAGATGGATGTGGATGAAGCTCTCCCGCGCGAACCCCGCCTGCGTGTCGGCGGTGGTCTCCCCCACCACCCGGACCAGGGCGCCCGCGTCGTCGCGCTCGACGCCGAGGATCGGGTGTGCGACGAGGTGGGGCGCCAACCCCTGCTCCGTCAGCTCGGCCAGGGCGGAATCGAGCAGGAACGGCCGGTTGTCGTTGACGACTTCGACGATGGTCAGGTCGCGCATCCGTCCCTCGCGCAGGACGGCGCGGTCACTGACGGACAGGTTGGCGGCTGCGCCCGGATGCCGGGGTGCGGCGAGGTGCCCCCGGGCCGCCAGAGCGAGTTCGGCGAGATCCTGCGCCGTGTAGGGCGCGAGGTCCTCGGGGGGCACGCGCCCGAACAGGTCGGTGACGAAGCCGCCGGGGCTGCCCTGCGCCACGACCCGGTCGGCCGCGGCGCCGAGAAGGTCCGTGCGGGCACCCCGGGCCTCGGGGCTGGACAGGGCGGCGTTCCGTTCCAGGGCCATGGTCATCGTGTCCTTGCGGCGGGCGTCGGCGCGCTCGCGCGGGGCTGGTCCCGCTCACGGCAGGCCGCGGCGGCGTTCGGGCGGGGCCGGCCTGTCTGGCGGAGGGAGGCGGGGGGACGGGGGCTGGATCGCATCGTCGGGTCGCCGATCTCTCTGCCGGCCCGCGATTCGCCAGCGGTGGCCGCCGCGCCCCACTTGAGCATCGGCCTCCGGCTCTTGCCAGGGCCGGACGGCCGGATCGGGCCCGAGTGGCTACGACCGGCGGTCGATGTCAGGCTTTGTGGGCCGCGCGCGGCACGGGTGCGGCCCGAGAGCGGCCGAGGCCGCGGCACGCGGTCTGCAGCAAGCGGTCTGGAGCACGCGGTCCGAAGCACGCCCGCGAAGCCTGAAGCGTAGCCGGGCCATCCGGGGCGGGTCCCACAGCTCGACGCGTGGGCTCGTCCGGCAAGTCGACCCGCGACGAACGACCCTATCCATGCGTGCTATTCCCATCCTCTATTCTCGAATTCTCACGAATTCTTGAAGACAACCCAGGGTTTTAAAGGACATTTTCAGTCTTGGAAGATGGTCATTTTCGCGCAACTACAGTGTCCCACTGTCTGCGAAGGCTTCGTCCGTCCGCGAAGGTTGGGAGACGCGAAGAGCTTGCGATCACCCGAGGAGAGAATTCCTGCGACCGCGATCGGGCGGACACCGCGTCCCCCGATGCACCGCCCGTCTCCGACACGATTCGACCCTGCGCCGAGCGCGCAGCCCGGTCTCCGGCAAGGGGCGGGCGCAGACGTCCGGCTCTGCACGCCAGGGAGCCGGTTCAGGACCAGCCACCGGGCGGATGCGGCTCCGGGACAGGTCCGGCAGCCGTCGCGGCGGTGTATCGCGTTGCGATCGAAGACAAACATCCGAGAGCATTGCGCCTCCGGCTCAGGCCGAGCGCGTCGCTCCGCGGCAATGCTGCGGCCGGGAAACGCCTCTGCGGCGCGGCAACACCTCCTCGGTCTTGTAGCATATCAGAGCTATTGTGAATGATTTTTAATGTAGCGCCCCGGCTTTTAACTGGACTTGCCGCGATGGGCTCTCATAATCCAGCAAGGTGCAGGCAACGTGTGCCTGCACTTACGTAGTCATGAGAGATGACTCCTTGTTTTCCGCCAGTCTGATCCGTTCCGGAATTTCTGTGCCAAGAGAGGAACCGCGTCAGCCCGTTCCCGCCTCGCTCGCGCAGATTCTCCGGCTGGTCGAGGAACTGGCGCAGATCGGGCTCTGGTCCATCGACCTCCGGTCGGGCGTGCTCTCGCTATCGGACGGCGTCGCCCGGCTCACCGGCCTCTCCCAGCAGACCACCCGGATGGAGGCGCTGCGCGCCCTCGTCCATCCCGAGGACAGCCCGATCTTCGAGGAGGTCTCGGCCGCGCTGCGGACCGGGATCCCGGTCGATCGCGGATTCCGGATCGTTCGGCCGGATCGGACCGTGCGCTGGGTCGAGTTCAAGGGGAACGTGGTGCTGGGGGCGGATTCCCGTCCGGTCCGGGCCGACGGCCTGATCGTGGACGTGACCAGCCGGCATGAGACCACGCAATCCGTCCTGCGCAACCAGGCGCGCTACGAGGGCCTGGTCCAGGCGATCGCGGCCGTGGTCTGGCTGATGAGCCCGGACGGGGTCCATCAACCGTCCCCGAGCTGGTGCACCCTGACGGGTCAGACCCCGGAGGAGTGGCATGCCGGCGGCTGGGCCTCGGCGATCCATCCCGAGGATCGGGAGCGCGCGGCGAGCGCCTGGGCGACGGCCTTCCGCCGGCAGGAACCCTACGAAGCCAATTACCGCCTGCGCCGTGCCGACGGGGATTACCGCTGGGTCAGCAGCCGGGCCGTCCCGGTGCTCAATCCCGACCGCTCGGTCCGGGAGTGGATCGGCCTCGTCATAGACATGACCAGCACGGCCAGCGTGATGACCCAGCCCCGGGACCTGGCGCTGTTCGACATTTCCGGGCCGCTGATCCGGAGCGCCCGGGCGATGCTCAACTGGTCGATCCCGGACCTCGCGGCGGCCGCCGAGGTCTCGGGCTCCAGCATCAAGCGATTCGAGGAAAGCGGCGGTGCCGCGTTGCGGCCGCGGACGCGCGCCGCCATCCGGAACGCGCTGGAAGCCGCCGGCATCACGTTCGTCGCGCGCCTGTCCGGCGAGGTCGGCCTGGTCTTCCGGCCGGTTGCGCCCGAGGCGCAATGGGAGTCCCGACCCGACACCGCCGACTGAGGCGGCACGGGGCGCCGGTCGCGCGACCTCGACGCGACCGGCGTGGTATACTAGCGGGCGCCGAGAAGCTCGACGTCGAAGATCAGGGTCGCGTTGGGCGGGATCACGCCGCCGGCGCCGCGCGGGCCGTAGCCCTGGTCCGGCGGGATGATCAGCGTGCGCTTGCCGCCGACCTTCATCGTGGCGACGCCCGTATCCCAGCCGGCGATGACCTGCCCGGCGCCGAGGGTGAAGGTGAAGGGCGTGCCGCGATCCCGCGAGGAATCGAACTTCTTGCCCGGCTTGCCACCGTCGTCGAGCCAGCCCGTGTAGTGGACGCTGACCTTCTGGCCGGCCTTCGGCTCGGGGCCGGTGCCCACGACCTCGTCACGGTACTGGAGGCCCGAGGGGGTGGTGATGGTCTCGGCGGATGCGGATGCAGTCATGGCGAGGATCAAGGCTCCGGTGAGGGCATAGAGGGGACGGCGCATGGTAGGTCCTGTCTGGCATGCCGAGGCGGCGCAGTAGCACGGACTCGCCAGGACGTCACAATCCCGCTCGGCGCCCGCCCTCAGCGACGCAGCAGCCGGCGCGCCTCGCCCCGGGCCGTCTCCTCGAAGCGGGCGAGCCGGAGACGCCGCTCCAGCCCGATCAGCCCTCGTGCCCCGTCCGGCACCGCGATGACCTCCGCGACGGTATCGCGCTCGCGGTACAGGCTTTCCAGGGCGGAACCGGCCAGGGTCGCGGAATCGAGGCGGTCGGCGAAACCGTCGGCATGCAGCGCCCGCACGATCTCCGCCTCGAGGACGAGGCCCGGCGCGAAGGCCCGGGCGGTCTCGTCATAGGCAGTCTTCAGGAGATAGGCGGTTCCCCCCGCCACCAGGGCGAGGCTGACGGCGAGGGTCGTTCCATCGCGGCTCAGGATGTCGGCCCGGACGCCGACGGGACCTCCCTCAGCCCAGAAGACCGCGCGGGCGAAGGCCGCATGCGCCGTGCGGCAGGCCATGGCGCTGCCGGCGGTCCCCTTCCATCCGGCGGCCTCGACGTCGAGGAAAATTTCCACCGCGCGGGCGAGAGCCGGTCCCTGCGTCACGGTCTCAAGGCTCACCACACCGCCCTCGGCGAGGCGGCGGTGCCGGCGACGCAGATCCTTGAGCCGCGAGGGATGCGGATGCCCAGCCAGGAAAGCGGCATGATCGGCGCGCCTATCGAGGACCGGACGGGCGAAACGCGCCACCTCGCCGAGATCCCACCCGGCCTCCGCCATCGCGGCGAGCAGGTCCTGGCCCGGCGCCGCCTCGACCGAGAGCAGCGGCCAGCGCCATGCCCGCCCGCCGGAAGCGGCGGCAAGGCCCCCCACCAGGGCGGCCAGAATCGCGGGCCTGTCCGGGCCCTCGGCCACCAGCGGGGCGGACGCGGTGATGAAGGGCGACACGAACGGCAACAGCACGGATCGTCCGAGTCCGCAGATATCGTAGGAGCGGCGAAACGGCAGCACCGCCTCGAGGCGCTCCGGCCCACGCACGACGACGACCCGCAGGTCCGACGACGCCAGGCCGCTCGCCAGATGGGCCTGCATCACGTGTCGACCGAAGAAGGGATGGGCGTCTCCCGCACGCGCCGAGAGGTCGTCCCAGGCCGCCGCTTCGCGCCCGAGAGACGCGAGCGTCGTGATCGCATGTGTATAGGCCGGCGCGATCCGCCGGGCGTGAGCGGCGCTCATCGACCCCATCTCCCGAACAGACCGATCCGGACCGGCGTGACCAGACCATGCACCGCGTGCGCCGCCCAGGCCATGGCAGCGGCTCGCACCACGGTCGCGAGAGCCATGGCGACGGCGGCTCCAATTACCCCGAGCATCGGGACCAGGATGAAGCAGAGGCCACCGGCCAGACCCAACATGCCGACGGCGACCCCGGCGGCGAGGCGCTCACCGCCCAGCATATTAAGCAGGTCCTCGCCCGGACCGAAGGCGCTGGCGGCGACACTGCCGGCAACGAGGACAGCGAGGAGGGGCAGGCTGTCCCGGAATTCGGGGCCGAACAGGCCCAGCAGGAGGGGCGCGGCCGCGAGGACGGCGATTCCGATCACGACGGTGGCTGCCAGGGTAAGACGCGCCTGCAGCGCGATCAGATCGGCGAGCCGAGCCCGGTCCCCGGCCGCATGGGCCGCGGTGAAGCGCTGCGCCGTGGCGGCCGTGGCGGCGAAATGAACGAAGACCACGAATTGCTGGATCCGGGTCGCGGCGAAGTACAATCCCACCGTGGCGGGTGGAACGAGAAGGCTCAGCACGACGACGTCGATGAAGCTGGCCGCAGACGTGGCGAGATCGCTTCCCGCGATGGGCAGGCAGGCGCGCAACCAGCGCCGCCAGGCATAGCGGCGCGGTCCGGTGGGCAGGATCGCCTGGAGGCGCCGCAGTAGCAGGGCCGCCTGGATCGACACGGCGATTCCAGTCGCCACGAGGGTGCACAGGACGGCGACGCGCGCCTCCGCCGGGGCCCCGAACCCGACAGCCGCGAGCATGGCGGCCATGATCAGGCCCTGCCGCAGCAGGTACGGCGGCGCGATGGCGAGCACGGCCCAGTTCTGACCGCGGGCCACGCCCTCGCAGTAATCCTGGAGGGCGAAGAGCGGCAGCACCAGCGCTGCCACGATAAGCGGGGCGGCATAGGGCCCCTCCAGCAGGGAGCCCTCCACCCAGACCAGGGCGAGACCGCCGAGGGCGACGGCCAGAGCACTGCCGAGTGTGACGGTCGCACCGCCGATGAGGTAGGCCCGGACGGCAGCGAGGTCACCCCGGGCCTGATCCGCTGGAATGAACCGGCAGGCGCCCTGCGACAGGCCGAGGGTGGCTGAATGACCGAGGATCGCGATCCAGACCCAGATCGCTGCAAAGATCCCGTACTCGGTGCCGCCCATCAGGCGCACCATCAGAACCTGTCCGACATAGGCGAAGCCGGCGGCGCCGATGCGAATCGCGAAGACATGGATCGCCGCACCGGCGGCACCGCCACGCAGACGCGTCAGCGCGCTCCATGCACCGGTGGCTCCGATCCTGTCCGTCGCTATACTCACCGAATGGCCCCCGCCCGATCCAGGCCGGTGTAGGGCCTTCGCCATTGCGGCGCGGTTAAGCCGAGCGGTTAAGGCTTTGGTTCAGGGCCCGGCGGGCGCAGTCGCAGGTGGCTTGGTCCCGGCAGATTCCTTCGGCGGCGCCAACGTCAGGGCGGGTCGCCCGGCGCTGCCCGTCGAGGCTGGATCCGGCTGCAGCAGCGACAGGGTAATGGCGCGGGTGACGTGTTCGGCCATGCAGCGCAGCCCAAGATCGTTCAGCCGGAACTGGCTGCCAAGGAGATGCCCCTCGCCCTTGTCGTTGCGGCGCGCGAGATAGCGCATGGCCTCGTAGCGCTGCACCAGCGGTACACCCTCGCGCAAGCCGACCTCCTGCACCTTGCGCACGAGGCTGGTGTAATAATCGTCCGAGGCAAGGCTCGCGGTGTAGACCGGACTGACCAGCACGACGTCGATTTCATGCCCCTTGATCCATTGCACGGTCTCGTCGAGGGCCGTGCCGAAGGCATCGAGATCGACCCGGGCAAGAGCATCGTGGGAGCCGACCTGCCAAATGACGAGGTCGGGCTCGACTTCCGCAACCATGCTGCGCAGGCGCTCGCCCGCCCCCGACGCGATCTCGCCTTGCAAGCCCCGGCTCTCTACCACCACGTCGACATCCGGCAGGGAGCGCTCGAGGGCGGTCTCCAGCTTGACCGGGTAGGTGGCGGAGGATCCAAGCCCCATGGTCGACGCACCGATGGCGAGCACGCGGACCGGGCGTTTTTCCTTCAGAGCAGCCTTGACCGCGCCGAGGCGGGCCAGAGTGTAGAGCTTCGAGCCCGGCACCCGACATTCCGGCGACAGGGTCACGTCGACCGCCTCTGCGTCCAGCCCCTGACCGGCAGCGACGCTCGGAGGCGAGACCACAGTCGGGGGCGGAGCTCCCACCTTCGCGGGGTCCTGATGGGCCGCCGGCTCCTGCGCCCAGGCTCTGTCTCCGCCGAACGGGCAGAGGAGAGCCAGGCTCAGGGCGAGGAGACCCGCGGCTTTCGGGAGCGCCATTCGACGAACCATGCGGTGAAACCCAGTGCGAACAGGCCGGACCCTACGACGAAAACGTCAACAACGACACCGCCGCCAGTCCAGAAGCGAACGAGTTGCGCGGCCAGGCTGAGCAGTGAGCCGATGGAAAAGACCGCAAGCGAATTTCGTCCCAGACTGGCGAGGAAAGCCGTGATCCATCCGAGCCGCGGGGCGAGAAACCCGTAGAGCGTCTGGAAAGCGAGGAGTACGCCGAGAAAGTGGATGACCCGCGCCGGGGACAGGTAGGTCTTGTCGAAGGTGAAGACGAGGCGCGGATCGGGTACGAGGAGCGGATCAGGCCGTAGTTCGAGCACCGAGAGGGCGATGCCGGTCAGAACGATGACCACTCCCACCGGTAGGAGCCGACGCGACCAGCGCTTCAGCCAAGGCGAAGTCCGGCTCCAGTCCTGCATGGTGAAGCCGAGAACCAGCAGAAGCTGCCAGCACAGCGGATCGAAGAACCAGTCGCCCTCCCCCGGCCAGGATGGCACGTTCCACTCGAACACCAGGCTCGAGGCATAGAGCAAGAAAGACAGGAACAGGGCGGCGAGACGGCTCACCCGCCCGATCAGCACGAAGACGGGTGCGATGCCGAGGAGCACGACGTAGAGCGGCAGGATGTTGAAGAAGCCGAGCTGGTGAGTGAGCAGCACGAACCCGACCATGGTCTGGATCGGATCCGCGAAGAAGCTTCCGGCATTGTGCCATTCGAGCAGCAACGGGTTGTCGAGCACCAGGGCGGTGCCGGCGATCATGCCGAGGGCGAGCGCCATCGTGGTGATCTGCGCGCGGTAGACCTCGATGGTGCGCGACATCAGCCGCAGCACGGTCTTCAGCCGCGGCTCGGGGCTTCCGTCGCGATTGCGCGTGGCGATCCCGATCGACCAGCCGGCGAGGAAGACGAACAGCTCGGCGGCATCGGAGATGCCGTACTGCGAATACGTGTAGCGCTCGAAGGTGTTGCCGGGAATGTGATTCACGAAGATCGTGACGAGGGCCAGGCCCCGCCAGAAATCCACCGCGTTCGGTTCGCGCATCGGGGCTCCGCACTCCGGTAGCTCGAAAGGAAAGATGCGAGGCGGGCTGTATCTCGCGGCCGCGCGGCAAGAGCCGGCCCTGATACGGTGCCCTCGCGGTTCTGCAAAGGGCAACCTTCGGCGGAGATGGACGAAGGTCGATCTTGCAAACCGCTGCGGGCATCTTGGACGTACAGCGGGGTTCATACCCCGGCGGTGTGGCATAAATACCGGCGACGCCGAGGGGCGCCCCACCTATGATGGACGCGGTTCTCACGTTGCGGATCTATCCATGCAGACCCCCGTCGCCGGCGACGCCGCGCCGATCCCGACCGGAGTGCCGGGCCTCGACGAGATCCTTCACGGCGGCTACGCGGCGCAGCGAGCTCATCTCATCGAGGGGCGGCCGGGCAGTGGCAAGACGACCCTCGGGCTGCAATTTCTTCTCGATGGCTTGAAGCGGGGTGAGCGCGGCCTTTACATCACCCTCTCGGAGAGCCGGCGCGAACTTCTGTCGGTCGCTGAGCGCCACGGCTGGTCCCTGGACGGGGTCGAAATCTACGAGTTGGTTCCGCCGGAGCTCAGCCTGGATTCGGAGCAGCAGCAAAGCCTTATCCACTCATCCGACTTGGAACTGGGAGAAACGGTCCGGATGGCACTCGCCGAGATCGAGCGCGTCAATCCAGTCCGGGTGGTATTTGACAGCTTGTCGGAAATCCGCCTGCTGTCGCAGGGCTCACTGCGATATCGGCGGCAGGTGCTGGCGCTGAAGAGCTATTTCCTGCTCAACAACGCCACCGTGCTGATGCTCGACGATCTCAGCTCTGAAGACGACGATCTTAATCTGCATTCCATCAGCCACGCGGTTCTTCGCCTCGAACAGGTGACACCGACCTACGGCGCCGGACGTCGTCGGCTGCACATTATCAAGATGCGCGGCACTTCCTATGAGAGCGGCTTCCACGATTTCGTGCTGAGACGTGGCGGGGTTCGCATCTTCCCCCGCCTCGTAGCAGCGGATCACCATGCTCAATTCGAGCCCGAGACTGTTGCCTGCGGGGTTCCGGAACTCGACGCGGTCCTCGGCGGGGGCTTGGACCGGGGCACCACAAGCCTCATCATCGGCCCTTCGGGCGCCGGTAAGTCGACCCTCGCCCTCGGTTACCTGATGGCCGCCCTCGATCGAGGCGAGCACGGTCTCATCATCAGTTTCGATGAGAC
The DNA here is from genome assembly GCF_979256535.1 of Methylobacterium sp. AC690. Taxonomy (NCBI): domain Bacteria; kingdom Pseudomonadati; phylum Pseudomonadota; class Alphaproteobacteria; order Hyphomicrobiales; family Methylobacteriaceae; genus Methylobacterium; species Methylobacterium sp. AC690. The sequence goes on along the minus strand of NZ_CEEDOX010000008.1, from coordinate 189,250 downwards.
CGCCGGCATCCTTCAGCGACGGGCCTCCGGGATCGGTTTCGCGGTCGGCCACCACATTGAATCCGGCCGCCTACGGATCGAACAGATGGACCCGGCCGACGTCTCGGCGGGCGATTTCGCCGGACGGATCCGCGACGCGGTCGAGACCGATCGTGCGCGGGTCGTGGTGATCGACAGCCTCACTGGCTACATGAGCGCCATGAGTGGGCAGCCGCACTTGGTGCTGCAGATGCACGAGATGACAACTTATCTGAACCAGCAGGGTGTGGTGACGATCCTAGTCCTCGCCCAGCACGGGATGGTGGGGCGGATGGAGGCGCCGGTCGATCTCACCTATGTCAGCGACACAGTGGTGATGCTCCGCTTCTTCGAGGCGGGCGGCCATGTGCGCCGCGCCCTCTCGGTCCTGAAGAAGCGCACCGGTCCGCACGAGGACACGATCCGAGAGTTCCGGATCGACTCCCAGGGCCTCCGGGTGGGAGAGGTGCTCAAGGATTTTCGTGGCGTGCTCACCGGCGTGCCGACCTTCGAGGGCGACCGCGCCGATCTTCTCGATGACCGACCCACTTCATCGGCGCTGATCACCGGTAGTCAGACCGGCTCCCATGGCGCAGCCTGATCCCATCGCGCTGATCCTGGCACCGGGCGGACGCGACGCGCGCATCGCTGCCGCGATCCTGGCTGAGGTCGGCATCAATTCGCGGATCAAGGCGAACCTGGCGGACCTGGTGGCGGACCTGGATGTTGCGGCCTGCGCGGTGATCACCGAAGAGGCTCTCCTGCACTCGGACCGACGGGCGATCGCCGAATGGTCCGAGCAACAACCCCCCTGGTCCGACTTTCCCTTCCTCCTGCTTAGCCATCGTGGCGCCTCACCCGACGAACGCCTTAACGGCCTACTCGGCAACGTGACCCTGCTGGAGCGGCCGTTCCATCCGGCAGTGCTCGCCAATGCGGTACGTTCAGCCCTGCGCGCCCGTCGCCGCCAGTGGGAGGTGGCCGCCCACCTGGACGAGCGCCAGAAGACTCATGAACGTCAAGCACTGCTGATTCGAGAGCTTCATCATCGTGTCAAGAACACGCTCGCCACGGTGCAGGGCCTGCTCGGCGCCACAGCACGGTCCACCCATGATGTCGAAACGTTCTACCAGTCCTTCTCCAACCGGATCGTCTCGCTGGGCAAAACCCACACACTCCTCACTGAGGATTATTGGCAGACGGCTCCCCTGCACGAGCTACTAGAGAACGAGCTCAGCCCATACAACGATGCAGAGAGCCAACGTATCCACCTCCAGGGGCCAGTGATCGAGCTGGCAGCGGACCTCGCCGTCCCAACCGGAATGGCGTTCCATGAACTGACCACGAACGCGGCGAAGCACGGAGCGCTCTCTGAACCGGGCGGCCGGATCACGATCGTATGGGATGTCCTGGCAGGTGACACCGGACGGCGCCTGACCCTCGACTGGACGGAGTCGGGTGGGCCGGCGGTGACGCCGCCGCAGCGCAAGGGCTTCGGCTCGACTCTGCTTCAGCGGGTCCTGGCACAGCAGTGTAACGCTACCGTGGCTATCAACTATGCAGCGAGCGGACTGCACTTCCATATGGAAGCGCCGCTGCCGGAGGAACGGCTGGTCCCGAGCTACTGAGAAACCGCAATCGCAGAGACCAGCGTCCTCACCTCCTCAGTCGAGGTAGTCGCCGTACTTCTCGACGTGGCGGGCGAGGCCCAGGCCGTGCTCGCGCACGAGGCGTTCGGCGCGCTCAGCATCTCGTGCCTCAAGGGCCTGGATGATCTCAACATGCTCCTTGATTGAGTTCGCTGCCCGGTCGCCCTGGCGCAGGGCGGTGTTTCGGATGCCGCGGACATGCATCAGCAGGTTGCTGGTGATGTCCTTGATCACATCGCAGCCGCCGAGCGAGATGATCTTCTGATGAAACCGGATGTTTGCATCCGAGTACTCATCCATGTGATCGGTTGGGCGCCCCTCGTAGAATTCGGGGAAATGGATACGCAGGCAGCCGAGTTGCTCGTCGGTAGCGTGCTCGCAAGCGAGTCGTGCGGCCATGCTCTCCAGGGCTGACCAAGCCTGGATCATCGCAACGATCTCCTTCTTCGACTTCTTGATCACGAAGACGCCGCGACGGGCTTCGAACCGAACGAAACCTTCCTGCTCCAAAACCGTGAGGGCTTCGCGGACTGGAGTGCGGCTGACACCGAGATCCTGGGACAGCTTGCGCTCGTCGAGCCTGACCTCGTCGCGCTGGCTGTAGATGTTCATGTTGGTAATGGCTTCCTTCAGCGCATCGTAGGCAAGCGCACGCAAGCTCGACGTGGCGGCGAGCGGCTTGATCTGAAAGGTCGTGGACTCAACCATGCTTACACCTGGAACGATCGGTAGGACGCTGAGGCACCGTCAATTTGGTCCGGAACATGCCGAACCCGCTCTCGGAACACAAGGAAACCTGAGCGTTTGACCCGGGACAAGATTTGAATATCCCCCCTGCAACAACAACATAGCTACGTCGACTCACCAAGCTGTGACGACGAACGGCTGCCCGTATCGAACGGAGCATTGGTTTTCCGTTCCGGTGCAGGGCGCCAGAGAGCGATCCCAAGCCCAAACCATTCACCCAGATCCAGTTTGACACGTGGTATTTGGTATGCCACCATTCTTGGACTGACAACTGGATGATTGGGATTGGCAGCACTGCATTCAACACAATCCTTCGATCAGATCCTCGCGTAACGCAGACCGATCCCCAAGCGATCGATCAGCACGAATTGATATAATATTTTCATAACAGCCTACGTCTGAGCGAATCTCGAGATATCTCGAATATCAGCCGCAGGGATGCTGACAGGTTGGTCGTTACCTTACGCTGAAAACTTGAGCCACTCGGAACGAGTTCAGTCAAACGACGGCCTCATACGTTCGAACACGACCAAGAACGGCGCGCCATCCAACAAGAAGCGCCCCAAATGGAGGAAACACCATGGATAGAACCGCTGGCTCAGAATCCACGCAGGCCGTCCACGACGTCGCCACCGGCGTTGGTGTCACGTCCGATCACGCGGGCGAGCAGATCGACGGCTTCCACCTCGTCATCGACGCGCTGAAGCTCAACGGTATCGACAACATCTACGGCGTGCCCGGCATTCCGATCACCGATCTCGGCCGCCTCGCGCAGGCCGCCGGCATGCGCGTCATCTCCTTCCGCCACGAGCAGCACGCCGGCAACGCCGCCGCGATCGCGGGCTTCCTCACCAAGAAGCCCGGCATCTGCCTAACCGTCTCCGCGCCCGGCTTCCTCAACGGTCTGACGGCGCTGGCCAACGCCACCACCAACTGCTTCCCGATGATCCTGATCTCGGGTTCCTCCGAGCGCGAGATCGTCGATCTGCAGCAGGGCGACTACGAGGAGATGGATCAGCTCGCCATCGCCAAGCCCCTGTGCAAGGCCGCCTTCCGCGTGCTGCACGCCGCTGACATCGGCATCGCCGTTGCCCGCGCCATCCGCGCCGCCGTCTCAGGCCGCCCAGGCGGCGTCTATCTCGACCTGCCCGCCAAGCTGTTCTCCCAGGTCATGGACGCCGAGGCCGGCGCCAAGTCCCTGGTTAAGGTGATCGACGCCGCTCCAGCGCAACTGCCGGCCCCGAGTGCCATCACCCGTGCGCTCGACGTGCTGAAGGGCGCCAAGCGTCCGCTGATCGTTCTCGGCAAGGGCGCCGCCTACGCCCAGGCCGACGAGGAGGTCCGCAACCTCGTCGAGCGCAGCGGTATTCCCTACGTGCCGATGAGCATGGCCAAGGGCCTCCTCCCCGACACCCATCCGCAATCGGCCGGCGCGGCCCGCTCCCTCGTCCTGAAGGAGGCGGACGTCGTCCTTCTGGTGGGTGCGCGCCTGAACTGGCTGCTCTCACATGGCAAGGGCAAGACCTGGGGCGCCCCCGGCTCGAAAAAGTTCATCCAGATCGACATCGAGCCGAAGGAAATGGACTCGAACGTCGAGATCGTCGCTCCGGTGGTTGGCGACATCGGCTCCTGCGTCACCGCTCTCCTCGACGGCATGGGCCAGAACTGGCAGGCGCCCCCCACGGCCTGGACTGATGCGATCCGGAATAAGAAGGAGGAGAACCTCGCCAAGATGGCCTCGAAGCTGAAGAAGAATTCGGCTCCGATGGATTTCCACGGAGCGCTGGGCGCACTCCGGACCATCATCAAGGAGCGGCCCGACGCGATCCTCGTCAATGAGGGCGCCAATACCCTCGACCTCGCCCGCGGCATCATCGACATGTACCAGCCGCGCAAGCGCCTGGATGTCGGCACCTGGGGCATCATGGGCATCGGCATGGGCTTCGCGGTGGCGGCCGCCGTCGAGACCGGTAAGCCGGTCCTCGCAGTGGAGGGCGACTCGGCCTTCGGCTTCTCCGGTATGGAGGTCGAGACGATCTGCCGGTACGATCTGCCGGTCTGCATCGTGGTCTTCAACAACAACGGCATCTATCGCGGCACCGACACCGATCCCACCGGCCGCGATCCCGGCACCACGGTGTTCGTGAAAGATTCGCGCTACGACAAGATGATGGAGGCCTTCGGCGGCGTCGGCGTCCACGTCACGACGCCGGACGAGCTCTCACAGGCGGTCAACGCGGCGATGGATTCGGGCAAGCCCACCCTGATCAACGCCGTTATCGACCCCGCCGCCGGCACTGAGAGTGGCAACATCGGCAGCCTGAACCCGACAAGCACTGTGGTCCGTAAGAAGACCGCCTGAGCTGATGGACGGCAGCACCTCCGGAGATCGGCTTCGTCTCCGGAGGCACGGCGCGGCCTCTCCTGGGGGGCTCCGTACCCTCCGGCCAGGGCGGCGCCGTCAACGCCGCGCGGGAGGGCCTCCTCCCGCGATCGTCGTTTCGCCGAATGCCCGCGCTGAAGTCTCCCGGATAGGTGAGCCTGTGCCATGAAAGCCCTCGAAGGCGTCAAGATCCTCGACTTCACGCACGTCCAGTCGGGCCCGACCTGCACGCAGCTGCTGGCCTGGTTCGGCGCGGACGTGATCAAGGTCGAGCGGCCGGGCGTGGGCGATGCCACGCGCCAGCAGTTGCAGGACATCCCCGATGTGGACAGCCTGTATTTCACGATGCTGAACCACAACAAGCGCTCAATCACCCTCGACACCAAGAATCCGAAGGGCATCGAGGTGCTGTGGCGTCTGATCGGCGAGTGCGACGTTCTCGTCGAGAACTTCGCCCCCGGTGCCCTCGCTCGGATGGGCCTGACCTGGGAGGCGATCCACGTCGCCAACCCGCGCATGATCCTCGCCTCGGTGAAGGGATTCGGCCCGGGCGCCTACGAGAACTGCAAGGTCTACGAGAATGTGGCGCAATGCGTCGGCGGTGCTGCCTCCACCACGGGGTTCCGCACCGATATCCCGATGGTGACGGGGGCCCAGATCGGCGACTCGGGAACTGGCCTCCATCTGGCACTGGGCATCGTCACAGCCCTGTACCACCGGACCCAGAACGGCCTTGGCCAGCGGGTCGACTGTGCCATGCAGGACGGGGTGCTGAACCTGTGCCGCGTAAAACTGCGCGACCAGCAGCGCCTCGAGCGGGGCCCCTTGCCGGAATACAGCCAGTTCGGCGAGGGTATCCCGTTCGGCGATTCGGTGCCGCGCGCCGGCAATGATTCCGGGGGTGGCCAGCCGGGCCGTATCCTCAAGTGTAAGGGCTGGGAGACCGACCCGAACGCCTACATCTACTTCATCACGCAGGGAGCTGTGTGGCCGCAGATCTGCGATGTCATCGGCGAACCCGCCTGGGCGACCCATCCCGACTACGCCACGCCGAAGGCTCGCCTGCCGCATCTGAACGAGATCTTCACCCGCATCGAATCCTGGACGATGTCGAAGACCAAGTTCGAGGCGATGGAGATCCTCAACGCTCTGCACGTGCCGTGCGGCCCGATCCTCTCCATGAAGGAGATCGCGGAGGACCAATCCCTGCGCAAGTCCGGCACCGTGGTGGAAGTCGATCACCCCACCCGCGGCAAGTACTTGACGGTGGGCAATCCCATCCGGCTCTCGGCGAGCGAGACTGAGATCACCCGGTCGCCCCTGCTCGGCGAGCACACCGAGGAGATCCTTTCCAAGTTCCTCGGCTACTCCGAAGCCGAGCGCCTTAAGATCGCCGAATCCGGCGCCATCGGCTCAGTCCGGAAGATCGCCGCCGAGTAATCCCGTCCCTCAACCCGGTTTCTCCTCCCAACTCGCGCGGCCTCGATCCCTCGATGCCGCCCTCCCCTTTTAGGAAGACTGCTCCTCGGAACGGTCGAACGACTCAGGCGATGCCGGCGAAGCGGCCGTGGCCGGCACCGGCAATGATCTCGTTGTGGCCCTCGACGGACCCGCTGTACTGCGACAGCCAATCGGCGAGCTTGATCACCAGCACGACCTGCAGGGCGATGAGGGTGAAGATCGTTACGAGGATGGATGCGAGTACGGCCGGCCTCCTGACGGCATATTGCAGTGCGGTTTTCTCATGCTGCATTGCAAATGAACAGGTCGCAGCCGATAATTTTCCTTGACGCCGCACCTTTGTGAACGCCGTTAGGTCGGTGGTTCAGGCGCTGCGTCCTCGCCCCAGGCACCGAGGGTGCACGCTCCCTTAATCCGGAGGGCCTCGCCGGTGTCCACGGTCGCCTCCGCCGACGAGAGCACATCCAGGGCGGTCAGTACCCGATGCACCATCGGGGCCGCCTCGGCAAGCATCGGCGCTAGACTGGCGAGGCGCCCGTTCTCGAGATGCGCGAGCACCCGCCCGGTAGCGTGATCGGCGAAGCGGATGATGGTCATCCGGCGCAGGCAATCCCGCAGGAAGCGCATCGCCCCAAGCGTTTCTGGGGGAGGAACGCCGACATAGACCGCCTCCGGATCGCGGGCTTGGATGTTGATCGCTTGATAGCGATCGATGTCGAGCAGAACCTGAACGTCGAGAATATTTATGACCCCATTCGACCCAAACGCGACAGTGCGGGGCCGCTGACCCTCCGGCACACTGTTGTCGAGAAACTCGAAATGGACCTCCTTGTCGGGCCGCAGCACCCAGGTGAAGAAGAGCCACGGCATGCCCGTATAGGCCTCGACATTGTGCGCCAGCAGGTCCTCCACCGCCTTGTAGCGGCCGAACTGCTCGCCGCGCTTCCAGGCTCGCTCCACCGTGGCATCCGGCGGCGTGATCATGAATTGCATGTAAACCTGATGCCCGAAGCGGGTGAGCAGTTGGCTCCCCATCTCGGTGCCGGGATTGACCGCGAAGCTGTCGAAGCGGAAGCGGTCGATGAGGAGGTGGGAGATGCGTCCGGCATCCGCCTTGCGCGCCATGTAGCCGTCGAGCTTGCGGTCGACGATCTCGACCTCGTGGCCGGTGAGCGGTCCGGCGTAGCGTCGTGCTGGCCCCAGACTGTCGTAGTCGAGCAGGAACTTGCGCCAGACATCGGGTGTGATCAGCGCGAAGTCCAGCCAGTCGAGCCCCAGGGCCTCGACCAGTGCCCGTTGGTAGGGCCGGATCGTGCTCTTGCCAGATGCGGAGGAGCCCTTGACGTTGAGGATCACAGGGGCTGGCTGTGCTTCCAGGCGGACGTAGCCATGGCGCGCCACGATCTCCTGGATCCAGGGCTCGATCATCTCACCTAGGACGCGGCTACCATAGCCGTTCGACACGAGGGTGCCGGCCAGCCTGCCAAGGAGCACCCGGTCGCGAATCAGGAAGCCACGGCGGCCGATGAGACTTGCGACCACGCAGCGAAGCGCTGCACAGGCCGCTGCTGAGAGGGGATCGTCGGTCGCGATCGTCCGAACCTGCCAAGCCTCGAGATGGTGCTCGGCTCGGCTCGCCGGGTCCCACCTCTCCTGCACGTGAGGGCTCGTCCTCCGATCGCGCAGGCGCCAGAAGCGAAGCCACGACGCCGGCTCTGTGACCTCGGCACACGGATGACGCTCGTCCAGCATCGCGGCAATCTCGCTATCCAAGAGCGCGGCGGCGATGGAGCAAATCTCCGCATGGCGGGCGGCGATCTCCCGGGCGTGATCCGCGATGCCCTCGCACAGGATGATCGAGACGATCGCGCGGAAGTTCACGCCGAGATCGCCGTAGGTCTGTCCCATCGGTACGGAGAGATCCGCCATTACGCGGATCAGAACCTCGTGGACCACCAGTCGCTCGGGCCGGAAACGGACGACCTGGGTCAGCGGCAGCCCGCTGACATCGCTCATCTCATAAGCGTCAGCGAGAGGAGTCTCGACGTTCTCGGCGCGGAAGACGGTGGCCAGCGGAAGGATCGAGCGCGGCAAGCTCGATTCTATGCCGGGATTCCAGGGGCCGTGGACGTCGGCATCGACGACCCGCGGCGAGTTGGCCAGGGCATGGCTGGTCATGCCGAAGCACTCCGCTGTTCGCGTGGGCCGGACTGCCTGAAATCCGCGCCCGGATGCCTCTCAGGCGCGTATGCTCAGGCGGCCTGGGGTTCCTCGATCGCCTCGAGACGAAGTTGATACTGGTCGCCCCATAGGTCGGCTGCCTTGCCGTACCAAGCCCCATCGAAGTACTTGCGGCAGCAGAACTCGCTGGTCCAGATGCAGACCGCGATCAGGCGACCGTCGACCACTTTCACGTGCCGACTGATCAGCCCGCTCGTGATCCCGGTCGACGGGCACATATCGATGCTGGTCATCCCATAGCTATTCTCGCCGCTGAAGATCACCGGGCAGTCGAGGATTGCCAGGAAACGCATGGAGATCACTCCTTCAACTCCCTCATCGCGGATAACGGCACCTTGCCGAAGCCTCGAACGATGATGGGTGCCAGCTCTCTTGAGCCAACTTTGCCTTGCCCCGCCCAATGTCGAGCGAGGCTAAAGAATCTGAGTTCAAACGCATTCCGGGTCAAGATTTGGGCACTGCAAAAGATTCTGGCTGAAAACCGCGGAATTCCTTTGCAGTGCAGGATCCGAACGTCGAACGTTTCTACACGAACTTCGCCGATCGATGACGATTCCGATCTCAGCCGAGGTCTGTCGTAGGGCAGTCTAAGCGTGTGGAGCTTCGGCAACACAATCCCAGATACTCTGGACCGAGTGAAGGCAGAGGCCGTCCATAATGGCGATATGGTTGATCTTGTGTGCGCAGAAAAGTTGCAGCCGGTCCGCCGGTGGGGTTCGCACGTCAGCAGTGACGAATTCCGGCGTGGTCAGCATCCAGACCAGACTGTCAAGCGTCTCCAGGCCCTTGTCGGACATGGAGCGGAAGATGTCCCGCTCCGTGAGTATTCCGATGAAGCAGCCAGTCTCGTCGCAGGCTCCGTCCACGACGATCAAAGCATCGACGTCCGGTGTCGAGAGGAGGCGCATCGCTTCGCGCACGGATCGGTCCATACGGATGTGGCGCACGCGCGAGGCTTGACTGCCAGGCTTCTGGCTCGCGCTCATGGCGCCGATACTCCGGACTCGTGACGTTTTGTGAAGAAAACTTGGTATACAGAATTTCAGTTGTCAACGCGCCCCTTGAAATATTGTGCATAAACACGCGACAGATCCGCTGATTTGTCGTTCACGCCCCCACTTCAAAGCGGCTCAGGGAAGACGATCGACGCGGGCCAGCCACATATTTCATCGGCGGCTATGCTGCGTCGCAGCAAAAATTCTATAATCGACACCGTTGGACGCGTAGCCCCAACGTTCGTCCACCTTAACAACGCACCAAGCTTGTGCGGTACACCAGCTTTGCCGATCGGCAGTATCGCGCATCTCCCCGATGCGCAGGCGTGTTCAAATCATGGCAGACAAGCGGAAATTCACGCGCGCCTCTCTCCCAGGTCAATAGATAAATGGGCCAAATCGCCGGCCTGCGCAGCTTGGTCAACGGCTCGGCGATCGTCCGCACCTCATCGGGACGTGGCACTGCAATCGGGCTGGACGACTTCCTGGATAGCTGAAGAACAGCCGGTAAGGGCTCGAAAGTGCATCGAAATCTGGTGAACACGCTGCATTGCGAGATCGATTTCTTGGAAACCAACTCTTGACGATTGGTTCGACGCGAGAGAGGCTGGTATTCCACATACCAAGCCGGCGACAAGCCCGGCGGCTAACGGCCCCCGTGCGCAGCATCGGCCGCAGATCCGATCGCGTACTCGTTTCAGCAAGAGCCTACCGGAGGAAGAGCCATGTCGAGGGTGGAAACCACAACCGAGCGCGTATCTGACAGTTATCGATGGGGACAGCTCGTCATCGGCGTCATCTGCATGGTGATGATCGCGAATCTGCAGTACGGATGGACGTTCTTCGTCCCTGACATCCAAAAGAAATTCGGCTTCGATCGCGCGGCGATTCAATGGGCCTTCACCCTGTTCGTTCTGTTCGAGACCTGGCTCGTTCCCGTCGAGGGCTGGTTCGTCGACAAGTACGGCCCGCGGGTGGTGGTGCTGTTCGGCGGCCTGCTGTGCGGCATCGGCTGGGTGGTCAACTCCTACGCCACCTCGTTGAACATGTTCTATCTCGGCCAGGTCATCGCCGGTATCGGTGCGGGCGCGGTCTACGGCACTTGTGTCGGCAGCGCCCTGAAATGGTTTCCGGACAAGCGCGGGCTGGCGGCCGGCATCATCGCTGCCGGCTTCGGTGCCGGCTCGGCCCTCACCGTCGCTCCGATCCAATGGATGATCGCCGATCACGGCTTCCAGGCCGCGTTCTTCAACTTCGGCATCGGTCAGGGTCTCGTTGTCTGCGCACTGGCGTTCTTCTTCACCTCGCCGAAGAAGGGGCAGGTTCCGGAGGCTGCCGCCAACACGAACGTCATCCAGACCCGGCGCAACTACACCCCCGGTGAGGTTGCCCGGCAGCCGATCTTCTGGCTGATGTACTTCATGTTCGTCATCGTGGGCGCCGGCGGCCTGATGATCACCGCAAACCTGAAGCCCATCGCTGCCGATATCGGTGTCGACAAGGTGCCTGTCACGATCATGGGCATCACCATGGTCGCCATCACCTTCGCGGCCACCATCGACCGCGTGCTGAACGGCCTGACCCGCCCGTTCTTCGGCTGGGTCTCGGACAAGATCGGTCGTGAGAACACCATGTTCGTCGCCTTCGCGATGGAAGGCTTCGGCATCTACATGCTCTACCTCTGGGGCCATGACCCTCTGTGGTTCGTGCTGCTCTCGGGCTTCGTGTTCTTTGCGTGGGGCGAGATATACTCTCTCTTTCCCTCGACCTGCACGGATACCTTCGGCACCAAGTTCGCCGCCACCAATGCAGGCTTGCTCTACACTGCGAAGGGCACCGCCGCGCTTCTTGTCCCGGTCGCGAACTATCTGCAGCAGGCGACCAACAGTTGGGATGGCGTCTTCCTGGTGGCCGCCGGCGCCAACATCCTCGCTTCGCTCCTCGCCATTGCGGTGCTGAAGCCCTGGCGCAAGCGCGTCGTGGCGCAGGCGCTTGCCGTCTCCGACGAGACCAAGTCGGCCCCCCGCATCGTCGCGGCCTGACGGCCTAACCGAAGCGATCGAAGAAGACCCGCGGGGGCCGGACGCCAAGTCCTGGCCCCCGCGCCCGTTTCAGCCTCGCCCGATCGCCTCGCAGGAGATCTCCGATGCCACCGACCTGGCGCCCGATGCACACGGCCCCGCGATCCGTCGCTCGAGTCTGCATCAACCACATGACCCTTGGACCGATCCTAGTGGAGGGCCGACCCGGCCGCTGGTACGCCCCGAGCGCGGCGCGCCAAGTCTGGCGCTGGTACCGTCCGGCCGAGCCAGACGCCCTGGAGCCCTTCAGCGGTTGGTTGCCCTACGAAGCGCTCGCGGTGAAGGAGACAGGCACGGCGCCGATGGACGATTCGCTTTGCAGCCTTCCCGAATTTTTGCACGTTGCAGGGCCGCAATTCCGGGCCGTCCCTCGTGGGATAGAACGACTAAATCAGATGATTTTCCGCCATCAGCGTAGCGAGGGCTGAGCCGATCAGCGCTCGACGCAGGAGCGAAACCGAGGCATCACACCAGAATCATACTCGTGCGGAGCCGCCGATTTAGAGCAGACAAAGTGCTTGGTCGCTACCCTATCCGTTCGCATTCTGCGCCCGCGCGAGTAGCTCGATCATTGCGAAACACGGTCGATCGCACTTGCATCGGCGATTAGTCAATTCAGGCCTGGGATTACATCACCGCAGAGTTGTGACCGCTCCTGAATTTCGCTTTTCGCGTCACGGATGCAATCGCGACGCGGTTTGTCGTGAAGGCCATCAGCGGCTACTCCGGGAAACAGCGGGCCTATGTCCAGGACGGAGACCCGCTGGATTCTTCCTCGTGGAACTCAGCGCTCTGGACATGCTGGTCCTGACTGAGTGGGATCGCCGCCTCGACATCATGATAGCCTATCTGGCGCCGGTCGGGCTGATCCATTGCCTGATCATCGACACAGATTTGCGGCGTTTAAGGATGTCTCTCGAGCCGGGCGGGGCTCGTTCCAGTGGGTAGCCCATCACCGGGGCACAATTTGAAAGGCGCCTGCCACCGAGCGAGCGTAATGGCATGGGGCAGTTCGCCGATTGAGACTCTTACGCCGGTGGCCCGTTGTCCCAGGTCAGCGTACGGCCAGCCCCGCGTTCGGGCGTGAATCTTGATCCGACCGAAGATGCAGGCCTGATCCAACAAGAAACGGCGCGCCTCGCGGCGCGCCGTCATGGTTTTCGTCGCGGCCCGTCCGAGGACGGACTGCCTCGTGTGGCACCTCAGACGGCGCGGGCCTGGTGCAATTGCTCGATCTGCTGCTGGGTGTAGCCGAGGTCGAGCAGCACTTCGTCGGTGTGCTCACCGAGCAGCGGCGAGGCCTTCACCTCGACCTGCATGTCGGAGAACTTGATCGGGCTTCCGACGGTCAGGTACGAGCCGAGCTTCGGGTGCGGCACCTCGACCACGGTGCCGCTGGCGCGCAGCGACGGGTCGTTGGCGATCTCCTTCATCGACAGCACCGGCGAGCACGGGATGTCGAACTTGCGCAGGATGTCCACGGCCTCGAACTTGGTCTTGTCGGCGAGCCAAGCCTCGATCGTGCCGAAGATGTCCATGATCTTGTCCTGGCGCGCACGGGCGGTGCTGTAGGCCGGATCGTTCTCCCATTCCGGCTTGCCGATCGCCTTACAGATCGGAGCCCAGGCATGGCCCTGGATCGTGAAGTAGATGTAGGCGTTCGGGTCGGTCTCCCAACCCTTGCACTTCAGCACCCAGCCCGGCTGGCCGCCGCCTCCCGCGTTGCCGCCGCGCGGCACCACGTCCGAGAACTCCCCGTGCGGATACTGCGGGTATTCCTCGAGGTAGCCGAGAGCATCGAGGCGCTGCTGATCCCGGAGCTTGACGCGGCAGAGGTTGAGTACCGAATCCTGCATCGAGACGGCAACCTTCTGGCCCTTGCCGGTCTTGTTCTTCTGGTGAAGCGCCGTGAGGATGCCGATGGCGAGATGCATGCCGGTGTTTGAGTCGCCGAGCGCGGCGGCGCTGACGGTGGGCGGGCCGTCCCAGAAGCCGGTGGTCGAGGCCGCACCGCCCGCGCACTGCGCGACGTTCTCGTAGACCTTCAGGTCCTCGTAGTGGTGACCGTCCGAGAAGCCCTTCACCGAGGCGAGGATCATGCCCGGATTGAGTTCCTGGATGCGCGACCAGGAGAAGCCCATACGGTCGAGGGCGCCGGGGCCGAAATTCTCGACCATGACGTCGGACTGCTTGATCAAGTTCTCAAGGACTTCCTTGCCCTCGGGGGTCTTGGTGTCGAGCGTCAGGGAGCGCTTATTGGAATTGAGCATGGTGAAGTAGAGCGCGTCGGCGCCCTCGACGTGGCGGAGCTGCGTACGCGTCACGTCGCCGGCCCCAGGCCGCTCCACCTTGATCACGTCAGCGCCGAACCAGGCCAGGAGCTGCGTACAGGCTGGGCCAGCCTGGACGTGGGTGAAATCGATGATCTTGATACCCTCGAGCGGCTTGCTCATCGTGGCGTTCTCCCTGTTGGCTTAGACGATTGTCGAAGTTCGAGACTTGCCCGGTCGGTGCGGGTTCTGGGTTGGCCAAGGTCCCGTCGAGCGAGAATCCAGCGGCGTGTCGCGCGTCACCCTCAGGCGACGCGGGATTCGAGGTCCGCCAGACGGCGGCGCATGTCGCGCTCGTCGTTCCAGCGCTGGGTTTCGTCGCGGATGACCGCGGCGATGCCCCTGACGGCGTTGTCGGGGCCGTGGATCAACCCAACCGTGAAAGCGATGGAGAGCGTGTGGCCGTCCTTGTGGATAGCCGGCACCCGCAGGACGTCGGCGCCATATTTGGTCACTCCCGTCTGCATGGTCTTGGCATAACCATCCCAGTGGCGCCGGCGCTGCCGCTCCGGCGTGATGAGGTCAAGAGACTGGCCGATCGCCTCCGCTGCCGTGTAGCCGAAGATCCGCGTCGCGGCAGGATTCCACACGATGATCGCACCGCTCGGGTCCGACACCACAACGGCATCGCCGGCCGCCGCCACAAGTGCGGCAAAATCGATTGGGCTCGTCATGCGCTGACCCTTAATCTCCCTGCCCGTGCCGCGGATGTCGTCTCCGCTGCCCGCTTCATCGACCGTGCGGGCTCGAAGCTGGAGTAGGATGTTGCTTATCCACCGGCATGGAACATTCCTCTCCTTGTCGGTCAGGCTGGAGCCTAGTCAGTGGCGTCGCGAGGACTTGCTTTTTTCGGTGTAACAATCGTTGGTATTTGGTATGCCAACGTCGCTGAGGTGTCAACTCGCAGCGCCATCATCAAGCGGCGAAGGGAGCTTGAGCCGGGGTGACGACGTTCTCGAACCAGACCGGCACGTTGCGGATAAACGAGAACCGGCAGGGGGAGGCACAATGGAACCAGGCCCGAGCATCACGATCACGCAGATCGAAGGCTACAAGTTCGCGATCGATTTTGGCGGGGTCCTCCCTCATCTGGTCGTTGACGAGGCCGTTCCGATCGGCAAAGGCGAAGGCCCGTTTCCCGAACAGCTTCTCGTCTCGGCGGTAACGAACTGCCTGTGCGCCAGTCTCGTCTTCGCTCTCGGCAAGTACAAGCAGGAAGCCGGCGGCATCGGGGCCGAGGCGCATTGCGAGGTCACGCGCAACGCCGAGAACCGGCTGCGCATCACGGGCATCGCAATCTCCATCAGCCTCGGGGCGACCGCCGACGCCGTGCCACGCATCGACCGGGTGCTGGAGCAGTTCCAGCGCTTCTGTACCGTCTCCGAGAGTGTGCAGGCCGGCATTCCCATCGCGGTCTCGGTCCGCGACGGCGCCGGCACGCTGCTGACCTGAGCCTCCCATCTCGTTCAAGGAAGGATCTGCGATGACGACAACGCCCGAAGCGTCCGGCCACCACGCACCCCTCGCCCACGAGCCGGAAGACCTTGCCCGTCTCTTTAACGAACGCGCTAACGCAGGGGATGTGGAGGGGTTGGTTGCCCTTTACGAACGTGACGCGGTGTTGGCCGCCGGCAAGGTCGTGGCCACGGGGCACGCCGAGATCCGGCAATTCTATGCGGATCTCCTGGCGCGCAAATCCGATTTTCCGGCCGCCGAGACCCTTCCGGCGATCCGGAGCGGCGATCTCGCCATGACCTTCGCACGATTGCCGAACGGGACGATCTCGGCGGAGACCGCACGGCGCCAAGCCGACGGCGGATGGCGCTGGCTGATCGACCAGTTGAAGATCAAGCCGCTTCAGGCGGACAAGGCCGACTGACGGCCGGCCACCCCTTGAAAATTCCCCATAAGCAGAATTCCGCATGATCGATCCCCGACTCGCCGGCAGGCTCGCCTTCGCGCACCGGCTCCCCACCCGGGAAGCCCTGCCGCCAGGCCGACACGCCCTCGGCCTGTTCGCTCAGCGCGACGCGATCCTCGTGGTGCCGGAGGGGATCGAGCCGCGCCGACCGACACCCCTCGTGGTTCTGTTTCACGGCGGAGGCGGTAGCGCGGAGAAGATCCTGCCGATGCTGGAGGCGCATGCCCGGGCGCGGGGATTCCTGCTGCTTGCACCCCAATCGTTGTTTCCGACCTGGGACCTCGTTATCGGCGGGCACGGGCCCGATCGGGAGCGTGTCGACGAGGCGCTGGCCGAGGTCAGCACCCGCTACCTCCTCGATCCGACGCGGCTGGTCTTCGCGGGCCATTCCGATGGCGGCAGCTACACGCTCTCCCTCGGCCTCGCCAACGGACACGTGGTCACCCATCTCCTCGTCTCCTCGGCCGGATTCCTGTCCGTTCATCTGCAATCGGGCGCGCCGCGCATCTTCCTCTCCCACGGAACCCACGACGAGCAGATCCCAATCGACCGCAGCGCAATGGTCCACGTCGCTCAATTGTGCGAGGCGGGATACGCGGTCACGGCAGTCGAGTACGACGGCCCACACGCGTACAGCCCAGCCATCATCGCACAAGGCGTCGATTTCGTTCTCGCCGCAACATAACTGCGAGAAACCGCAGGTTATGCGGAGATCCATCTGGCTGGGGCCGGCACTGCGCCTTTCTACTATATCTGTGCATCGTCTTTCAGAGCGGTAATCTTATCCGGGCCTTGTGCAATCGTGACTTGACCCGACTGCCGCCCTCCCGCTTTCACGGACGTATCTGTACTGAATGAGCCGCAGAGTACTAGCATACCAAACGAATTTTGCGAAGTCCCTCGGCAGACCCGATGCGTGCGATCTTGCGTGTTTGCCGCGTCGTTCCTCTACATCGAGATACTCCCATAATTCACATGGCAGCCCTTCCGGATCGCAGGATCTCCGTTCTTTTAATCGGATTTTTACAAGATTAGGTTTCTGTTGGAATAGGTGAAGGTATTCTGGACGAGGATGCATACGTGATGGAAGCAGCTGAGAAGCCGGTTCTCGTGGACTCGCTCGACCAAGAGGCCGAGCGGATTCGGAACATCTTCAGCACTTCGTTCCCGCATTCGAACGACGACCTGAACCGACTAATTCCGGAGAACTTTACCGATACGCTGTCCCGCAGGGTTGAGCCCGCGCCGAAGGCGGAGACCGACGAATTCGACTGGTCGATCACGCTCGCGAACGTCGAAGCGATCGTCGAGGCTAGTAACACCAGCAAGAGTTCGGTGGCGGATGCGGAGCGGCGGGCTGAAATCGCCGAAGCCAAAGCCCGGGAGGCAATCCATTGGCTCCGCCTTCTTCATGAAGCCGTCCTGAAGGGTATGCCTACCCCATCGGCATAGGGTGCCAACTCCAGCTAGGATCATCGTTTGTGAAGCATCGCGGCGCTTCGAGCCCTGGTTGCTGTGGGGCCGGAAACGACGTCGCGTGGACGTTAGCGCTCCGCCGCCGTAGTGGAGAGTCACCAACGAGATTGCCTCAGGCCCCGCGCTGAAACGAGCCCTCCCAGCGTCGGTGTGGATGCTCGGAGCGATCGTGTTTGATCTAGAGCGGCATCCTATCATGTTGGATCATATGCGTAGTAGCCTGCTCCGGCGAGATACCGGCGGCATTCGGCTGGCGTGAAGCGTCTGAAGGCTTGTCGGATTGTGTCCCAGAGGTCGCTGATCGTTCGAGCGGCCTCGGCTCGAAGAATGGCCTTGAGCTTGGCGAAGGCGAGTTCGATCGGGTTGAAGTCGGGGGAATAGGCCGGCAGGTAGAGTAGCCTCGCCCCGGCCGCCTCGATGCGTTCGCGGATGCCGCTGAGCTTGTGGGCTGGCAGATTGTCGAGCACGACCGTGTCGCCGGGCCTGAGGGCTGGGACAAGAGTTTCTTCGACATAGCCGCGGAAGCGAGCGCCGGTCATCGGTCCATCGAAGAGGGCGGTGGCCATCAGGCCGCTGATGCCCAGACCGGCGGTGACCGTGATGGTTTTCCAGTGGCCGAACGGCACCGCAACCCGGCAGCGTTCGCCGCGCGGGGCTCGCCCATAGCGGCGGACCATCTTCGTGTTGGTGGCGGTCTCGTCGAGGAACACGAGCTTGTCCGGGTCGAGATCGAGCTGGCGCTCGAACCAGCACAGGCGCGCGGTCTTCACGTCCTCCCGCTCCTGCTCGGCGGCGTGACTAGTGTTTTTTTGCGCGTGATGCCGTGGCGCTTGAAGAAGCGGGACAGGCTGCTGACCCCGACCCGCAGACCCTGTTCGGCCAAACGGTCGCGCAACTCGTGCAGGAACAGTTCGGGCTTCGCCTCGTAGGTCTGCCGGATCAGGTCGGCCTGCGCCTCGATGGCGTGCGAGCGCTGATCGCCGCCCATCGGCTTTGCCCGTGTGCGCCCCTCCCGCACGAAGGCCTTGTGCCAGCGCACGGCGCTGGCGGGACTGACCTCGAACCGTCTGGCGGCTTCCCGGCGTGAGGTTCCTGCCTCGATCGCTATTACGACGCGCTCACGCAGATCCGCTGACAGGGCTGAGGGCATCCGGCTCTCCTCCACGGAAGGCCGGGTATCGAATCACATCTACCCCGCTCTCAAAACCACAAACGATTCAAGCCGATGGGACACCGCTCTAGCAGCGCCGACATAATGCGGCGAGGTTCGTGCCAGCATGGTCAGCGGTGTCGTGATCGCAACGCGCTGTTACCAGAACCACGTGCATTAATCGCACCCACTCGAGCGCTTCATCAGTCCTGACAGAAACGGTAATCGACTGGTCGGCGGCATCCCGAAAGTCACCTATCGTGTCATCTCACCAGCGGCCATTGGAACGCTGGAAGACACTCCTCCTCCCCTGGGCGATCGTCCTCCTTACAGCGACAACGAGAAGTCATAGCGAATCACGGACAAGACCTCCAGCCAGTCGATTAGGGAAAAGGCGCAGTCTTCCCAGCGGATCTGCTTGGTCCGCGGGAGGCCACACAGACCGGGGCATTGAAAAGTGCCCGATCTTGGGTCAATCCATCTCTGGCGGGGGCGCAGCGATCGAGCGCATCGATCCGTTAATCTGCGTGGCTCGAAGGCGCCTGCCACTCCACGCCGGCATGCTCGCGAATATCGCCCGCTGAACTTCCGGTATCGGCATCGCTCGCCCAGCCGCTGGGTTCGGCAACATCTACGATCTCGTCCTCCGGATAGGCGGCTTCCAGGAACAGCCTTGCCTCCCCTTCCGCGGCGGCCCGCACCGTCACCAAGGGCTTTGTCCCGACGGCGGATCGGATCTTGGCAATAAACAACTTCATCATGAGCAGCCTTCTGGAACGGTCCCATCCCTTCAGAGAGGGCAGCGCCGGAGAACAACAAGAGATTTCCGCTTCACCATCCAAGCTCGCCGCTCACGTCTAGTGGGATTCAGCGCGGGCCTGGAACGAGAATCGAGGGCGTCGTGACACACATCGCAGTCAGCAAATGCACCTTTAGGCTGCGGCGTAGAAGGGAGATACACACCCGTTGATCTGGTGGCCGATTGGACATCCCCCTGAGGACGATGGGCGACCTCAGCGGCACACGCCGCAATTTGGAAATGCGTGCATCCTCATCAGGTTTGCGAAGGCTGCGAGTTGCGCCCTTGTTGATCAGTCATTGATTGGAGCACAGGCAAGGGATGTCAGCAGTTTGCAGGTCTATGATCGTTTCCTGCTGTAAATTGAGGGGATTGATAGCGAAAGGTTCACGGAATTTTGTCAGGTGCGTGGCATGGTCGATTCTGGCCCGACCCCGGAATTTCCGGCTCTCACCATTCAAGCGAAGCTGGGGACGAAAGCCGGCCGCATGCCGTTTGGTGGTCTAGCGACGCGTTGATCGCAACCAGTCCGAAACTTCCCCGACGGCATGCTGCCCCCCCCCCCGAAAGATCGATCCGGGGTGACCGATCCGTGTGCGAGGGATATGGCACAAACGTTCAGACGCCGCCTGTTTCTCGAACGGGTATCCTGCCGGACCTCTGCACAACCTCTCGCGCTTGAGGCCGAGTTCACACGCGACAACGTTGATATCGCCTGTCAGGCTTTGTCCTTGAAGCTCGTCTCGCTCGTGGAGGTGGATGATGAAAGCAACTACGCGTTTCGGATCACGCGCCCTGGCCTTCTCCTGCTTGCCGGCCAGATCGAAGACGCCGCAGCGCTGCTTGATCGAGGCCTAGGCATCAGGCGACTTCCCATTCCACCGCCCTGGGGCTTAATCGGCAACAAGCTCCGCCCCGGCGGCCCGGGGATGTCCCTGAAGGGGAGTGGACCTCGCGCCTACGCGACGCAGTTGATCCTGGCAGTCGCCTCTGGGCATGCGATCGTTCAGGGTGATGTCGTTCGCGGCAACGCGAATACTCCGCGTCCTGGCGCGTTCAATAAAGCGCCGCGCCAATCGGAGCGGCTTGGAACATCATCGCCTCTCAGAGACTGGGGCCGAACCAAAGACCGGGATCGCCCGGTATGATCTTGATTTCAAAAAATGATGTTGCGGGCGAGTGTTAAGCTCCCAGGGGTACCCGCGGGCGCAACGACGCCCCGTCTTGCCTGTCCAACGACCATCGGAAGGCTGGCCTGAAGGTGTCTGCGATTTCCCTGATGTATCCTTGATCTGAGCAGCATTCTATGCTTGAGGACTACGCATCACGAGACCTACTATACAATCAATATTACTCTGAATTCATTTTTTACTATACGGAGGGAGCCGAACCCGGAAGGCGCGTTTCCGGGAAGGACCCGCGGAGCTTCACCAGATTAGGGATGAGACGCAGAATCGACAGCACCATGGCGGACCGACGATGGCCAAGACATCATGGGATCGTTGTATCCTCGGAAGGGCTCAACGTAGGCCACGTGCCGCCATTTCCTCGGGAGCCTGCAGCGCTGCGTCCTGACGCGCGATCAGCGTTGTCAGTTCGATCGGACGGTAATCGCAGGCATCGGCCCCGACGTCACAGGAGCGGCTCGTATCCGGCAGGCACGCATGGGTATGCCCATACAGGTGGCGCGTCTCCCGCCAGAAGCCCGGCCAGGACCGATGCGGGTAATGCGAGAGAAAGAGCCGCCAAGCCAAGCCGTTGGAATCTCCAACGGTGATACGGGCATTCTCTACCGGCGGCTCTGTCCAGGGTAGTTCGAGCACCCGGTTCGTATCGTGATTGCCGCGCACCAAGCGCTTGATACCATTGAGACGAGCAAAGACGGCGGCACAATGCGCGCGGCTGGCACCGGCGGCGAAGTCACCGAGGTGCCAGACCTCGTCGGTCACTCCCACAACCGAATTCCAACGGACGATCAGAGCCTCGTCATGGGCCTCCACCGACCCGAAGGTCTGGCGTCGACGCTGAACCAGAGGTGCGTCACCGAAATGGGTGTCAGCGGTGAAGAATATTGCCATGCAACCTGAGAAATAGTCGCGCCATGGAGAGATAAGAGCGGGCGCACTGCCATTCCGCGAGATGGTGCAATCTCTATAGCGCTCAAGCTGGCGCAATGTCGCTTGCCTCCGAACTACGATCTTGGTGCAACCGGCCTTGCGGCGCGCCGCCGCGTGAAGGAACTCTAACTCGCTGCCATCCATTCCCCGACAGAACCCTATTCAGTCGAGGTTTTCCTGATGCGATACGCACTGCTCGGACTTGGTGCTCTGGCGGCCAGCACATGCGCAGGCGGAGCCCTTGCTCAAAGCAAACCGTTGCCCCCGGCTTCGAGCGATGCGATGCCGCCCGTCGAACTGACGATCACGATGGACGGGGACAAGCCTATCTGTGCCCCTGCCGAATTGAAGTTGCCCGCCAACACGAACGTGGAACTTCGCATCGTGAGCCAGGCCGCCGAACCCGTCACGATCACTGCGCCGGGTCAGTTCGAGAACGCCAACGTTTTACATGCTGACGGCGACCTCATTCATGTCGCGAGCGAAAAGGGTTATCTCGTGAAACAGCACGGGAAGGGTGTCCTGCGAATTCGGACGCTGAAGCCAGGCCAGGAAACCTACGCCTGCACCAGCAATCGCAATCAGAAGGCGCCCTTCGAAGGAAAATTGGTGCTTACTTCTCCTGCTGGCTAAGAGCCCGTCCGATAACGTCTGGCAGGGGTTGAGTGGCCGGGATGGCGGTGATTCCAGAAGGGTGCTGAAGCCTGACCTGGAAGTGCCATGTGGACCCCGACCACTCGCCAGCAGCATAGCCGTGCCAACCTGCGCTACGAAACCGACCTGACGGATGCGGAATGGGCGGTCATCGCGCCGCTGATGCCGGAGCCGGCTTCGTGCGGTCGTCCGCCCGTCTGGACGACGCGAAAGATCCTGAACGCGATCTTCCCAGTCCTGCGGGGCGGCATCGCGTGGCGGATGATCCCGAAGGATCTGCCTCCGCGCAGCACGACGTTCGGCGACTTCGCCCGCTGGTGCGACGACGGCCTGTTCGGCCGGATCAATCATCACCTTGTCATGGTGGACCGCGATCGGGTCGGTCGAAGCGCCTCGCCTACTGCTGCAGTGCTCGACGGCCAGAGCGTGAAGACCACCGAGAGCGGAGGGCCGCGCGGCTACGACGCTGGAAAGAAGATCAAGGGCCGCAAGCGTCAGGCCCTGGTTGACACGGACGGACGCGCTCTCGTCCTCGACCCACAGTCCGCCGACGTGCAGGATCGCGATGGGGCCGGACCGGTGCTGCGCCTATCGCGGCGGACTTTCCCGTTCATCGCCAAGGCCTTTGCCGATGCAGGCTATGCGGGCGACAGGCCCGCGACCGCAACCATCATGACCGTCGATATCGTGCGAAAACCCAAGGATTAGGTTGGCTTCGCCGTGCATCCGCGCCGATGGGTGGTCGAACGCTTCTTTGGCTGGATCAACCGCAACCGCCGCCTTTGGAAAGCCCCGGAGGCGACCCTCGCCTCGGCCCAGGCCTTCCTCCAGGCCGCCGCCGCCATGATCCTCGTCCGAAGACTCGGCCGAGCGTCATGACTTATCGGACGGACTCTAACTCCTCTTCTACATCGCTCGCCTGAGGAATACCTCCAACTCACCACCAGAGGAAGAGTGATCAAATCCTACTTGGTCATCACGGCGACAGTTGCGTCAAACAGTTCTGTTCTTAGTGAAAGCTGGACGACCGTGACACGCGTCCGCCTTCCGCAACTTTGTGCGCATCTGCTATTTCAAGCCTGCCCTTCTTCACTGATATGGCCCTGTCCGGAAAGTATAGAAGAGCGAGACATGATCTTCATCCTGCCCGTGGGGGCCGTTCATCCAACCGTCGGGGATTCGAACATTTCGGAGTTCCACGACCGATCCAAGTACGAGATCGGCAGGCGGCGGGCTTGTGCTCGTCAACAACGGTGAGGCGAACAAGCAGAACCTCATGGCCTGCTTCATAATCCGGAATGGTTCCCGGTGCGGACGGCAGGCGATGGTCGAGATGGATTCGACATGGCGTGCACTCTGTTGCCGTGCATCGTTCTGCTCGGCATAATGATGCCAGAGGTCGACGATTGGACAATTCGAGCTATTCTGAAGGCGAATACGGCAGCCCGCGACTCCCAATGATACGATCAACTTCGTGGCCGGTGCGGCGCACAGTGTCTCGCTGAGAGCAGACGACACCCTTCCCAAGTTGGTTGACTGAACACACTCGAAGGCAGTGCTGAGCCAACTCGGCGCGTGGGCGGTGGGGTGACATCTTCCAGGACTTAGCCGCCGAAGTTGCAAGACTCCGACAAACTACGCAGATGTTACAATTCGAAACCTTGGGCGTCAGCGAGCAGAACGCTTGATCAGCAAGAAAGCGGCCTTTGCCTGCTCAACTGCGGGTGCTGGCGCGCAGGACAAGGCGGGGCTGCACCAAGACTTCTGGTGGACCGCTATCCTCCCCTTCGATCAGCGCGAAGGCTTCGGCAGCGACACGGTCCATGCCCACATCGACCGTGGTCAAGCGGTAGGGAGGCCACGCTGATCCGTCGATGTTGTCGTAACCGGCGACTAATACATCGTCCGGACAGCGCAAACCGAACTCTACCCGCAACGCGTCGATGGCGCCCATTGCGGTCAGGTCGTTCAAGCAGAACAGGCCGTCCGGCCCGGTGCCAGACGCATAGAGCGTCCGGACCGACGCTGCCCCGCCGCTATGATGGTGGTTGCCCTGCGCCCGTTCGCAGTCCGTGATACCGAACTCAGCCAAGCCCTGCCGAAAGCCGGCCTCGCGGCGCTCCTGGGCAAGCGTACCCGAGCGGCCCGCGATGTAGCCGAAGCGACGGGCGCCCTGCCCGTACAGATGCTTCGCGATTGCGGCGCCGGCTTCATGGTCGTCGGCCGCCACCGTCCGAACCCAGCGGTTGGTCACCGAGGAGTTCATCGTGACGATGGGAACGCTGAAACGTGTCAGGGCCTCGGCGACATCCCGAGCGTTCACCGAGAGCGAACTGAGCACCGCGTCCACTTGATAACCTGAAAGGAGTTCCACGGCAGAGCCGAGCGCCCACTCGTCCTCGACCACGACGAGCATGACTTGCTGTCCCCTCCGTTGCAGGCCGGTCGCGAAGCACTCCAGCGCCATCGCGTGGAAAGGGTTGGAGAGGCCGCCGACAGCTACGGCGACGATGCCGGAGCGCCCGGTCGTGAGGGAGCGTGACAGGAGGTTTGGCCGGTAGCCCAACGTCGAAGCGGCCGCCAGCACCTTGGCGCGGGTCGCCGGCGAGACGACGCCCCCGGGAGTGAAGGTCCGCGATACGGCCGATTGGGAGACGCCGGCCAACCGGGCGACAGCAATCGACGAGGGCGGACGCGTCCTGCTCATCTGACGAACTCCGAGTGAACCACCTGCACCCAGCGCAAGGCATCCATGTGCCACTGACTGCATCCGTATGCAACATTGGCCGCAGGGCGCAGTTGATTGCACACCACCGTCCTAAAACGCGACGAGGCTCCGGCCGAGTTCGCAACGCCCGACACGCTTCGCTTTCCCACCCGGAGACCCGCATGAGCCTCGCATCCGCCCTCGGCTTCACCGCAGCCCGGAAGGTTCGCTACGCTTTCGTCGCACTCGGCGATATCACGCAGGAGGCGATGCTGCCGGGTGTGGCCCACACCGGAAACTCCGAGGTGGTAGCTTTCGTCACAGGTGATCCGGAAAAGTCCCAGGGTGTCGGCAGGCAGTACGGCGTCACGGAATCCTACGGCTACGAGCAGTTCGGCGAACTCATCGCTTCGGGCAAGATCGATGCGATCTACATCGCCACCCCGAACTGGCGCCACGCGGAGTTCGCGATTCCCGCCCTGGAAGCCGGGATCCATGTGCTGGTGGAGAAACCGCTGGAGGTCTCGGCAGCGAAGTGCCGTGAGATCTTGGACGTCGCGGAGCGCTCGCCGGCCAAGCTGATGGTGGCCTACCGGCTGCATTTCGAGCCCGCGACCCTCGCGACCATCGACCTGATCCGTTCGGGCAAGCTTGGTACCTTGCTGACCTTTGCCTCGACCTTCACCCAAATGGTCTCGCCCGAGAACCACCGGGCTCGCAGTGGTATTGAGGCCGGACCAATCTTTGACATGGGTCCTTACCCGGTGAACGCAGCCCGCTACGTTTTCGGCTCGGAGCCGACAGAGGTGGTCTCCGCCGTCGGCGTACGGCACCCTGAAGCAGGTCTCGGCGACTTTGATGACACAGTCGCGGTGACATTGCGCTTCCCGGGCGACCGCCTGGCGCAGTTCGTGCTGTCCTATGTGGGCAACACGCTCGACACCTACACGGTGGTGGGTACGAAGGGCAGCATAGAGGTGAACCCCGGATACATGTACGGCAAGTCTTTGGCGCACACCGTCACCATCGGTGAAAGCAAGACGCACGAGACCTTCAAGAACACAGACCATTTCGGCGGCGAACTGCGCTACTTCTCCGACTGCATCCTGATCGACCGCGACCCCGAACCTGATGGCGAAGAGGGTTATGCAGACGTGCGCGTTTTGGAAGGCATCGTCGAGGCGCTGAAGACTGGTAGTCCAGTCCGCCTCGAACCATTGACTCGCGTCCGGCGGATCGATCCGGAGGCCCAGCGCCAGTCTCTCCGCGCCAAGGCATCGCCCGAACTCGTCAACACATCAAACCCGGGTAAGGGCAAGGACAAGGTGCCGAAGAACTGATCGCGGCTCCATTGCGAGAATACCTCCCATACCGGACCCCAAAACTATGATCGCATATGCGAGGCCGCAGCGGGCCCCGATCCGAGGTCGGACCATCATGTTTAGCCTTGACCCAAAGCTGTCCAAGATAGGCCTGCGATGAGCGTCGTCGATCTCCCACAGACATCTCCCCTGGAATCCGCGGCCGTAGCGGATCACGCGCCCAGCATCCCAGCGCCTGCGTCGCACCCGACCCTTATCCTCGTAGCGCTGGCGACCGGGGGCTTCGCAATCGGCACGACCGAATTCGCCGCCATGAGCCTGCTACCGGCCTTTGCTCCCGATCTTGGAATTGATGCCCCCACGGCTGGCCATGTAATTAGCGCCTACGCCCTGGGTGTCGTGGTAGGCGCGCCCGTCATCGCCGTGCTGGCAGCCCGCGTCGCACGACGGACCCTCTTGGTCACCCTGATGGTGTTGTTCGCTCTTGGTAACGGGTTGTCGGCGTTGGCGCCGAGTTATTCCTGGATGTTGGTCTTCCGATTCCTCGCCGGCCTGCCGCACGGCGCCTACTTCGGCGTCGCTGCCTTGGTCGCCGCCTCACTTGTCCCGCGGGAGCGGCGCTCGCAGGCTGTGTCGCGGATCATCGCTGGCTTGACCGTCGCGACGGTAGTTGGGGTGCCGCTGGCCAACGGCATCGGCCAGTTCGCCGGCTGGCGCTGGAGCTTCGCCCTCGTAGCCCTCCTTGCCACGGCGACCGCAATCCTGGTGCTGATCTATGCGCCTCTCGGCGCACCGGCTCAGGGAGCGAGCGCCTTGAAGGAACTTGGGGCTCTGCGGCGCGGTCAGGTCTGGCTGACACTCGCCACCGGCGCGATCGGCTTCGGTGGCCTGTTCTCCGTCTACACCTATCTGGCTTCGACGATGCTGGAGGTCACCCATGCATCGCCGAGTGCCATCCCGCCGATGCTTGCACTGTTCGGCCTAGGCCTCACCTTCGGCAACCTCGTCTGTGCGTGGGCAGCCGATCGGACGCTGATGCCGTCGGCCGGGGTGACCCTGGTCTGGAGCGCCTGCGCACTTGCTCTCTACCCATACGCCGCAGGAAGCCTTTGGACCCTCGGGCCCGTCGTCTTCCTCATCGGCTGTGGAGGCGGACTCGCCACCATTCTGCAGACCCGCCTGATGGATGTCGCGGAGGACGCGCAGACTCTTGCTGCCGCACTGAACCACTCCGCCTTCAACGTCGCCAATGCCCTCGGACCCTGGCTGGCAGGGTTCGCGCTCGTGTCCGGATACGGCCTTCCCTCAACCGGCTGGGTCGGCGTCGCGCTGGCGCTGGGCGGTCTCGCGATCTGGGCGACGTCGTATTTCATCGAGCAGCGCGTCGACCAGCGGTTTGGCATCGTGGGGCCGTGAAGACAGGGAAGGCCTGAGATCTTCGCGAGGACTGCGACGTTGCCGCGGTTGTCACAGTGCGCGAGACGGGATTGCGCTGGCTCTTCCCGGGTTTACGTCGACGTCGACTGACGGGACACGGTGGCAGATATTGAATTTCGACATGCAGAATGAGTGGATCGAACGATGTTAGAAGGCGACGACGATCTCCTGAGATTCCTCGATCGCGACGCGGCGGGCGTGGCCTTCAGCGAGCGCGTCGCTAATGCGATGTCGGTCGACAAGAAGGTTTCCACAGCCCCACATGCAATCTCCCTGATGATCACCAATCGTCAGAGAGGCGATCTCCATACCCTCGGGTTTTCGGAGCATGCCATTCGGCGCATGACGCCGGTCGAAGCGCATGGACACCTTGGGCTTAACAAGCCCGAGCGCTAGCAGGGTGAAGCCACGGCATGCCAATGCTCAACTGTGCAACGGGGTGTGCGTCGCAGCACTGGCAATCTTCTGGGGATACGAAGTTGGTATGACTTTCAGTCCGATCAGTTCTGCGCCTAGGCTCTCCGTTGGATCGCCCGGGCACGGTTCGCGCGACCGGAGACCAGCCGGGCTTGGACAACGTGGCACCGACGCACGCCCTAGATGTGATTGCAGATACCCTCGAGGCGACAGGTGCCTACCGCGTCCTTCGGCAGCTCAAGCCTTTCGTGGATGCCGACGAGCCTCCCACTGAACCAACTTTTATCGGCCTGATCGTCGATACGGAGACCACTGGGGTCGATCACACCCGCGATACGGTGATCGAACTCGGCATGATCAAGTTCGAGTACGGCGCGAGCGGTCGAGTCTACCGCGTGCTCGATTCGCTCAACCAACTCCACGACCCCGGCCGGCCTATCCCGCCCGAGATCACCCGCCTGACCGGCATCGGTGACACCGATTTGGCCGGGCAGCGCATTGATGACGAGGCTGTAACGGCGATGGTGGCCGACGCTGCCGTGGTAATCGCCCACAACGCCAGCTTCGACCGACAGATGTGCGAGACCCGCTGGCCGGTCTTCGCGGAAAAAAACTGGGCCTGCTCCTGCCATCAAGTGCCCTGGCGTGCAGAAGGCCACGAGGGGTTTAAGCTTGGCTACCTGCTTACCGATCACGGCTACTTCCACAAGGGCCACCGCGCCATTGACGATTGCTACGCACTGCTGACACTCCTCGCAGCGCCTCTGAGAACCTCTGGGCGCCTCGTCCTTGCGTGCTTGCTCGAGATCGCGCGCAAGCCGACGGTGCGGGTTTGGGCCGCTGGTTCTCCGATCTCCACGAAAGACGTCTTGAAGGGGAGAAGTTACCGCTGGAGCGGGCGGCGACGCTGCTGGTACATCGACATTGAGGAAGAGCGTCTCGACCTCGAGCGCGCTTTCCTCTGCCGGGAGGTCTACCAGCGCGAAGTCCACGATCTCGTGGCGGATCGGATCACCGCCCGCGATCGCTTCTCTATTAGAACCAATCCGGAAGCCTGAGCTGGGCTCAGGTCGACCGCCTCACAGTGGATGTCGAACACGCCGTCCGAGAAGCAGGGCTGTCGCCATCGCGAGACCGGCGGCGATCGACAGCGTCGTCAGCGGATGCAGCGTGGCGCGTGTGTACGCGCTGGTGCGCATCACGTAGATCGGCGGATCGCCACGTTCCGCGCCAGCGTTGACAGGGGCGTGCAGGGCGCCGGTCGAGTTCCGTGGCGTTTCGGAGCGCTTCTGCAAGGCAATGATCGCGGGTGCGAGTTCGTCATAGGCGCCAGGCACGAACTCCTTGCCCATGACGAACATCTTGCCGCCGCCGCCAACGAAGATGTCCCGCTGCGGATGTACGGCCGCATGGAGGATGGCGTTGGCAACCTCGGACGGTGGATAGATCGGCGGGGGTAGCGTCGGCTCTCGGTCCATGTAGTTGCGCGCACGGTTCGGCAGAGGCGTGTCGACAGAGGCGGGCTTGACCAAGGTGACCGAGACCGGCGCGCCTTCGGCGATCAGTTCCATGCGCAGGGTGTCGGTAAATCCCTTCACAGCGTGCTTTGAGGTCGCGTAGAGGCCCTGGAACGGGAACGCGAGGTCGGAGGCCACGCTTCCGACATTGATCAGGGCGCCACCGTGCCGGCGCAGGTGCTCGACTGCGACGAGAGAGCCATGCACCGTGCCCCAGAGATTGGTTTGAATCAGACGTTCGTGATCGGCGTAATCGATCGCGCTCAGCGGGCCGTAGATCGTCAGGCCGGCAACGTTGACCCAGGTATCGAAGCCGCCGAAGCTCGCTCGTGCCTCGTCGGCGATCGCCAGTACGTCGTCGCGCCGACCGACATCTGCTGTCACGGCGACAGCGTGACCGCCCTCCGCCTCGATCTCGCTGACCACCCGCGCGAGGACATCGGTGCTGCGTGCCGCCAACACAACTCGGGCACCCCGCTGGGCCGCCATTCGTGCGGTCGTCAATCCAATACCGCTGGAGGCCCCGGTGATGACGATGACCTGATCCCGCAGAGCTTTGTGTCTCATACACCCGACTCCTGGTCGAACCGGGCGATCTGCCCGCTGAGGAAAATACGCGCAAAGGAGCCGGCCGTTGCGCGAGGAGGGTCGGCTTGCGTGCATTTCGCGCAGGACGGCGCGCCCCGTACCGGGCTCGTCCTAGAACTTGCGCAGGATGGGACGAGCTCCCTCAGGCTGCTCCTTGTCCTGGTAAATCGGCACCGTGGCACGCAGCCACCCGCGGGTCTCGAAGCCTGCATAGTTGTGCTGAACGATGTCGCGCGTGACGTAGGCTTGTAGGTTCACGGAGCCGAAATTGTAGCCGACAAGCGCGCCCACGGCGACTTGGCCCTGGCGCGCGTAACTTGAATTGTTTGTCGGTAGATCGGTCGATCCGAAGGCGACTGGCCCGACTTCCCACTTGCCGAAATGTTTCGTGGCCGTGAGATCAAGGTTGAGGAAGTCCGGGTAGAATGTCCCGCTCGACGAGCGCGTGTCGAAGAAGGTGCCATAGAGGAAGTTTCCCGTCAGGTTCCATCCATCGCCGTTGTAAGTGATGGCAAAGCGCTGATGCAGGACCGGATTTTGGATGACGATCTTGGTGTCGCTCGGAAGATAGGCGCCTAGGAGATAACTGAAGTTCACATCATGCCCGAGCTTCCAGGCTACCTGCGCAGCCAATAGCGTCTGGCCGAAGCCGCTCTGATAGGCAGCACCCCGAGTGCTCGACGCCACGATCGGCTGCAGGACAACGAATTGTAGTCGTCCTCCGACCACCTCTGCTGGGGTCGCCCAGATGAACGACGGTAGGTTAATGTTCGAGTCGGTGGAGCGTGGAGTCGTGCCGCGCGAGCCGAAGCTTGACGTGTTGATGAAATACAGGCCCACCAGCAACGGCGCACCAGGCAGCTGGCCCACCGTCTGTCCCGGTTGCGCCGCCGAACCAGCCCTTGCGAAAGGGCTGCCCAACGCCAGGACCAGAAGGACGGCAGTCGCAGCGCCCTGTGCTGCCCGATGAAACCCAGCGCTCTTCATGTCCATGGTCCAAACCAGCCCGTCATCGGCTGGGCTTCATGACATGTCGATCGCGATGATGGTGACCTCCTATGCACAATGCGCACAGTTGCAGCGATGCCGTCGCCAACGCGCAACACCTGCCGCTGTCGCTAGCCACTGACCATCGCCGCGTCCATGCCTTGTCTCAGCCGAGTCGACGTCTTGCGCCTCCGCGGTGGACGGAACTCGATCCGCGGCGGCCTCTTCCCCGTATGTGGCACGAACCTGCGAGGGCACCATGAGTTCGGACAAGGCATCAACGGATGCGCACGCGATCCCGTCGAGAGGCAAATCCCTAGTCGAGCCTCGGACCAGCGATGATCCCGCTGAGGCCGGCCCGACCTCACCCGGCCGCGTCGAGCCCTCTCGTGATCAGGGCCCGGAAACGGGCGGATACGACGACCACTCGCCCAATCGGCATCAAACGAACAAGGAGGGTGGGTACGGTGCCGGCTGAAGACAGTCGACGGGGCATCGTGCATTCACGCGATGCCTCGCGCAGCATCATCGCCTTCGGTCCCTTAACTTGTCCCAATCAAACGGGGAGCCGGTGCGTGTGAAGATCAGTCGTTGACCGCGGGAATGGAGAGGGGCGGCGTCTGCTGGTGTTGAACGACCCGCCAGACCTCATGAGACATCCGCCGATAGGTCGACGTGCAATTGGCTTCGTACGATTCATCGTCGCGCGATGCCTTGGCATGGTAGGCGATGATGATGAGACCTTCTTGGGGACGGGAGATCTGGCAGTTCGTGATCTCGATGCTGGACCAACGCGGTGTCGCGGCAACGGCCTCGACCGCCTGTGCGCCACTGAGCACGAAAGGCGGCGTCGGTAAGACCATCAGGCACTCATCATCGACCAATTCGCGGTAATGGTCCGCGTCGCCGGTCCATAAGCTCTTCTCGAACGACCAAACGCGATCATCGTCCATATCAGTCTCCTCGACTTCGGTAGAGTCGAAGGATGACGCCCCTTACGCGCCGTTCGTTCCCTTGTCAGGCAGGGCGGGACCCGCGTCAGAGACGCCAAAGCCGCCCTCCTCGCGATGGATTACCCAATCAGAACGGTGATGCCGGCCAAGGCAGGAGCCAAGCGGGTCGGCGAAGGCTCAGAGCGAGGTGGTGACATGCCTGAGTATGCACCCGCCCCGCCCCGCGCCGGGGGGGGGTCGGCGCTCAGCGCCAGCTCAAAGCAGGAACCGTCAGCAGGGCAGCGGATCGTGCCCAACGGCCAATCCGGAAAAATGCAATTTCTATACGGCCCGCACAGAATACTCGACCGGCCTATTAACCGCCACCCAGTTCCAGCCAACCACATCCACGAGAGGTTGACGTAGGAATATGCGGCAGCTGCTACAATTCAGGAAGACGATGGTGCCCAGGGACGATTTGAAATACCTGAGCCTTTTCAAGGGCCGAACACGTGGGTGCGGGAGTTTAAGTGCCTTTGAATCAGATCAGTTATTTTCGCACTCCCCCTCACCTCAAAAGCAAGCACTCCCCTCGCTTCGACGGTATCTCCAGTCAATCTCACCGACGTAGGAATGCAATCAGTTTCAGGAGCATAATTCGGTCGTTCAGAATAATTTCTGAAGAAATATAAATATCGCCGACGCAATAACAGAGGCTAAAATACCGCTGCCGAAGCCTAACAGTCTTTCACGCCAAACGTCGCCACGTGTAGGTAGTCCAACAATGTTTCTGAAAGCATTGGTGTCAGCTTCCGCAACTTTTTTCAATGTCTCAAGCTGCGTTCCTATTTGCTGCTTCTCTATTTCCGCCTTTTGGATCCTATCAATTGCATCCGCCAGTTCTCGCTTATTTTCGTCTGCCTGAGAACGTAACTCGTCTATCGCATTTATTGCATCCCGCAGGTTGTCGCGAGCGACATCAATCTTTTTGATGCGTTCATCGAGATCCCCACCCTTTGGAAATTCCCCCTCTAGTAATTCCGTAAATAATCTACCACGTCGATAATTTGGAATTAATGCTCGAGCTATCTCGTCAACGGCCACGAAATAAATTCGAAAAGAGGAGAACAGGATTTTCGCGAACGAGCGCACTATCCCCTTCGCCATAAAACTCACATCGATGCTCAAAATCCAACCCCGTTCAGACTTATGATTATGATCTAATTCTTTGATGATTTGAAACAATCATCCCATAGCATTTTTGAACCGCAGACCTGGCCCTCCTTCTGTTACTTCTCCATCAGAAAGAAAAACAACGCCTCTTTGCTCGAACGCAAGTCTTATTGCTTTCAAGTTATTGATGTTCGGAATGCGCCGGCCTTTCTCAAAGTCGCGAATTGTGCTTTCGCTCAGATCAGCCTCCTTAGCAATCTCGATTTGTTTCACGTCGAGCATGGCGCGGGCCGCCCTGCATTGCTCGGCTGTCAGCGTCATAGACCCACCTCAGAAACACGGTCACCATTCACCATAGACGGTGACCGTTGACAACGGCTTAATTCAGCGTCTAGCGTTAGGTGTCAACGCTGAACGTGGATTTGAGATGATGCGCCCGTTTGAGACTGCCCACATCGAAGAGGTCTCTGTATTTTGGGAAACCTCGCCCCGTGAGGAACGAGCGTGCGGGCACTGCGATGGTACCCGTGTCGCCTTCTGGGACATTCGCGATCGCCCAGAAATGCTACGCCTGCTGGCGGCCTTGGATCGCAACAGGGCAGCGTTCCTGATTGAGCTCCGATCGGCTCAATTTGTGGCTCGCGGCGGGGTCTGTACGATGCCGCTAGATAAGTTTGAGACCCTCATGTTCGGCGCTAACTCGGGCGGAGTGAGCGGTGATTATGCAGACGGGTTTATATCGTCCTTCGCATTGCTCGCACCGTTTGTAGCGTCACTCCATTAGGTTTCGAGGCACTATCAGACCTCTGAGTTTCGATGCAGTCAGATCTGTCACGACGACGGATCTGGCTGCATCGCATGTGAAAGGGGAAGCACGTACGAGGATGGTGGAAACATGACGCTGCCCCGTGAGAGAGCTGCCAAGACCAAAATCAATGGGTGTTCGGGCTATTCCGCGATCGTCGCGGGCATAGCGGTTGGTGAACAGCCCCGCGTAGAATTCCGGATTCACACACGCGGTCTGCCAGAGCGCTTTCTAGAATTCACCCCGAACCAAACTCGCCTACTCATCCGTAGCTTGCAAGCGGCTCTTGAGGCCGCCGAAGGCTTGACCCGCCGCGACGGGATTGCTGACGCTCCGGGGGCTCGCGTCGCCCCTGCCGGGGACATCCAGGATGGATGCGATACAATCGCCTGAGCTACTTCGATGGCCGGCCGGTGAGAAGCTCGAACACATGGAAGCTTGGTCTCTAAACGTGATGGCGGATGTGCGGCTCACCAAAGCCGCTCTTCGCATTGCGTGGACCTTGGTTTTCTCATTTCACAGCAAAGATGCGCGCGCCTGGGAGACGAAAGAGAAACTCGCACGGCGAACCGGGATGAGCGTCTCGAGCATCAAGAGTGGGCTCATCAACCTCGAGCGTACTGGCCACATAATTAGGGTCTCTGAAATTGTGCTGGGCAAGCGGATGCGGGTAATTCGGCCGTGTGTGAACAGCTTCGTGCTTGAACAGGCACCGCGGAGGCGTCGGGGCGGCAAGGGGTCTGAAGCTCAGTCCGATATCGAGGGATGGTGGCCTGAGGATGAGACCCCTAAGGGGTCAGTCACTCTAACCCCCGAGGGGTCTGAGGATGAGGCCCCATGTATCCTTGAAGAATCCTGGAAAAATCCTGGAACGGTCGAGGGTGTAGCAGACGGCCCCGGTGAGGATCCGTCACGTAGGCAATTTAGACTTAGGTTCTGCGAGTGTGGAGAGATCGCAGAATATCAGGATCAGACATCACGACGATTGCTCTGCGCAGATTGCGCTCCTCTAAGCGCAGTTCCGTTGGAGGCGTAGGAAGGGGCTACCGGAAGGCCGTACCTCTAAGGCGTTTCACCTCATCCTCGTACCTCCAGTAAGATAATTGGGGTGTGCGCCTGCGCCACAGGTAGCGGCGTTCACATCGGCGCCGCAATGACTTCCGCTTGAACGTTTTGCAAATGGATGATCACAAAGCGCATTTTGGATTTTGACCCTCCAGGCGATTCAAGGCACGGTTTAAGCACACCGCGAATTCCGCCTGAGGCACCGCGGCTCCTTAACATCATCGCACCATCAGCACCGCCCGGCCTCGCCGCGTGGTGCTTCTGCATGTCTGGAGATCGCCAATGCCCATCGCGATTGCCAAGCCGGCACCTTCACGCAGGAGTGGATCTCGTGCCGATCGGTCGATCCACGCATTCCTTGCCCGTGGTCTGAATCAGCGCTGCGCCTGTGGATGCGGTGCTCGTGCGAGGGTCGTGGGTTTCCTACCGCCAGCCAAGCCATTCCCGAACAAGTGGGATACGTCCAGGTGGCGCGCCTACGCTGAATCCTGCCTCGCTCAGGATGCGGACGCGGTTGACCTGCGGACGGCGCTCAAAACGACGCTGTGATTCCGCGGCGCCTGCTCGCCACTGACACCACCCCCTTCGCCCGATCTTCTCGCACCGTTCGGTCATGCCGCACGGCGCCTCTGCACGCCTGGAGCACGCCATGACGCCGGAATGGGCCCACGTGGCCGATCTCGCCTCCCTGCAACGGGACCGCAATTCCGAAATCCGGTTGCGCCTTGTCGAAAGCCACAGTCCGCGGCCGCGCTGAAGGCGGAGGCTGACGCCTACGGCAAGAGCGCTGTCGAACGCCGGATTTCCATCGAGCTCGCCAAGGCGGAGGAGATCGCCAAACAGAACGGCACGAAACTCACCGATGAGCAGACCAAGCGCATCAGGGAGGCGTCAACCGCCTTGGCAGAGCAGCGCGAGAAGCTTGACGATCTCCGCGAGGGCCAGGAGAACCTGCGCTCCGGCGCCCGGGAGGTATTCGGCGGTTTCTACAACGACATCAAGAATGGAGCCTCGGCCCTAGACATCCTGAACAACGCGCTGGGCCGCGTGCTCGACAGGCTGGCGGATAATTCCATCAACGCCCTGGTGGACAGCCTCTTTGGAAAGAGCGGCGGGACCGGCGCCCTCTCCAGCCTATTCGGTGGCGGTGGCGGAATCGGCGAGGCCATGAAGGGCCTGAACGTCGGAAGCCTGTTCGGCCTCACCACCCTGCCGACATTCGCATCCGGCGTCTCGGCGCTCGGGATCATCGATGGGCCGGGCACCGGAACATCGGACAGCATCTTGGCTCGTGTCTCAAAGGGCGAGTCGATTGTGAAGGCGAGCGCCACCGCCCGGCACCGCCCCTTGATCGAAGCCATGAACGCCGATCGCTTGCCGGCCTTTGCGCGGGGCGGGATCGCGGCAGCGGGCTCGGACGTCTCGATGCCGGCGATGATGGCCGCCTCGACGGCTTCCATGCAGGCCACGGCCGCCGGTAGTGCAGCCTCGATGCCGCCCCTCGGGATTACGATCAACGAGGCCCCCGGCGGCGACAAGGTGGGCAACGTCCGCCAGGAGCGCCGACCGGACGGGAGCATGGAGGTGATCGCCGACATGATCGAACGCCGAATGGGCGGCCGTGTCGCGAGAGATCGCGGAGCCCTCGCAGAAGGCGTCAGTGCGCGTGGTCGCCTGAGAGGCGCCTGATCTCACCGCCTGAACTACCAAATCCCCCAAGGAGGTATGCCCGTGAACCTTGCTGGAATAACGCTCTACGTTGGTATGTGCTGTTATCGGCACGAGATGCGATCCGACACCTGCATGGGCTTGCTCTCGCTCATGAAGGGGTGCGCGGAGAGAGGCATCGAACTCGAGACGTTCCTCTACAGCGATTGCCCCTATGTGGATCTCGGGAAATCCGTGCTCCTGGGCAATTTCATGCTGCACACGGACGCCGATTACATCCTGATCCTGGACTCGGATATGGGGTTCGAGTTCGCCGACGTAGAGCGGTTGCTCGAATCAGATGTCGATGTCGTCTCGGCGAATTATCCGACCCGGAGTTTCCCCATCCGGCAATTGACGCGCCCGGAGAACGGTCAAGGGCTGACGAAATGCAGCTACGTCCCGGGCGGCTTCCTCCTGATGAAACGCGCTGCCATTTCCCGGCTGGAGGAGAGTTTTCAGCGCGCAGGGCGCCGGCCGGTCAATCTCCTCGCTGGGATGAGCTACTTCCAGTTCTGCGCGATGTCGGTGGACCCTAAAACCGATATGGTGCTCGGCGAGGATTACACGTTCTGCAATAACCTCCAGCAGGCCGGGATCGAGATCCATTGCCATTTCGACGTGCGCGTTTCCCATGTGGGGGACCACGTGTTCAGGATGGATTCGCAAACAATCGCGATGAGCCGAGTGCTCGAACAGCACCAGGGGCGCTGACGTGAGCTCTGCCACTGTCCTCACTGTCCGCGCGCTCCTGGCATCTCCAGCCGTTGGCGCGATCGTGGGCGACCGCATCGAGCCTGAGTTGACGCCGGACAGCGAGCTTCCCCGGATCGTGGTCCGTCAGGCAACCGGTCGGCAGCACTATGGCGCGGGCGGACCTCTGCCGGCGCGGTATGCCACCCTCAACATTCTGTGCGCTGCCGCCTCGTACCTGGAGGCCGACCGGCTCGCCGATACCGTCATCTCCGCACTAAAGGGCGTTCGACATGCTGGCACTGGCGATGAGCGAATTACCCTCCTCCAGGATGGTGCGGACACCGGTACCCGGGATCCGGACAGCGAAGCCTTCCTCCGCATCATTGGCTACAGAGCGACCATCACAGGGTGAGACGATGCATTGGCCTATCGGTCGGAAGCGTTTCGGCCTCCAGGAACTGGCCAAAATCTCTGGGGCCAGCGTAGCTAGCATTCAACGCTGGCAGCACCGAGAGGCACTCAAGGTTCGCGCGGTCGGACGTGGCAAGGTTCGGACATACGGCCTGTCGGACGCTCTGCACGTCGCCGTGATTACCGAGATGGCGACCGTCGGCCTGACCATCACTGGCAATGGTGCAATGCTGTCTGGCGCCATTGTAGGATATGTAGAATTGCACTTCCGCGAGGGTGGTGGTCTCGACTCCCTCGGCACGCTGGCACTCATCCCCATACGCGGCGAGGACGATTGGAAGATAGAGCCGCGGCTCGATCAGGCCCTTGGCAGGACGTGCATTGTCCTAGGTCTGAGCCCGATCGTGGAGGGCGTTCTTCGGAGGTACAGCACCGTCTGAGGGCGCCTCAGCCACAAAGTTGCTTGCACTCTTTCCGCGCTGCTTCGATGCGTTGATCTAAATACGCAGCGAGATCCATCAAGGCGACACCTTTAGCGGTCTTGTGTCCATCGTCCATCCTGACCAACGGAAGATCTAAATCGCCCGCCGAAATCTTCCGGGTCAGGTTTTCCGGGCTGAGGTGTGAGAAGTAATCTCGGCAGACGAACGAAATTGGTATCACCGCAGCGCAGTCATACTGAGCCATAAGCAAAAACGCCGTCTTCATCCGCACCCCTTTCATATGCGCTCTATCTACATCTATCCCGACGGTTATTTAGCGGCTGGCTTTCCCGCGGCGCTAAGCTTTGCATTCAAAGCAGCTTTACGAGCAGCCGCTTGAGCGGGGCGCTCATAGAAGTGCTGGAACATCTCCTCAAGAATTTCTAGACACCACTCAGCTTCCTCCGGTTCGACATCAATGACCTGAAGCGAGGTAACGTCGTTTACCGGATGAGCTGAAAAGTTACCAAAATTTCTAATACTATCAACAGTATCTCTAAGACCTTGTGGGACAGCTTTCGATGCATCTGTCTCGGCCAGCAGAGCGTCAATCTCCTTGGAAAGATCCTTAGCTTTATATCCATTGGCGCGCAAAATATTTTGCAAGCACCGTCGCGATAAGGCTGCCGAAGCCTTTGGACTTATTGGCAAAACCGCGCATGCCTCAATGTAATCAGAAGAAATTGCGGCGGGAACACTGCCAGGAACAGGCCCCCTATTGGTCCCAACAGGATGGACTATTTTCCACGGCGCCCAGGTCCCCTTTACTGCTCTACGCAAAGCGATGGTAATTTCTTTGCAGTCGGGGCAATCAGCGCTGTTGTACTGCCATCCTATAGAAGTTCCATTTCTGAATATAGCTCCTTCCTGCCAATTATTATGAAAGGCAATCCCGCAATGCAGACACTTCATTTGCTCAGGTGCTTTCTTGGACGAAACCACGACAGGGATACAAAAGCGCGACACCGGCTGTAAGTGCAGCAAATACGGCCCTTTGGGCAAGCCAACTGATGCTGCCTTTTCCCCATTTTTAAACTCAAGGAACCCCGTATGCCGCGTCGGGCTGCAACGGTGACTCAGGCCGACATCGCTCGAGCGATTCGGGCTGCGCACGCCGCTGGACTACCGGTCACCCGAATCGTCGTCCGCTCGGATGGCGTTGTTGTGGAGACGACTTCCCAACAAGGGCAGTCAAATCAGCCAGCGGAAATCTCAGAGGTTGCCAACGAGGATCGGGTGCCGTTCCTATGATCCCCGACATGCCATGCCCTCGCCCACCTCATCTCGTCCGTGAAACCACGCGCCATGATCGCGTTGTTTGGTACGTCCGGAAGGGACAAGGCAAACGAGTCCGGATGAATGAGCCCTACGGCTCAGAGGGCTTTTGGCGCGATTACCGCTTGGCAGTAGAGGGTGCGCCTGTCGAGACGAAGGGGCCTGAGACAGGCTCCCTCTCCTGGATCATCGCAAAATACGTAGCGAGCGCGGAATGGTCCGACCTCAGCACCGCCACGCGCAAACAGCGCCATGCGGTGTATCGTGCTGTGGAGGAGATCGCAGGCGCAAAGCCGCTGAAGGCGATCGATCGACAAACCATTCTGGCCGGCAGGGATCGCCGCCGGGACAAGCCTCACGCCGCCAATACCTTCCTGAAGGCCATGCGCGGCATCTTTGGGTGGGCGATCGACCGAGATCACGTGAAGGTAAATCCGACCGAAGGCGTGAAGCTCCTGACGGGCGAGAACGACGACATCGGCTTCCATAGCTGGACAGAGGACGAACTCGCCCGGTTCGAGGCTCGATGGCCGCTCGGCACCCGGCAACGGCTCGCCTTCGACATCCTGCTCTACACTGGCCTAAGGCGGGGGGACGCTGCGAGGCTCGGACGGCAGCACGTGCGGAATGGCGAAATCTCGATCCGAACGGAAAAGACCGGCGCCGTGGTGACCTTGCCGATTCGGCAGGCCCTCGCTGATTCGATCGCAGTGACACCAACGGGCGATCTCGCCTTCATCATCAGCGAGCACGGACGAGCCTTTACAAAAGAATCGTTCGGAAATTGGTTCAGGACAGTCTGTCGCGATGCCGGGGTGCCAGGATCCGCCCACGGCCTTCGCAAGGCTGGTGCACGCCGATACGCGGAAGCAGGAGCCACAGAGGCGCAGCTAAATGCGCTTTACGGATGGACACCCGGGAGCCGGGAAAGCGCGGTCTACACACGGACCGCAGACAACGCTCGCTTGGCCCGGCAAGCCCCGATTTATCCCGCACCATCGACCCAGGTGCGGGAGGAATACCGGAAAGCTAAGTGATTGCCTTGGCTTAGAAATTAGATGGTGCCCAGGGACGGAATCGAACCGCCGACACTGCGATTTTCAGTCGCATGCTCTACCAACTGAGCTACCTGGGCCTCGGCCGGTTCGCGTGAGCGGCACCGGCTGGAGCGGGGGTATAGGGGGTGGATTGCGGCCTGTCCAGCCTCGATCGGAAGAGATTTTGCTGGTCGCTTTCCGCGCCGGAGCGACGACCTTCAGACAGTCCGGTCCGAGCGCGGATCGACGCCATCGGCGTCCTCGTCCTCATCCTCTGCGGTGGGGATCGCGTAGCGGTCGGTCAGCCAACGTCCGAGATCGATGTCGGCACAGCGGGTTGAGCAGAACGGCACGAAGGCAGGCTCGGACGGCTTCTTACAGATCGGACACGGGTCAGGCTTGACGGGACTAGCGCGTCTGCGGCCGATGTTCGGATCGCTCATGCGGGGCCTCCCCAGGCACTGCGGACCGGAAAGCCCTCCCCATCGAGGAGGTTGACAGTCTCATAGAGTGGCAACCCGACCACGGCGCTGTGAGATCCCACGAGCTTGACCACGAAGGCTCCGGCGAGCCCCTGGATCGCGTAGCCGCCGGCTTTGCCGCGCCACTCGTCGGAAGCGAGGTAAGCGTCGATCTCTCGCGAAGACAGGCGCTTGAAGCGCACCCGGGTCTCGACCACCCGCTCACGACGGACATCCTGGGGGGTGAGGAGACAGACTGCCGTGTAGACTCGATGCTGGCGCCCGGAGAGCAGCCGCAAGCAATCGGCCGCTTCATCCGGCAGCTCGGCCTTAGGAAGCACCCGACGTCCTACCGCTACGACTGTATCCGCCGCGATGAGGAAGGCCTCGCGCATGTCATCCCGCCGCCGCGCTGCTGCCCCGGCGGCGGCAAGCTTTTCACGCGCAAGGCGGCGGGCGAGCTCGCGCGGAGTCTCCGATTTCCGTGGCGTCTCATCAATATCGGCTGCCAGCAGGGCATCGGGCTCGATGCCGATCTGCTGCAAGAGCGCGAGGCGCCGGGGTGAGGCCGAGGCCAGAATGAGGCGGGCGCTCCGGCTCGAGACAGGAGTTTCGTCGATCATCGTCACGTGCGGGCCGTCATGCGCAGGGTTGGTATCCTGTATGGGAGCGAATGGAGAAAGACTGGCCGATGCTACACCTCGACGGGCGAATGGGCTGGCGGGGCCGGGAAGGCGGCGGGAACCTAGCGGAAACCCCTAGTTTTGTGAACGCGTCCCGAGGCATCCTTGAGGCCGTCGACCCGTGGACAACGAGCGCGGGTCTGATATG
The DNA here is from genome assembly GCF_979256535.1 of Methylobacterium sp. AC690. Classification (NCBI taxonomy): domain Bacteria; kingdom Pseudomonadati; phylum Pseudomonadota; class Alphaproteobacteria; order Hyphomicrobiales; family Methylobacteriaceae; genus Methylobacterium; species Methylobacterium sp. AC690. The sequence goes on along the minus strand of NZ_CEEDOX010000008.1, from coordinate 147,378 downwards.
GTCCCGCTGGTGGTCGTCGCGGCCACCGCCGCGGTCTCCACTCCGCGTCGTGCGGGCGTAGTTCAGTGGTAGAACGTCAGCTTCCCAAGCTGAATGTCGTCGGTTCGATCCCGATCGCCCGCTCCAATCATTTCATGCACTTAGCTGCTTTGATGACTGGCGTCTCACATAGCGGATCGAGACCGGCGCTCAGCGTGAGAGACCCAGCCCTCCTCAGTAGCTTACGGGAGCGCGTCGCGGATGCATCTGGTCCAGACCGCGCACTCTTTGCCCAGGGGTGGTTTGCCTGCACCGGCAAGCAATCGCCTGATACGAAAGCCCGCTTCGCGATCCTCCTTGATGCGAAGGCTTGGATTGATGCAGCCCTCCTGTTGGCACGCTTAGTCTTGCCGGAAGGCCGTCTGTCCGTCATGGCCTATGGCGGCATCTTCTCGATTGTGATTGGGACTGCGAACCTGGCCCATGGTGCTGGCGCTGATCGATCACACGCTATCCATCGGGCGGATGAGTTCGGTTGGGCGATCCTCGCAGCCGTTCTGGACGAGCTGCTCGCGTAGCGACCGAGCCAGGATGAGTAGGGACGCGAGAGCCTCATCCAGAGTAACGGTCCGACAGGCGTCATTCGATCGCCCCGAGGCACACTCATGAAACTCGCCGTCCTATCACTGGCAGGCCTCAGCTTGCTCATGGCCGCCCAGGCTGGAGCGCAAGGCCTTCAGCCCCCTTCCGACGATACGAGTATGAGAGAAGCTCCTCGTACGCAGCGTGAGCGTGATCTGGGTCTGGATGGTAAGCCGCGAGGTCAAAGAGAGCTGTCGGCTCCCGACAGGGACGGGTACTCGACAGAGGAGCCCGGTGACGATGAGGACGACGATCTCGGCGAAGCTCTTCGTGAGGTTCAGCCCTCGAGGCCTCAGGCTCGTTGATCGGCGGCAGATCCCTATGCGCCCTCTACTGCTCGCAATGCTGCTCGTGTTTGCAGCTGCGCCAAACACCCATGCTGAGCCCGCGTCGACCCTCAATGAACTGTGGCATCTGCTCGGCTCCTGTTCTCAATCGGTTGGCGGGCCCGCAGAGTCAGCGGGCTCTGAGGTCACGGTCCTGTTCAGCATTAAGCGCGATGGCAGCTTGCAGGGGCAGCCGCGGATCACCTTGTCCTCAATGCCGGCCATGCCGGACAGGATCAGGATGGGCGTCTTGATCTTTGACGCCCGCAAGGACCGCAGGACCTCGTAGCCTGAGATGTCGGGCAGCGTCAGGTCGAGCAGGATGATGTCGTAGTCGTACAGCTTGCCGAGATCGATCCCCTCCTCACCGAGATCCGTTGTGTAGGTGTTGAAGCTCTCGGACTTGAGCATCAGCTCGATGCTCCGCGCGACAGAGGCGTCGTCCTCAATCAGCAGCACGCGCATGGGTCAGGATCCTCGAGAAGTTGAGGGATCCTGAACGAGCATCGGCAACAAACCGTTAAGGTTGCGCTGATGCCGGACATAGCAACGGCCACGGACGCTGAGACGGGGTGCGCGTACATCCGGCGTCACCCTATCCCGACATCGTGGCCGCATCCGATCGGGCCGTAGAGCCGTGATCGGTATGGCCCTGAGATGGGGTCGCTATGGTTAACGTTCTATGAAGCTGTCCCGCCGCCCGATCTGCTCACGGGCTGGCGGGGCGGTTCGTCCATCTCACAGACGAGCCGGTACGCAACGTGGCTCGCCGTCAGGATGCAGGCCTTCGGTTACGCGAAGGCTTATAGCCGGTCGTTGCCGAGCTTGCTGATGTGGGACCGAGACGTCGGTGACGCGCATCCAGCTCTGGCCACGCACGTCGAGGCGATCCACTTGCGTTCGACGACGTGACGATGGGAAGTCCAAACCCGGACGCCTTCCTTTTGCCTAGCGATAGAAAGGGGCCGACGTCCTGTATGCCTCGTCGTGTGTTTCCGTCCGCGCGCGCCCATTGAGGAGATCTTCGAGGACGGCGAGGAGCTCGGCATCCCAACCCGGCGCGAGGGCAGTCAGGAGTTCGTTCCAGGCGTTCTCATCGAGGTCGTGACGGGGGATCAGGCTCGGGCGGCGATCGACCGGATTGTAGTGCACATCGACGATGTCGCCGTCGAGCACCGCCCGGACGCCCAGGGCCAGCGCCTGCACCGTCGCGGCGACCTGCGCCTGCACACGGGCGCTCTGCTGGAGCATTGCGGTTCGCAACGCCGCGGACCGGTTCTCGGCAGTCGCCCGGGCCCGCTCGGCCGCCACGATGGCTTCCTCCGCGAGCGCTTCCAACTCGGCGAGATCGTCCTCACGCGCCGACATATCGCTCTCCACCTGGGCCGCCGTCAGTTCGCACATCTTCCGGTAAATGTCGGGCGGGATGTGCTCGCGGCGCGTCTCAGTTTTGGGCTCACCGCGGCGCAGCCGAGCATCAAGGTGGATCTTTGCGTGCTGAGCCCATGAAGTTTGGAGAGCAGCAAAACTCGTCCGAGTGTCATGAGTGATGCGCACGGCCTCGAGAGCGTGGTGGACGGAAATGATGGTTTTTTCGGTCGACGCATTCATACGAGCGACGCGAGTGGGCATCAGGATCAGATCAATGACGCCTCCTCCGGTCTCGTCTAGATCCAGGCGCCAGGCGAGCAGTGAGCTGGCGCCGAAAACGTCGTCGGTCCAGGCAATGGCCTGCTCGATCAGCGCCTTATTCATCGGATTGGCCGGGTCGTGCAGATCCCCAGCCTCGCGAATGATATCGGGACTGACTCCAACCAGAAGATGCAATCCGATGGCGGCGTTGCCATACGGCACCGCCCCCGTTGCTGCCCGAGCCGCATGAAAGGCCGCGACCAAGTTCAATGGGTCCTCGGGGTGGTATCGCGAGCCCGCTGGAGTGAAGGGCGTCCGGGCGGGGTCGGACCGGCGTTTCCCGGTCGGATCGAGCCTGCGTCCGTGCGAGGCGATGCGCCCGAGTTCGGGGAGGTCAGAAATTTTTTCAGCGCGGACGAATGCAAAGAGGCTCATGGAGGGCTCCAGGGGTCGACCCATGGAGCCTGGCCAAATCGCTTGAAAATCGCACGGGTGCCCAGTTCGGCTCTCGTGCTGCTCCTCCGTCGAGGTCACGAACGGAGTGCGTCGGATGAAAATTTCTGGTGGGTTCTCGAGCATTTGAGGCGCGCTTCCGAGGTGCTGCGAAGGGCGCGCAAAACTTTTTTTCGGGGTCTGACCCCGAGCCTGCATGACTCACTACGAGGCTGAGACTCGGGCTTTCCTCCCGAGGGATCAGATCATCCCAAGGCTCTTCTCTTTTTCGTCGATCGCGTCGCGAAATGAAGCGTCGACGAGGGAGCGAGCCATGGGTGCTGAGGATCTCAAATTTACGTTTCGTATGCTGACCCGCAGACAGGTGGGGAGCGCAGTGCCCGAGGTACTGGCCCCGCGTGGGACGGATGCGACGGCCTCGCGCATCCTCCTGGGCGATCCCGAAATCTTCACGGAGAACCTGTTACAACGCCTCGAACAGGCGCGGCTCACCACATGCAAAGGCGATCACCGCCGGATTGCCGTGACCCAGAACGTCAGCACGATTGCTGAAACGACGAAGCCGTTGAGCCCGATGACCCTGTCGGCCTGGACCGATGTCACCGTGGATGCCCTGATTGCAAAGTACGCCGAGCAGGTCGAGGCTGCCGTCCTCCATCTCACAGGAGAACACCCCCAGATTGTAGCCATCCTGGTGCCGCGGGACTCCGGTTTCCATGCTCTACGCGCGTTCCATCCGAACCACCGGGAGAAGGCGGCTTCCACGCCCCGCCGTTTCACGCTGGCCCGCGCGCTCAAGGAGACGACGGCATCCGCCAGGAGCAGCAGTGAGACCGTGATCGAGATCACCCTGCCGCCGGCACCCGAGACCGCCGGTGTGGACACCGCCGCCGATCAGACGGCCGAAGCCGCCCTGACCGAGATCCCGTCGAACGAACCCTCACTGGGCGAGACGGTCCTGGGCGAGACGGTCCTGGGCGAGACGGTCCTGGGCGAGACGGTCCTGGGCGAGACGGTCCTGGGCGAGACGGTCCT